>NZ_JAUSMI010000176.1 GCF_030645145.1 Microcella sp. | reverse complement strand
TCTTCTTGTTGACGAACTCGTCGATGCCGAGCGTGCCGAGCTCGCGGCCGGAGCCCGAGTTCTTGATGCCGCCGAAGGGCAGCTCGGGGCTGTCAGCGAGCACGCAGTTGACGTAGACCATGCCCGCGTCGATCTGGTCGGCGACGCGCGCGGCCTGCTCGGTGTCGGTCGTGAACAGGTACGAGCCGAGGCCGAACGGCGTGTCGTTGGCGAGCTGGATCGCCTCCTCCTCGTTCGCGACCTTGAACACCTGCGCCACGGGGCCGAAGAACTCCTCGTAGTAGGCCGGGTTGCCGGGCTTCACGTTCGCGAGCACGGTCGCCGAGAAGAAGGTGCCCTCGCGCGTGCCGCCCGTGAGGACCTGCGCACCGCCCTCGACGGCCTTCCTGACCTGGCCCTCGAGGTTCTCAGCCGCCGCGGCCGACGAGAGCGGGCCGTAGGCCGCCTCGCCCGCCATGGGGTCGCCGGGGCCGACCTCGTCCATCTTCGCGACGAACTTCTCGAGGAACGCGTCGTAGAGGTCCTCGACGACGATGAAGCGCTTCGCGCCGTTGCACGACTGGCCGCTGTTGTCGACGCGCGCGTTGACGGCCATCTCGACCGTCGCATCCAGGTCGTCGGTCGACAGCAGGATGAAGGGGTCGCTGCCGCCGAGCTCGAGCACGACCTTCTTGAGGTGGCGGCCGGCCTGCTCGGCGACGGCCGCACCGGCGCGCTCCGAGCCGGTGAGCGAGACGCCCGCGACGCGCGGGTCGGCGATGATCGTGCCGATCTGGTCGTTCGTCGCGTAGACGTTGACGTAGGCGCCCTCGGGGAATCCGGCATCGAGGAAGATCCGCTGGATGGCCTCGGCCGACGCGGGGCACTGCGCGGCGTGCTTGAGGATGACCGCGTTCCCGAGCACGAGGTTCGGGCCGGCGAAGCGGGCCACCTGGTAGTAGGGGAAGTTCCACGGCATGATGCCGAGCAGCACGCCGAGCGCGCTCTTGCGGATGAACGCCGAGCCCTCGCTGCCCTCGGCGAGGTCGACGGGCTCGTCGGCGAGCAGCGACGGGCCGTGGTCGGCGTAGTACTGGTAGATGTCGGCCGAGAAGTCGACCTCGCCGAGGGCGTCGCCGATCGGCTTGCCCATCTCGCGCACGATGATCTCGGCGAGCTCCTGGCGGCGCTCGCGGTGCAGCTCGGCGACGCGCGTGATGAGGGCGGCGCGCTCCTCGCGGGTGCTGGTCCTGGCCCAGCCGCGGGCCGCAGTGTGCGCGGACTCGATGGCGGCGGAGATCTCGGAGTCGGTCGCGGTCGCGTACTCCTTGACGGTCTCACCCGTGGCCGGGTTGATCACTGCGTACTTGCTCATGAGGCTCCTTGGGAATCGCGGTGCACGCATCCGCCCGGGTGAGGTCGGCAGCGTTGCACACCTCCCCCCACCCTACGAGTCGGCGGGCTGCGCGCGGCACTCCCCCTCGGCGGATTCTTGGGGTCGCCTCGCCGCCGTGTACAGGGCGCGGATGCCCGGCGCGGGCGGCGCTACGCCTGCACCCGCGCCGGCACGACGCGCGGGTGCGACCCGGCCATCGTCTCGAGCACGCGGATGACCTGCGAGGAGTAGCCGAACTCGTTGTCGTACCAGACGTAAACGATGACCGAATCGCCCGTGCAGATGGTCGCGAGCCCGTCGACGATGCCCGCGCGGTGCGACCCGATGAAGTCGCTCGAGACGATCTCGGGGCTCTCGATGTAGTCGATCTGCTGCCGGAGGTCGGAGTGCAGCGACATCTGCCGGATGTGCTCGTTGACCTCCTCGCGCGTCGTCGGCCGCTCGAGCTGCAGGTTGAGGATCGCCATCGACACGTCGGGCGTCGGCACGCGGATGGCGTTGCCGGTGAGCTTCCCCGCGAGTTCCGGTAGCGCCTTCGCGACGGCCTTCGCGGCACCGGTCTCGGTGATGACCATGTTGAGCGCCGCCGAGCGGCCGCGACGGTCGCCCTTGTGGAAGTTGTCGATCAGGTTCTGGTCGTTCGTGTACGAGTGCACGGTCTCGACGTGGCCGTGGCGGATCCCCCACGCGTCCTCGATGACCTTGAGCACGGGCGTCACGGCGTTCGTCGTGCACGATGCGGCGGTGACGATGCGGTCGTCGGGCGAGATCGTCTCGTGGTTGATGCCGTGCACGATGTTCTTGAGCGCCCCCTTGCCGGGCGCGGTCAGCAGTACCTTCGCGACCCCCGTCGCCTGGAGGTGCTGTGCGAGCCCCTCCTCGTCGCGCCAGCGGCCGGTGTTGTCGACGACGATCGCGTCGTGGATGCCGTACGCGGTGTAGTCGACGCTCGACGGCGAGTCCGAGTAGATGACCTGGATGAGCGTGCCGTTGGCGAGGATCGTCTCGTTCTCGACGTCGACCGAGATCGTGCCCTCGAACGGCCCGTGCACCGAGTCGCGCCGCAGCAGGCTGGCGCGCTTGACGAGGTCGTTCTCGCCGCCGCGGCGCACGACGATCGCGCGCAGGCGCAGCCCTCCCCGGTTCCCGGCGTGCGCGATGAGGATGCGCGCGAGCAGCCGCCCGATGCGACCGAACCCGTACAGCACGACGTCGGTGCCCGCCTGCTCGCCGCCCTCGGCCGCGTCGGCGCACACGAGATCGAGCTCGTCGCGGACGTACTCGACCAGCGAGCGCCCCGCACCGGCCTCGGCGTGCCCGGAGATGAGTCGCGCGATGTCGAGCGACGCGGGCCGGGGACCGATCTCGAGCAGCGCCTCGAGCACGCGCTCGGTGTCGTCGAGAGCGAGCGGCGCGCCCGTGACGTGCTCGGCGTACTTGTGGGCCTTGAGGACGCCGATCGCCGATTGGTTGATGAGCCGACGGCCGTGGATGCCCGTCACGACCCCGTGCTCCCGATACAGCCGCCCGATCAGCGGGATCAGCTGCTCGGCGAGGGCCTCTCGGGCCTTCCAGGCTTCGCGGTGGGCGGCGACGGCGTCGGTCATGACGGTTCACTCCTTGCGGCGGGCGCGGGTCATCGCGCCGCTCGCGGCTCGTTCAGGGGGTCGAGCCGATCGTAGCGATGACCGGATGCCGGCACGCGAGGATCGGGGCGGGCATCCGTCGCAAGAATCGGCATTCTTGCCGCGCGCGAAAGTCGCGCACGGCACGGCGCCGGCGCTACGGACCGAGCGCGACGGCGAGGACGATCGCGAGGTCGGCGAGGACCATGAGCCAGAACAGCGCGGCGAGGGTCACGAGCCGCGGCCGTCGGTCTCGGACGGCGTAGCGCACGATGATCATGACGAGCAGGATGACCGCGGTCGCGAGAGCGCCCGCGAGGGCGAGCGGCGCGTCGAGCCGCCACCACAGGGCGAGGAGCATGGCTCCGACGAGCAGCGCGGAGACGGAGGCGGCGGCGATCCAGACCGTGCCCTCGGAGGTCGTGAGCGAGCCCTGGTTGCGCACGAGGGTGGGGTCGACCTCCCAGGGGTCGGGATCATCTCGGCGGGGCTCGGTCATGGCGTCACGCTACTTGCGGGGCGGGGCCTCCGCGCCCCGGTCATCGAGGGCCGCGAGCACCTCGGAGTCGTCGACCTGGCCGAAGCGGGCGTAGAACTGGCCGACCGCGAAGAAGGCCCCGGAGCGCTCAGGGCACACGACCTCGTCGGCTTCCGGCACGAGGGAGTCGACGCCGGCGGGCGCGCACGGCACGGCGAGCACGACGAGCTCGGCACCGCGGGCGCGGGC
>NZ_JAUSMI010000175.1 GCF_030645145.1 Microcella sp. | reverse complement strand
ACGGCCGTCAGCTGCCCCTGCGCGCGGCGGAGCCGGTTGGTGATCTTCTTCGCCTCGGCCGCCGGAATGGTCGTCACGGTCGCTCCCCCGTCTCGTAGTCGAGCCCGCGCTGCACCCAGGCGGACGTCCCGCCCGCGACCGACACGGCGTCGAGTCCGCGTGCGAGCAGGTAGTCGGCGGCGCGCTGGCTGCGGGCGCCGGAGTGGCAGATGACGTAGATGCGCTCGTCGTGCGGCATCGTCTCGACCGCGTCGGGCACCGTGCCGAGCGGGACGAGCCGGGCACCGGGGACGTGCGCCGCGGTGTACTCGTCGAGCTCGCGCACGTCGATGAGGGCGATCGGGCCCTGCGCGTGGTGCTGCGCGAGCTCGTCGACGGTGATCTCGTCAGCCACGGGTTGCTCCAGTCAGGATCGGGGCGGCGGTCGCCGCGGTGCCGGTGACCCACGTCGTGTACCCGCCGTCGAGGTTCGCCGCCGTCACACCGTACTGCCGCAGGAGGGCCGCCGCGGTGTGGCCGCGCTGGCCGACCTTGCAGTGCACGATGACGCGCTCGCCCCGCAGCGACTCGGCGTGCTCGCGCAGGCCGTCGAGCGGCATGAGCTCGGCGCCGGGGATCGCCCCCGCCGCGTTCTCGCCCGTCGTCCGGACGTCGATGAGGCGCCAGCCCTCGGAGAGCCGGTCGGAGAGCTCGTGCCACTGCACGCTCTCCTCCCCGTCGATGAGGTTGTCGTCGACGTACCCGAGCATGTTGATCGGGTCCTTCGCCGAGGCGAACTGGGGTGCGTAGGCGAGCTCGAGATCGGCGAGCTGCCGACCCGTGAGGCCGCCCGCCATCGCGGTCGCGATGACGTCGATGCGCTTGTCCGCCCCGTTCTCGCCGACCGCCTGAGCACCGAGGATGCGATCGGTCTCGGCGTCGAGGACGAGCTTGAGCGAAAGGATGGTCGCGCCCGGGTAGTAGCCGGCGTGGTCGCTCGGGTGCGTGTGGATGACGCGGATGCTGCGCCCCTCCTCGCGCAGCTCGCGCTCGGTGCGGCCGACCACCGCGGCGGTGAGGCCGAAGACGCCGATGACCGCGGTGCCGAACGCGGGCACGGCGTCGTGCGGGCGACCTGCGATCGCGTCGGCGGCGAGACGCCCGTGGCGGTTGGCGAGCCCGGCGAGCCACACGGGGGCCGAGCCGCCCTCGGCGCGCTGCTTGAGCGCGGCGTCGCCGACGGCCCAGATCGCGGGGTCGGAGGTGCGCTGCTGCGCGTCGACGACGAGGTAGCCGCGCTCATCGAGCTCGAGCCCCGCGTCGCGGGCGAGCGCGGTGTCGGGGCGGATGCCGACGGAGAGGATGACGAGGTCGGCCTCGAGGGTCGCGGCCCCGCCGTCGAGCACCACGTGGTCGGGCTCGATGGCCGAGAGGGCCGTCCCGAGACGGACGTCGACGCCGTTCGCGCGCATCCGCTCGGCGACGAGATGGGCCATCTCGACGTCGAAGGGGCGCAGCAGCTGCGGGAGCATCTCGACGACCGTGACCTCGAGGCCGCGGTGGCGGAGGTTCTCGGCGAGCTCGAGCCCGATGAAGCCGCCGCCGGCGACGACGACGCGGCGCGCGTCGCGGGCGCGCTCGATGATCGCGTCCATGTCGGCGAGGTCGCGCAGGGCGAGGCCGTGCTCGACGCCGGGAATGGGGATGCGCACGGGGCTCGCGCCCGTGCTGAGGACGAGCGCGTCGTAGGCGATCCGCTCCTCCGCGCCGGTCTCGACGGAGCGCGCGGTCACGGTGCGGGCCTCGCGGTCGATCGCGACGGCCTCGGTGCGCACTCGCACGTCGAGGCCGAACCGGGCGCCGAGGGCGGCGGGGGTCTGGAGGACGAGCGAGGCGCGATCCTCGATGACGCCGCCGACGTGGTACGGCAGGCCGCAGTTGGCGAAGCTCACGTGCTCGCCACGCTCGAGGACGACGATGCGGGCGGTCTCGTCGAGGCGGCGGAGGCGGGTCGCAGCGGACATGCCGCCCGCGACGCCGCCGACGATCACATAGGTTCGAGGGTGGGTCATGACTCGAGCGTATACCCCCGGGGGTATTTTTGCAAGTGTGCGGATGCCCGGCGCGAGGCCCGAGGGGGCCGTGCTCCCAGCCCGCTCACGATCGCCCCCCAGAGCCGTGTGCGACAGTCGGGATCATGCCCAGGCCCGCCCTCCTCCGCCGCGCGCGGGCGCGCATCCTCACGATCTTCTCCGGCGATCCCGACGGCGTTCCCGCGTGGGTGAGCGCCCTCGAGACGGGCGACGACGAGGGCTTCTTCGGGCCCGGCTCGGCGGTCTGGGCGGTGCACAACGGCACACCCACGATCGTGGCGGGCATCCGCGCCCTGCTCATGCAGACCCTGCACCCCGGGGCGATGGCGGGCGTGCACGATCACAGCCGCTACCAGCAGGACCCTCTCGGGCGCCTCGCCGGCACGGTGCGCTGGGTGCTCACGACGACCTTCGCCGACCGCGCGCAGGCCGAGGCCGGCTGCGCGTGGGTGTCGCGCCTGCACGAGCGCGTGCGCGGCGAGTACGCGGGCCCCGACGGCACCCCGCGCGACTACCGCGCCGACGACGCCGACCTCATCGGCTGGGTGCACTGCGTGTTCGCCGACGCCTTCATCGGCTCGCACGAGACGTGGGGCGGGCCCGTTCCCGGCGGTTCCGATCAGTACGTGCGCGAGTGGGCCGTCGCGGGCGAGCTCATGGGCATGGCCGACCCGCCGCGCTCGCGCGCCGAGCTCGACGCCGCGATCGCCTCCTACATCCCCGTCCTGCGGCGCGACGAGCGCGTCGATGACGCCGTGCGCTGGCTGCGGTCGCCGCAGCTCGGGCGCGCGGTCGGGCCCGCGTACCGCATCCTCTTCGCCGGCGCGGTCGCCTCCCTGCCCGATCGCTATCGGCGGATGCTCGGCCTGCGTCGCCCGTGGTGGCCGGCGATCACGGCGACACGCCTGATGCTCGCGGGCATGCGCGTCGTGCTCGGAACCGAGTCGTCGAGCATGCGCTTCACGCAGCTGCGACTCGAGCGGCTCGCGGGCCAGAACGCCTGAGCGCGCGCTCGGGCCCGGCCCGAGGGGTCAGAACGGCTGCTCGACCGGAAGCCCGGTGCGCAGCTCGACCGGCAGGTGGCCGAGGTCGTTGTGCGCGACGAGCACGGGCGGCTTCGCCGAGCGCACGCGGATGATCGTGAGCCCGCAGTTGGCCTGATTGACGCCCATCCACCGCCAGGCGGGGGCGCCGAAGACCTCGCGCACGAACCACGCGATGACGAAGTTGTGCGTGATGAGGAGATCGTGGCGGTCGTCGCGCGAGGGCGACAGCCACTCGGCGGTCGCGTCGGCCATCTGCGCCTCGCCCGCCGCGATCTCGGCCTCGGTCACGCCGCCGAAGAACGACTCGAAGGCGTGCGGCATGTCCGGCGAGGGGCCGGAGGGGATGCAGTCCATGAGCAGAGCCGTCGGCACCGGCTCGATCGAGGGCATGCGCGCGGTCATCGTGCGCGCCGTCTCGACCGCCCGCTGGAGCGGCGAGGTGTGCACGCTCGCGAACGGGACGCCGCTGAGGCGCTCGGCGATCGCCGTCGCCTGCCGCTGACCGCGCCCGCTGAGGGGGCCGTCGGGGAGCCCGTGCTCGGCGTCCTGCTGCTCGCCGTGGCGCACGAGGTACACGTACCGGGACACGATCGCACTCCTTCGTCGCCTTCGACCCTACGTCATCAGCCGAGATGACGGCCCGCGCCGTCGAGCCCCCCGGATTGGGGAGCGAAAGGAATTCAAATGCGGACAGACAACCCGGTCTGTCCCCTGCTACAGTGAACCCATCGAGCCGGTTCTCCGGAGCGATCGCAGGAGCTACCCACTCCTCGCGAAGCAGATGCAGCGCCCCTGTCGTCCCGACCCCCCGATCGACGGCATCGGCAGCGCTGCAGTGAGGAGACACACCGTGACGGTCAGCGCCCCCCTCGAGGCCGCACGGCGTGTCGCCCCTGCGAAGGCCCGGATCCTCGAGACCGCGATGCGCCGCTTCTACGACGACGGCATCCGACAGGTCGGCGTCGACCTGCTCATCTCGGAGTCGAAGGTCACGAAAGCGACGTTCTACAAGCACTTCGGCTCGAAGGACCGCCTCGTGCTCGAGTACATCTCGACGCGACGCGACGCCTCGCTCGAGTCGATCGAGGGCCTCGTCGTCGCTCACACCGACCCGCGCGTCGGCCTGCGGCTCGTGGCGGATGCCGTAGTCGCGCAGGTGAACGCGCCCGGCTACCGAGGGTGCCCGTTCCAGAAGGCCGCCGCGGAGTTCTCGGACCCCGCCCACCCGGTCCGGGTCGTCGTGACCGAGTTCCACGAGTCGCTGCATGAGATCTTCGAGTCGACGCTCGCGCGCATGGAGCACCCGCTGCCGGGCGAGGCCGCGGACGAATTGATGCTCGCATACGACGGCGCGATGGCCTGGAGCCACGTCGGCGACGTCATCGCCGCGAGCTCGGCGCTGCGTCGCGTGTTCGACCGCATCATCGGCGAGACCGCCCGCTGAGTCGTCCCTGTCGACGGGACGACGCGGGTCGGCCCGGCTACGCGCTCGCGCGGTCCAGCTCGGTGAGGTGATGCCGCCCGAGAGCGAGCGCCGGCGCGGCCATGATCGCGTCGAGCTGGTCCGCGCCGCTGACCGAGACGACGGGAGCGACCACCCGCGGGCGGCTCAGCAGCCACGCGAGCGAGACCGTGGCGACCGAGGAGTCGAGGTCGGCCGCGACGCGGTCGAGGGCGTGGAGGATGCGGATCCCTCGACGGGTCAGGTGGCGCGCGGCCTCCGACCCGCGCCCGTGGCGCTCGAGGTCGGCGCGCGAGCGGTACTTGCCGGTGAGGAAGCCGGCCTCGAGGGCGAAGCGCGGCATGACGCCGAGATCCAGCTGCGCGGCGACGCGGGCGAGGCCGCCCTCGTACTCCGTGCGATGGAGCAGGTTGTAGTGGTTCTGCAGAGCGATCATCGGCGCGACGCCGAGCTGGCCGGCGGCGATGCGCGCCTCGAGCAGCCGGTCGGGGGTGTGGTGCGAGCCGCCGAAGGCGCGGACCCGTCCGTCGCGGATGAGCTCGTCGACCGCCGCGAGGGTCTCCTCGAACGGCACCGCCTCATCGTCGATGTGGAGGTAGAGGACGTCGATGCTGCTCACGCCGAGCCGATCGAGCGAGGCGCTCACGGCCGCGTCGATCGCGCGGGCGGACAGGCCCGGGTTGTCGGGGCTCTTGCCGATCTTGGTCGCGATCGTGAGCCCGTCGCGGACGCCTCGGCGGCGCATCCAGTTGCCGATCATGATCTCGCTGCGCCCGCCGGCGTAGGAGTCGGCGGTGTCGATGAAGGAGCCGCCCAGCTCGAGGAAGCGATCGAGGATCGCCGTCGTCGTCGACTCGTCGGCCCTCCAGCCGAAGTTCGTGCCGCTGAGCGCGATCGGGAAGACCCGGATAGGGCTCGGCCCGATGCGGCGCCATGCCACGGGTGCGGCACCCGTCGGCGCGGAGGTCGGCGCGGTGTTGGTCGGCGCGGTGCTGGTCGGCGCAGGCGCCATCAGGTCGGCGCCGCCCCTCGTGTCGGTCACGGTCGGGCCTTTCGAGCTGCGGCGGGGTGGCCGCGGGTGCGGATCGTGGCCACACGGTAGCGCCCGAGCCGAATTCCGCTCGACTCCGCCACGCGATCGTTACCCGACCGTGAATCACGGTGCCCGGCGTCGGGTCCGCCCGGACGCCATGATGAGGCCGCGCCCCCACAGGCGCGACCGCATCGGGGTTCTCTCCCGGCGCTACGAGGCGGGGTGCACCTCATCGATGCCGGAGGACTTCTTCGCCGCGTTGACCGCGACGATGCCGAAGCCGACCTTGTTGAGCACGTCGGCGATCACGTAGATCACCGCGGCGACGCCGACCGCGAGGCCGATGTCGCTGCCGCTGATCTCGAGGAACTCCTGCGTCGCCGTGGCGAGCGGGTAGATCGACCAGCCGATGATCACGAAGAGTCGCATGATCGAGACGGCGCGGCGCACGTGCTCCGGAGCGCCGGAGACCTTGACGGTGAAGACCGCGTACACGATGTAGAGCCACGCGAGCACGGAGATTACGAAGAAGATCACGTTGCCGGCCGAGCCGGGCTCGCCGACCTCGCCGAGGTAGCCCGTGACGATCATGATGATGTCGGCGATGACCAGTCGGGTGATGAGACCCTTCTTGGCCGCACCGGCGAGCGCGACGATGATGCCGAACTCGATGAGCAGCAGCGGAGTCGTGATGAGCCAGTCGATGTATCGGACGGGTGTGGTCGCCTCGACCGCCGCGGCGTCGATCGCACCGCCGGGGAACGCGACCATGTCCTTCATGACGTAGTAGAGGATCGCCGCCACGAAGGTGATGACGGCCGCGTACGTCGCGACCGACCTCAGCTCCGGCTTGAGATCGTTCCGCTCCATGATGAACCACAGGGTGCCCGCCGCCATCGCGACGAAGCCGAGCATGAAGAACGCCTGCACAATCTGGAAGTCCACAATTCTCCTTCGAATCGTGTGAAGCGCCGCTCGGGGGCGAGCGGCGGTATGGACTCCATCGGGTCGTGGGCCCCTCCGGGATGGGTGACGCTCGCGAATCTATCTTCGAGTGTCGGAATCCGCCCCCAGGGCGGCTTGAGCGCGCTGTGCGTCACCTGGGGAACGACTGCATGTATTTGCATATAGTTGAAGAACCGTGCAGAGCCGCATGGCACGGTGGAGCATCCGAGTTCTGGATCGAGCCTGTAGGAGGCCTCAGTGACCAACGACCCGTTCTGGCGACTGCCCGACGTTCCGACCTTCGAGCTCTCGAGCCCCGACCTCAGCGAGGGCGACGACCTGCCCCAGTGGGCGCGGTCCGGCATCGCCGGCGCGGGCGGCGAGGACCGCTCCCCCGCCCTGGAGTGGAGCGGTGCGCCCGAGGGGACGCAGAGCTACGTCGTCATGATGTACGACCCCGACGCACCGACCGGCAGCGGTTGGTGGCACTGGGCCGTCTACAACGTGCCCGCCTCCTGCACATCCCTCCCCGCGAACGCGGGCGACCCGGATGCCGGACTCCTGCCCGAGGGCGCGGTGACGGTCTCGAACGAGCTGCGTCTCAAGCGCTTCCTGGGCGCGGCGCCGCCCTCGGGTCACGGCGACCACCGGTACTACTTCATCGTCAACGCTCTCGACGTGCCCTCGATCGAGGTCCCGGAGGACGCGACGCCCGCCCTGCTCGGGTTCATCCTGCGCGACCACCTCGTGGGCCGCGCGGTGCTCTCCGGGCTCTCGCGTACGGAATAGCAGCACCCCGCACGACCGGCACGGCCCCGCGGAGCGCTCCGCGGGGCCGTCCTCTTGACGACTGCTGAACAAGCGTTGAGCATCCTGAACATGCGTTCAACCGCCGATGATCAGACGCTGCGATCGCGGATCAGGGATTCCGCGATCGCGCTCTTCGGCGCGCACGGCGCCGACGCCGTGAGCGTGCGCCGGATCGCGGCCGAGGCGGGCGTCAGCCCGGCGCTCGTAATCCACCACTTCGGCTCGAAGGAGGGCCTGCGCGAGGAATGCGACGCGCACATCGTCGAGGAGGTCCTCGGTCGCAAGCGCACCGCGCTCGAGTCGCAGGGCGGCGATCTCCAGAGCGCGATGCAGCGCTGGCTCGCCGACGTCGACGCCCACCGCGCGAGCCTCGACTACCTCGCGCGCATGATCACCGACGGCTCCCCCGCCGGCGACCGTCTCTTCGACGACCTGCTCGCCCGCACCGAGACCATGCTCGCCGAGGGCGTCGCGAGCGGGCGCATGCGGCCCTCGAGCGACCCGCGCATGACCGCCGTGCTCATCGCGATGCACGGCCTCCTCCCCCTGCTCCTCGAGCGGCACCTCGGGCGCGCGCTCGGCGAGCCGGCACTCACTCCGTCGCTCGTGCGGCGCATGACCGTCCCGACGCTCGAGCTCTACACGCACGGCCTCTACGCCGACGACGCGCTCCTCGAGGCCGCGTCCGCGGTGCTCGCGGGCGACCCCGAGACCGCGCGCGGCCCGCGCTCGGACAAGGCGGCCGGCGACCCGAATCAGGACCCGGACCCGCCTCGGCCGCGGGCATCCGATCACTGATCCGCGCCCCCGGGGCGCCCTACGAGAGGAACCCGCGATGACCGCTGTCATCGAGACCCGTGCGTTCACCAAGCGCTACGGGCGCCGGACCGCGCTGCACGGCGTCGATCTGACGATCGAGCCGGGGCGCGTGTTCGGCCTGATCGGCCCCAACGGGGCAGGCAAGACCACGACGATGCGTGTGCTGCTCGACATCATCCGCCCGACGAGCGGCGAGGTGCGCGTGCTCGGCGAGCAGCCCCGGGCCGGAGGCACCGCCCTGCGGCGGCGCATCGGCTACCTTCCGGGCGAGCTCGCGATGGACCATCGCGTGAGCGCGCGCGCCCTGCTCACCCACCTCGCCGAGCTCAACGGCGGCGTCGAGCGCGGACGCCTCGACGAGCTCGCGCAGCGCCTCGGGCTCGACCTGAGCCGCCCCGTGCGCGCGCTCAGCAAGGGCAACAAGCAGAAGGTCGGGCTCGTGCAGGCCTTCGCGCACCGACCCGAGCTGCTGATCCTCGACGAGCCGACGAGCGGGCTCGACCCGCTCGTGCAGCAGGAGTTCCTCGGCCTCGTGCGCGAGGCGCGCGCCGCCGGCGAGACCGTCGTGCTGAGCTCGCACGTCATCAGCGAGATCGAGCACGCCGCCGACGAGGTCGCCGTTCTGCGGGCGGGCCGCATCGTCGAGGTGAGCCCCGTCGCGCGACTGCGCGCGGCGGCGCGGCGGGATGCCCGCATCGCCGTCCGCGACGCCGAGAGCGCTGATCTCGTGGCCCGCCTCCGATCGCTCGGCACGGTGCACGACATCGCGACGAGCACGGCCGGCGGCACGACCACGGTGACCGCGCACCTCAGCGACGGGCTCACGGGGTTCGTGCAGGCGATCGCGGGCGTCGAGGTGCTCGACCTCGTGGTCGAGGAGCCGGACCTCGAGCGCACGGTCCTGGCGTTCTACGAGACAGGGTCCGACGACGCCGAGGAGGTCGGGGCATGACCGCGCTGCCGCTCCTCCGCCGCGCTCTCGCCGACTCGTGGCGCGGGCTGCTCGGCTGGGCCGCGGGCCTCGCCGCCGTCATCGGCATATACCTCCCGCTCTTCCCGTCGATCGGGGGCAACCCGCAGTTCGTCGCGATCATCGAGAGCCTGCCGCCCGAGCTCGTGTCGGCGCTCAGCTACGACCAGATCACCTCCGGCGCCGGGTACGTGCAGGGCACGGTCTACGGCCTCATCGGCTTCGCTCTCGTCGCATTCGCTGCGTCCGGCTGGGGCGCGGAGGCGATCGCGGGCGACGAGGAGCGCGGCACGCTCGAGCTCACCCTCGCGCACGGCGTGAGCCGCAGCCAGGTCGTTCTCGAGAGGAGCGCGGCGATCGCGCTGCAGCTCGTCGCGCTCGTGGCCTGGGCATCGCTGCTCGTCGCGGCGCTGAACGAGCCCGCGGGCCTCGAGCTCGACGCGGAGGGCATCGCGGCCGGCGGCCTGGCCCTGCTCGGCATCGGTCTCGTGACCGCGGCGGTCGCTCTGCTCGCGGGCGCGATCACCGGACGCCGGGTGATCGCCGTCGGCGCCGGCGCCGGCATCGCGCTCGGAGGCTACGGCCTGAACGCGCTCGGCAACCAGAGCGCCGACCTGGAGTGGATGCACGCCCTCTCGCCCTACCACTGGGCGTACGGGTCGAGCCCCCTCGGCGAGGGGCTCGACGCGAGCCTGTGGCTGCTCTACGGCGTCGCGGTCATCGCCCTCGGCGGCGCCGTCGTCGCCTTCCGCCGGCGCGACGTGGGGGTGTGAGCGGCCGCTACCAGCGCGGGAGTCCGTCGAGGAACGCCCGCAGGTCGCGGGTGAACCGCTCGGGGTGCTCCATGCTCGGCAGGTGCGCGGCGTCGGGGTAGCGGATGAGGCGCACGTCGGGCGCGCGCTCGGCCAGGACCTCGGCGGAGTAGGCCGTCTCCGCCGGGTCGAGCTCGCCGAGGACGGCGAGGACGGGCATCCGTAGGTCGCCGAGCCGGCCGCCGGCGGGCGGGTCGAACCGCTGGGGCTCGAGCCCCTCGGCGGGGGCGGTCGTGTAGTTGGCAAGGCTCATCGCGCGGACGCGCGACCGCACCTCCTCCGGAGCGTCCCTCGGGCTGCAGGGGGCCGTCGACCCAGATGCGCACGTCGAGGGCGGCGGCGCGCTCCCAGTCGCCGGACTCCTCGGCGGCCTGCGACTCCTCGAAGAGGGCGATCTCGCGCGGATCGACGATCTCATCGGGCGGCTCCACGCCGCCGACACCGCTGCAGACCCAGACGAGGGCGGCCGCGCGCTCGGGCCGCTCGAGAACGAAGTCGAGGGCGATCATGCCGCCCATCGAGCAGCCGACGACCACGGCGCGGTCGATGCCGAGGTGGTCGAGGAGGTCGGCGAGATCCTGGCAGTTCGAGTAGGGGCCTGGCTGCGCGCGCGTGCGGCCGAAGCCGCGGAGGTCGAAGCGGACGACCGTGTACCGGTCGGCGAGCGCGGGAACCTGGTCGTCCCACATGCGCAGATCGGCGATGCCCGCGTGCACGAGGACGACGGCGGGCCCGCTACCGCTCACGTCGTAGTGGAGCTCGGCCCCGGTGACGTTCAGGTACCCGGACGTCGGGGAATCGGTCATGGCGCGCCTCTCTGCGAGTGATCGAGTGCAGTGTACGGCGCGGCGCGGTTCGGGCGCGCGGGCGATCGGTGCGCGAACGACGGATGCCCGCCCCCGGGATCGGGAGCGGGCATCCGGTCGTGCGGTGCTCGGGTCGGACTAGCCGTCCTCGCCCTCGGCGGGCGCCTCGGCGCCCTCGCCGTCGGCGAGCACGGGGGCCAGCGAGAGCTTGCCGCGATCGTCGGTCTTGGTGATCTCGACGAGGATCTTCTGACCCACGCTGAGGACGTCCTCGACGTTCTCGACGCGCTTGCCGCCGGCGAGCTTGCGGACTTCGCTGATGTGCAGCAGGCCGTCCTTGCCGGGCATGAGCGAGACGAACGCGCCGAACGCCGCGAGCTTGACGACGGTGCCGAGGTACTGCTCGCCGACCTCGGGGTTGATCGGATTCGCGATCTGGTTGACACGGGCGCGGGCGGCCTCGGCCGAGGGGCCGTCGACGGCGCCGATGTAGACCGTGCCGTCCTCCTCGATCGAGATCTGGGCGCCGGTCTCGTCCTGGATCGAGTTGATCGTCTTGCCCTTCGGGCCGATCAGCTCGCCGATCTTGTCGACCGGGATCTGCACGCTGATGACGCGAGGAGCCGTGGGCGCCATCTCGTCGGGCGCGTCGATCGCCTGGTTCATGACCGCGAGGATCGCCATGCGGGCGTCCTTCGCCTGGCCGAGCGCCTGCTGGAGCACCGACGACGGGATGCCGTCGAGCTTCGTGTCGAGCTGGATGGCCGTGACGAACTCGCTCGTGCCGGCGACCTTGAAGTCCATGTCGCCGAGCGCGTCCTCCGCGCCGAGGATGTCGGTGAGGGCCGCGTAGCGGGTCTCGCCGTCCACCTGGTCGCTGATGAGGCCCATCGCGATGCCCGCGACGGGCGCGCGCAGCGGCACACCGGCGTTGAGCAGCGAGAGGGTCGAGGCGCAGACCGAGCCCATCGAGGTCGAGCCGTTCGAGCTCATGGCCTCGCTGACCTGGCGGATCGCGTAGGGGAACTCCTCGCGGCTCGGCAGCACCGGCACGAGGGCGCGCTCGGCGAGGAAGCCGTGCCCGATCTCGCGACGCTTGGGGCTGCCGACGCGGCCGGTCTCACCGGTCGAGTAGGGCGGGAAGTTGTAGTGGTGCAGGTAGCGCTTGCTCGTGACGGGGTTCAGCGAGTCGATCTGCTGCTCCATCTTGAGCATGTTGAGGGTCGTGACGCCGAGGATCTGCGTCTCGCCGCGCTGGAAGATCGCCGAGCCGTGAACGCGCGGGATGACCTGCACCTCGGCGTCGAGCGCGCGGATGTCGGCGAGGCCGCGGCCATCGATGCGGACGCCCTCGGTGAGCACGCGCGTGCGCATGATCTTCTTCGACACCGACTTGTAGGCGGCGCTGAAGTCCTTGAGCGACTCCTCAGGCAGCTCGCCGGCGGCGACGCGGCCCTCGATGGCGACCTTGACGCGCGCCTTGAGCTCGTCGTCGGCCGCCTGGCGCTGGGCCTTGTCGGCGATCTGGTAGACGCCGGCGAGCTCGCCGTGGGCGATCTCGTCGACCGCGCTGTAGAGCTCGGCGCTGTAGGAGAGGAAGACCGGGTAGTCCTGGATCTCCTTCGCCGACTGCGCGGCGAGCTCCTGCTGGGCCTTCGCGAGCTGCATGATGAACGGCTTCGAGGCCTCGAGGCCCTGGGCCACGATCTCCTCGTTGGGCTTGACGGCGCCGCCCTGGATGAGGTGCCAGGCACCCTCGGTGGCCTCGGCCTCGACCATCGTGATGGCGACGTCCTCGCTGCCATCGGCGTCGGTCACGACGCGACCGGCGACGATGATGTCGAAGACGGCCTCGGCGAGCTGGCTGTGCTTGGGGAACGCGACCCACTGGCCGCCGCCCGCGTTGTCGGGCATGAGCGCGAGGCGGACCGACGCGATCGGGCCGCTGAAGGGCAGGCCGGAGATCTGGGTCGAGGCACTCGCGGCGTTGATGGCGAGGGCGTCGTAGAACTCGTCGGGCGCGATGCTGAGCACCGTGATGACGATCTGGACCTCGTTGCGCAGACCCTCGATGAAGGTCGGACGCAGCGGGCGGTCGATGAGGCGGCACACGAGGATGGCCTCGGTCGAGGGGCGGCCCTCGCGGCGGAAGAACGAGCCGGGGATCTTGCCCGCGGCGTACGCGCGCTCCTCGACGTCGACCGTCAGGGGGAAGAAGTCGAAGCCCTCGCGGGGGTGCTTGCCGGCGCTCGTCGCGCTCAGCAGCATGGTCTCCTCGTCGAGGTACGCGGCGACGGCGCCCTGCGCCTGCTGCGCGAGACGACCGGTCTCGAACCGGACGGTGCGGGTGCCGTACTTGCCGTTGTCGAGAACGGTCTCGGCGAACTTGATTTCAGGACCTTCCATTGAGGTCTGTCTCCTTACACGTCTGTGCCCCGGGCATCCCGAATTGGATGCACGGCGCGACGCGCGGAGCAGGAGCGGGCAGGAAGGGACGTCGGCGTAATGCCGCCGGGTCTGCTCTGGCCAACAGTAGACATCCACCGTTCCGGCGCTGCGCGTGCGCTGCGGGACGGGAGATCACCACCGGTGACCAGCTTCGAGCCGGCCTGCTCCGTGCGGTATTCACTTGAGTGACGCGGAATCGCGCCTCAGTCAGGCTATCAGCACGGCGTGTCGCGACCTAGTGCCCTGCCCGCTCAGCGCGTCGGTCCTGGCCGCTCAGCGTCGTCGGTCGCGTCGGCGGTGACGACGACCTTGCCGCGCAGGTGCCCCGCCTCAAGGAAGGCGAACGCCTCGCGCACCTCGGTGAGGGGGAACGACGCGGCGATCGGCACGACGAGGTCGCCGCTCGCGACGAGCGCGGCGAGGGCATCCAGCGTCGGCGGATGCACGGCCCCGCGCCCGACGTTCCTGACCCCGTAGGCGCTCGCATCGGTCGAGATCGTGTTGATGCGCTCGGGCGGCACGCCGAGCGCGAGAGCCGCCTCGATCGTCTCGGCGCCCGCCTGGTCGAAGACCGCCGTGATGCCGTCGGGCCCGGCTGCGGCGAGTCGCGCACGGAGTCCGTCGCCGTAGAGGACGGGCTCGACGCCGTGCGCGCGCAGCCAGTCGTGGTTGTCGCGGCCCGCGGTGCCGATGACGCGGACGCCGCGCCGCACCGCGAGCTGGCTCAGGATGCCGCCGACCCCGCCCGCCGCCGCGCTCACGACGATCGTCTCGCCGGCGGCGATGCCCTGCGAAGCGAGGGCGTCCCACGCCGTCTGGCCCGCGAGGGCGAGCCCTGCGGCGACCTCGAGCGGCACGCCCTCGGGCACGCGCGCGACGACGCCCGCGGGCGCGAGGACCCAGTCGGCGAAGGCCCCCTGCGGGATCGATCCGAACACGGCGTCGCCTGGCGCGAGCCCGTCGACTCCGTGGCCGACCGACTCGACGATGCCCGCGAACTCGCGCCCGACATCGACGGGGAGCGGGAGCACGATGCGCGAGCGACCCGATCGGATCTTCGCGTCGACCGGGTTGAGGCCGCCCGCGACGAACCGGACCCGCACCTCGCCGGGACCGGGCGGCGCGACCTCGACGGTCTCGATCCGGAGGACCTCAGGGCCTCCCCGCTCGTGGTACCGGACGACGCGCGATGCGAGAGGCCTCATGCGGCCAGCCTAGGCACCGCGTCCGCTCGGCGGCACGCCCTCGATGTCGAGGACCGGCACGCCGACCGTCAGGGCGAACCCCTCGACGCGCACGGGGTCGAGCGCGTCGCCGATCGGCGTGGCGATGCGCCCCGACTCGATCACCCACAGCTCGGGGCGTCTGCGGCGGGCATCGACCCAGCGGCCGATCGCGAGCTCGTGCCCGTAGGAGTGCTCGGCCACCGCGAACGGCCCGCGCACGACGAGCGACCAGCCGTCGGACCGCAGGCTCGTGCGCCACCGGGTCGTGATCTGCGCGGCGCTCGCCGCGAGCACGAGGAACGCGCCGAGCGCGACCGCGATGAGAAGCCCCGTGAGGATGCCCGGGGGCGCGACGCCGAGGACGAGTCCGGTCGCCGCCCCCGTCATCGCGATCGCGGCGAGCGCCAGTCGGAGCCCCCACGGCCCGACCCCCGCGCGCACGACGGCGACCGGGCGGAGGAGGTCGTCCGACGGCATGGTCACATTGTGCGCCGTGGCGCCGCGGCACGGCTGAGGATCCGCCCCCGGCTATCGGTCGATGACGGGAAGCGGGAGCTGATCGATGGCGAGGGCGGGATCGGGGCACGCGACGCGCATGGCGGCACGATCGAGTGCGGTGACCCCGGTGACGGCGATGATCGACCAGATGTCGCGCCGTCCCTCGCTGCTGGACGGCCGGTCGCGGATGGCGTCGATGATCGGTCGCGTGTCGGCGATGTCGAGCCGCCCCCCGAAGGCGCGGACGCACGCGGGCAGCGCGGTCGTCAGTTGCGCGTCGAGCCAGCGGGCCTCGATCGGCCCTCCGAGCGAGAACTCGGAGCTGAACGGCGGGAACTCGTGGCGGCACAGCGCCTCCGCGACGGCGGGCTCCCACGGGTCCTCCCCCGCGATCGCCTCGCCGCCGAGCTCGGCCGGGCGGCCGAGGCGCTCGGAGGCGCACGCGAGGAGCCGCGCCCGGTAGTCGGAGGGTTCGACCCACTCGGTGAACTCGAACTGGAGCGGCGGCGAGTCGGGCCACTGCTCCCGCAGGTCGCGCTGGGTCGCCTGCGCGCTGTCGAACCACAGCCCCACGAGCCGCTCGGCGCGCTCGGCCGCGACGAGCTCGAGGCTCACGCTCGGAGGCTCGACGCTCGAGCATCCGCCGCACGCGATCACGAGCGCGGCGCCGAGCAGCGCGCGCACGGACCGCCGCGGCGCCCGCATCACGGCACGATCTCCGGAGGGGCGAGGTCGAGCAGGACCTCGCCGGGGTCGGCGCACTGGGTCAGAACGCGCGCGCGCTCGAGCGGGCCGGCGACGATCTCGACATGCGGCCACACGCTCTGCATCGCGCTCACCGACCGGCCGACGCTCGTGGGGTAGATCGCGCCGTCGATCGCGGCGTCGACGTCGGGCACGACGAGTCGCGCGCCGACGCTGCTCGCGCACGCGGGCAGTTCGACGAGCAGCTGCTCGCGCACCCACTGCCGCTCGACCGGCCCGCCGAACGGGTAGAGCGAGCTCCACGGCTGCACCGAGAGGCCGCAGCCGATGTCGGCGACGGGCGCCGTCCACGCCGGCTCGGAGATCGGGCCGGGGCCGACCTGCAGCAGGCCGCTCGCCTCCGTCACGGTGACCTCCCGGCCGAGCGTCTCGCTCAGGCACGCCGCCCGCGCCTCGTCGATGCTCTCGACGGGCACCCACCGGTCGAAGTCGATCTCGAGCTCGGCCTCGGGCCAGCGCTCGCGCACGAAGCGAGTGGAGTGGGCGACCGCCGCGCGCCACTGCGACGAGATCGTCGCCGACCGCTCGGCGGCGACATCCTCGATCGTGACGGGACGCGCCGCGGCCGGCGATGCGCAGCCGGCGAGACCGCAGAGGAGCAGAGCGCCGGCAAGGCCGATGCGGGCGGTCATCGGGAGGCTCCGTCGAGGAGCGCCTCGGGTGCCGGGCAGCGAGCGGTCGCGGAGGCGCGCTCGAGCGGATCGGGCCCGACGAGGGCGTACGGGTCGAACGCCTCGTCCGTCCGCCACCTCGCCGCGAACTCATCGCTCGGCGGCGCCTCGGCGACGGCCCAGCCATGGCGGGCGAGGCACGACGGGAGCTCGGAGGTCACGTACTCGTAGGCCCAGGGAAGCTCGACGCCGCGGACCGATTCCGTGAACCAGGTGCGCACCGGGAACCGCCCCTGGCACTCGAAGGTCGCGACGTCGACCGCGAAGAGCTCCCGCGCCGACTCGACGTCGACGCCGCTGTAGTCGATGCGCTGCCCCTCGTCGGCGGCGCGGGCCCCCGGGAAGCCCGCTGCGGCGAGGCACTCGGACATCGCGCCGCCCCACTCGGCGTAGTCGATCCAGCGGTCCACGACGACCTCGGGGAGCGCGACGGGCCCCCACTTCCCGCGCACGAACTCGGCGAGCCGCTGCATCGATCGCTCGTGCGCCTGATCCGCGACGCGGTCGCGCTTGGCGGTGACGGCCTCGAGGCCGACCGCGGTCCCGATCGGAGCGGACGCGCACGCGGCGAGGATGCCCGGCGCGAGCACCACGGCGAGGACTCCCGCGATCGCCGACCGGCGGAGCGGGCGCGCGACATCGCCTCGCGTCGCGCGTCGCTGCTCGGGCATGTCTCGAGAATCGCACGCGGAACGGGGATTCGGCAGGGAATCCGGGCCGGTCAGCGCCGCCGGCGGGAGAGCACGAACTCGACGAGGTAGCTCACGGCGATCGCGAGGGCGACGACGATGAGGAGGCCGCGGGCGACGCCGCGCAGCGGGCCGGCGGCGGTCGTGCCGGCGAGGACGATGAGCAGGACGAGAAAGCCGACGAGGGCGAGCCGGACTAGGCTCACGCGGCGGAGGGCCGACGGGCGGCGAGGGCCGTCTGCTCGCCCGGCGCTCGAGCGCCGCCTCACCGGCGGCGGAAGCCCTCGGCCACGCGGTCGAACGCGGCCTCGAGCACGGGGCCGGGCTCGCCCTCGCCGTGGCGGGCCCACCAGATGAAGGCCTGGTGCGCGACGAGGACGAGCGTGTCGCCGACGATCGCGGCGTCGAGGCCGTCCGGGTCGAGGCCGTCGCGATCGATGAACGTCCGGCGGATGGCTGCTCCGACGTCGGCGAACCGCGCGACGCCGTCCGAGTGCAGCGTGTGGTTGTCGCCGATGAGCAGCAGCCGCTGGCGCGTGACCTCGTGCAGCTCGGGAGGGATGCGCGTGGCTGCGACGTAGGCCGTGCGGACCGCGTCCATCGCCGGCAGGGACGGGTCGGTGCGCGCGAGCTCGGCCTTCAGCGAGTCGGCGAAGCCGTCGGTTCCGGCCCAGACGAGCGAGGCCTTGGCGGGGAAGTGGCGGAAGATCGTGCGCCGGCTGTGCCCGACGACCCGCGCGATGTCCTCCATCGTGACGGCGTCGTACCCCTGGTCGCGGAACATGTCGAGAGCGACGTGCGCGACGCGTTCGAGGTCGAGCTCGACCGGTCGGCCGCGGCGGCGTGGTTCGTTCATCCGAGACACCCTAGCCCTGCCGCGGAGGACGGGAGCGGAAGTGCCACAATTCCAGTCGTTCCGGTCCGGGGAGACGACGAAGGCCGCCTCCCGACGCTGTCGGGGGCGGCCTTCGCGCAAGAAGCTCGCGGTGTCTCTCGACGGCTCGCCAGCACGCAGGGCGTGTTAGCGGCGCAGACCCAGTCGCTCGATCAGCGAGCGGTAGCGCTCGATGTCGATGTTCTGCAGGTAGCCCAGCAGACGGCGACGCTGGCCCACGAGGAGCAGCAGACCACGACGCGAGTGGTGGTCGTGCTTGTGCTCCTTGAGGTGCTCAGTCAGGTCCTTGATGCGCTTGGTGAGCATCGCGACCTGCACCTCGGGGGATCCGGTGTCACCGGGGTGCGTCGCGTACTCGTCGATGATCGCCTTCTTGACGTCTGCTTCCAGTGCCATAGGTGATCCCCTCTCTCCTCGTTGCGCGGCGCCCTGAGCGGGATGCTCGGGGCTCTCTTTCTCCGCGGCCGTTCGACGGCAACCTTCAGATACTACCAGTCGACCGCACCGACTCGCGCCCTCGGCGACGCTCCCCCCGACGACGGGGCAGACACCGCCCAGACCCGCGTGCCAGGATGCTCACGACGCTCGGGACACAGGAACAGGGGGCGGGATGCTGCTGCCGCTGCTGCTCGACGTGCTCCTCCTCCTGCTCGCCGTCGGCGCCATCGCGCGCGGGGCCGCAGCGGGCTTCCTCTTCACCCTCGGCTCGGTGATCGGCGCCGCGGTCGGCGCGGTGCTCGCGTTCCTCCTCATCCCGCCCATCACGACGTGGATCGCGGAGCCGACCTGGCGGGCGACCGCGGTCTTCCTCGCGATCGTGCTCTTCGTCGTCGGCGGCCTGAGCCTCGGCGAGCGCCTGGGCCACGTGTGGCGGCGCGGCGTCGCGCGACGCGCCCGGCCGCTCGACCGCGTCGGCGGGGCGATCGCGGGCGGCGTGGTCTCGCTGCTCGTCATGAGCCTCGTCGGCTCGACCGTCACTGCCCTGGGCATCCCCGTCGTGTCGACGACCACCGCGAACTCGACCGTGCTCCGCACGATCGAGCGCTACACCCCGGGCCCGGTGGCGAGCGCGCTCGGCCAGGTGCGCAGCCTCGTCGTGAGCGAGGGCATCCCCCGCATCGCCGACGCGCTCGGCGACATCGCTCCCCCTCCTCCGCCCGTCATCGACGCGCAGAACCCCGAGCTGCGGCGCGCGGGCCAGTCGGTCGGCCGGATCTCCGGCTCCGCGTACGCGTGCGGCCAGGTGCAGTCGGGCAGCGCATTCGTGATCGCGGAGGACCGCCTGCTGACGAACGCGCACGTCCTCGCCGGCGTCACCGAGCCCACGATCGAGTTCCCCGGCGTCGGGGGCCTCGCCGGTCGCGTCGTCTACTTCGACGGCCAGCAGGACATCGCGATCGTCGCGGTCGACGACCTGCCCGTCGCGACGCTCGCCATCGGCGACACGATCGGCATCGGCGAGGTCGGGGCGGTCCAGGGCTACCCCTGGGGCGGGCCGTTCGTCTCCGGCGGCGCCGAGGTCGTCCAGGTGGGCACGATCAGCTCGCCCGCGATCGACGGCGAGGGCTCGTACCCGCGCGACACGTACACGCTCGCCGCCGAGGTGAACCCGGGCAACTCGGGCGGCCCCGTGCTCACCCTCGACGGGGCGGTCGTCGGCATGATCTTCGCCAAGGCGCAGAATCGCGACGGCGTCGGCTACGCGCACACGATGGCCGAGCTCGACCCCGTGATCGCCGCGGCGCCGACGCTGAGCGAGAGCGTCAGCACCGGCTCCTGCGCCCGCTGAGCGGCGCGGCGCCGACTGGGGACTTTCGGCCCTGACGCGACCGCCCCGCTCGGGAGTCTGATGAGGGGCAGCGGAAAGGAGCCCCACATGACCATCGGACTCGGCCCCATCACGGAGCTCTCGGCGGACGAGTGCTGGGACGCGCTTGCCTCGCGCAGCCTCGGTCGCCTCGCCGTCACCGCGGCGGGCACGGTCGACATCTTCCCCGTCAACTACGCGACGCGCGATCGGATGCTCTACTTCCGCACCGCGCCCGGGACGAAGCTGCTCGAGCTCTCGATCAACGACCACGTCGCCTTCGAGATCGACGGCGCCACCGACGAGGAGGCCTGGAGCGTCGTCGTGAAGGGCCGAGCGGAGCGGCTCGAGCTGCAGAGCGAGATCGACGCCGCCGACACGCTGCCGCTGACTCCCTGGCTGCCGACGCTCAAGTACCGCTGGGTGCGGATCCTGCCCGAGGAGGTCACCGGGCGCCGCTTCCTCCGGGCCTCGGAGCCCGAGCGGTACTGACCGCTCGACGCGCGGCGGTCGCTCGGGCGGGGTCGGGCACACTGGGGGCATGCCCTCGATCGCTCCGTCGCGCCCGCGTCCGCTCCTGCTCGTCGTGGGGGCGCTCTCGACCCTGATCGGCGCCGTCGCCCTCGCCTGGCCCGCGGCGACCCTGGTCACGATCGCAGTGCTGTTCGGGCTGCACCTCGTCATCGTCGGGGCGCTCCGCCTGCTCGTCGCGCTGCGCGGCCCGGCGCTGCCTCGCGCTCTGCGCTGGTTCGTGGGCGTGCTCGGCGCCGTCGTGCTCGTCGCCGGGGTCGTGGCGATCGCGAGCCCCGGTGCAGGGCTCGTGCTGCTCGTCACCGTCGTCGGCGTCGGCTGGATCATCGACGGCATCGCGGGCCTGTTCGGCGGGATGCCGGACGCCGCGATCGCACCGCGGGGGCTCCTGATCGCGACGTGCGTGCTCTCGATCGTCGCGGGCATCCTCGTACTGGCCCTGCCGGGCGCGGCGATCGCGACCGTGCTCGCGGTCGGCGCCGCGTTCCTCATCGCGGTCGGGCTGCTGCTCGTGACCGTCGGCGTGCTCGCGGGCCGCCGCCGGGACTAGACGTCGAGCGCGCCGCGGACGATCGAGTCGCCCGAGTGGGCGGGATCGCCGTCGACGGGCTCGAGGCTCACGTCGACGATCGGGTACTCGGAGAGGTCGATGCCGTCCGGGATCACGAAGGTGCCCGAGCCGCCCTCGAGGAGGCCGAGGCTGATGAGGCCGTCGACCTCGGGCGTGAGGAGCCACACCTCGCGGACCCCCTCCCCCTCGGCGGAGGCGGCGAGCTCGATCGAGACGATGCGCTCGCCGTCGGCGGACTCCGTCACGACGGCCGCGCCGGTCGAGCCCTGCCACGCGGGAAGGGCGTCGAGGGATGCGCTCGCGAGAGTCGTGGGCTCGGGCGCGGGTCGGAGCCCGTCCCACGCGAGCGCGAGGCCGCCGATCGCGGCCGCCGCGGCAGCGACGCCGACGAGCGGTGCGACGACGCGGCGCATCCGGCCGTGGCGCTCGCGCGCCTCAGCGATGCTCGCCACAGGGGCGGCCTCGGGAGCCGCCGTGCGCGGAGCACGGTCAGCGCGGCGCGAGCCGACCGCGGGTGCGCCCGCCCCGACGGGGGCGGACCCGGGGGGTCGGACGTCGGGGGCGAGGGCGAGCTCGCGGTGGATGCCGGCCCAGACCGACGCCGCGGGCGCGACGAGTGCGCCGTCTCCGATTGTGGTGCGCGCGATCTCGGCGGCCTCGTGGAGCTGGTCGAGCTCGGAGCGGCACGTCGGGCACACCGCGAGGTGGTAGGACTCGCCGCGGGTCGAGGGAGCCTCGCCGATGGCGATGAGCGCGATGGCCTCGGCGTCGAGGTGGGCCCGGGCGTCATCGTTCGTGCGGTCAGGGTCGCGCTGCTCCATGGCTCACCTCCATGCGGTCTCGGAGCCTCGAGAGGCTGCGTCTGATGTGGGACTTCACCGTGCCGACGGGCATGCCCAGCCGGTCGGCGATCTGCGTGTGGGTCAGGTCGTCGAAGAACCCGAGCTCGACGACCTGGCGCGGGATGGGCTCGAGCCGCGCCATCTCGTCGGCGACGACGAGCCGATCGGCGAGCTCTGCGTCGGGAGCCGCCGACTCGCCCGGCGAGGTGATGGCCGTGAGCTGCTCGGTGATCGAGCGCTCCCGGGCCCGCGTCTCGTGGGCGTCGGCGATCACGTTGCGGGTGATGCCGACGAGCCAGGCCGAGATGCTCGCACGACTCGCGTCGTAGCGCTCCCTGCTCTGCCACGCCTTGACGAACACGCGCTGCGTGGCGTCCTCCGCGTCGGAGACGTCCCCGAGCGAGCGCATCGCGAGGGAGTAAACGAGCGAGCTCCATCGACCGTAGATGTCGGCGAGCGCGCGCTCGTCCCCGGCGACGAAGCGCCGAGCGAGCTCGGTGCCGTCGTCGATCGCTGTCACCACGTGCCGGCTCCGCTCCCGCTGCATCGAACGGCCCGGACGAGCGTGGGCCGTGCGCGCCATGGTAGCGAACGGGGCTGTCATGACAACCGCTCCGCCGTGACGATGACGTTGTCCTCGTAGCGACCGACGCCGCCCGCGTAGCCGGAGTCGTAGTCGCCGCCGCACGTGACCATCACCAGGTGGGGGTCGCCGACCGTGGTGAAGATGCGATCCAGAGGGACGTCGTCCTTCGGGATCTGCTCGACCGTGGTGATGCGGTACTCGTGCTGCACGCCCTCGGCGTCGACGACCGAGACGAGCTGCCCGGGCTGCGCGCCGAGGAGGTTGAGGAACGGCCCCTCCCCTTCCGCGACGGTGAAGACGTGGGAGGCGAGGACGGTCGCGCCCTGGCTCGCGCCGGGCCCGGCGCTGTACTGGTACCAGCCGACGTCGAAGGCGCTCGCGGGGAGCGCCATCCGACCGCGGTCATCGAGCCCCTGCGGGAGCACCGCCATGTCGATCCCGAGGTCGGGGATCGAGAGCGCGACGGGCGCCGGGGCGACGCGAGAGGCGAGCGCGTCGAGCACGTCGCGCGGGTCCCTCTCGATCGTGGTCGGCTGCGTGCTGGGACTCGCCGACGGAGTGATGCGCTGCTCCGGTGCCGTTGCCGGCTCCGGAGCAGCGCATCCGCCGAGGAGCAGGAGGCCGGCGACCACGAGCCCGATCGCCCGTGCCGTCCTCCCGCTCCTCGACATGATCCTCAGACCTCGATCAGCGCTCGGCGCCGACGGTCTGACGACGGACGACCACAGCGGCGCCCGCGAGGGCGAGCATGAGCGCAGCGCCGAGGGCGATCAGGCCGCCGTTCGACTGCTGGCCGAGCCCGGCCTCGCCCGCGGGGATCTCGGCCGGGGCCGAGTGCAGGTCGTCGATCGTGAAGACGACGGCGCTGAACGTCTCGTCCTCCATGGGGCCGAACGCGTGCACGAAGATGTTCGTGCCGGCGGGGAGCACGACGTCGCCGAGCTCGATCGCGCGCGTGTCGGTGCCGGTCGGAACGACGTTGATGTCGGCGTAGGTGTCAGCGGGCAGCTGGAGCACGTCGGCCTCGTCCGGGTTGGCGAGCGCCTCGATCAGGACCGCGTCGCCCGAGCGGACGTCGACGGCGCCGACCTGCGCGGTGTGACGGACGGTGATCTTGCCCTCGCCGGCCGGGATCTCGGAGATGTCGTTCACGAAGGCCGAGAGGACCGGCGTGCCGTCCTCGAGCGGGTGCGCGACGGCGGTGTAGCTGGTGTTCGCGGCGAGAGTCGCGTCGAGCTCGATCGCGACCTCCTCCTCGACGGTCGGGTCGCCACCGGCGGCGACGACCTTGAAGTTGTAGTCACCGGCCGGGAGGTCGAGGGGGCCCGCGACATCCATGGGCTCGAAGTCGGCGAGAGCCGGCTCGGCGCCGTCGTTGACGTAGACGTCGACCGTGAGGCCGGGGAAGGCGTGGACGACGTACAGGTCGGCCGACGTGTCGCTGATGGCGTTCGCGGGGGCCGCGACGCCGACGGTGGCGAGGGCGGCGACGCCCAGGCCCGCGAGAATTCGGTTGCGCATGGTTCCTCCATTAGATGGCCCCGGGGGCGGGGCGGATGCCCCTTCCGGGGTCAAGGCGGAATTCGCCTTACATCCATCACTTCCGGCCGGGGACCGCGTTCGGATGCGCTCGAACCTGGGAGAAAGCCGTCAGTGAACCTGTCGGATGCTGAAAGCGGTCAGGCGAGGACGGCGGAGAGCCCCGAGATGGAGATCACGAGCCCCGCCACGAGCAGCACGACATTCACCGCACCGGCGGCGAGCCCGGAGACCGCGAGAGGCCGACCGCGGGTGACCCCGTTGCTGGTCTCGCGGATGCCGCGCACGCCCGTGATCGCGCACACGGTCAGGAGCGCGGCGTTCGAGACGAACACGAGCGACAGGGCCACGAAGACGGGCGCCCACGCTCCGGAGGTCACGCCCGACGCGGTCGCCTTGAGCGCCTGGGTTCCGAGCTCGGTCGTGACGGCGTTGCCGAAGATCGACACGAGCAGCGGCAGGAGCCCCGTGACGAGAGCCCACGTGGCCGCCGTACTGCGCGCCGGCGGCGGCGAGTAGCGGCGGCCCGACGTGCGCCCCGCGGGCTGCCGGTCGAGGGGTGCCGACGACGGGGCAGACGGGACGGGCGCGGAGTGAGCGACGGGCGACGGCACGGAGTGCTCGACGGGCGGTGAGGGCGCGGGATCGGGCGGCGACGCCGAGACGGCGGACGCCGGGAGCGCAACGGGGGCGGATGCCGCGGCGACCGCAGGCGGCGCGGTGATGTAGGAGCTCGCCCGACCGATGTGGGTCGGGTTCGCTCCCGGGCCGAGGGGCTTCCGCGCGCTGATGACGGGCACGCCGAGCGGGTGCAGGGGCGCGGGGCGATCCGGGATGCGCTCCTCGAGGGCCTCGGCTTCGGGGGCCTCGTCGTCGGCGGCCTCGTCGTCACCCCCATCCGGAGACTCGGGCGAGGGCGAGGGCGAGACGAGCAGGCCGAGGATGCTCGGGCGGGCGAGCGGTTCGGCGGCGTGCGGCCCGAGGGCGGGCACCGGGTCGAATCCCGCGTCGGTCGGGCTCTCGACGAACGGATCGGGCGAGGCCGTGGGCGGTGCGGATGGCAGATCAGCCGGGGTCTCCGCGATCGGCGCGAGCAGCGCGGTGCCGCACTGCGTGCAGAATCGAAGCCCGTCGCGCAGCGGCGAAGCGCAGTTCGGGCAGGCCGCCACCCGCGTCACCGCCTTCTCTCGCGCGCCTCGGGTCAGCGGGGCCGAGCGCGATCGTGCCCCCGTTCGTCAGAGTAGCGAGCAGGGCTCCTCCTCCTCCCGCCCCAGTCAGGGGGTCGACCGCCCGATTCTCCCCATCGCTTGACCTCCGAGCGGGCCCGTTGCACGATAGGGGCAGATCAACTCGCCGCCCAGAAGCGCCGGAGGCCTTGCCCCGCCACTGGGCGGCGAGTCTGTTAAGCGGCGCACCCCGTGACGGCACGTTCTCCGCCTCTCCTCGGGTATCCCCCGAAGTGGGGGCGCGCGCCCGGGCAATCCGACCTCGAGCGGACGCCGAATGCCGTGTGTATCGGGAACGAGCCGAGGAACTCCGGGGGACTGCAACCGGGGGGTGAGTCGCAGGGGGCTGCGACGCAGGGAGTGAATCGGACGGGCCGGTCGGAGCGCGGGGGCGCACCGACCGGCCCCCATCTCGTCAAGGGGCCACGGACATCCGCCCGACCGCGCCGGCCGCCCTCAGGGCGTCGCGCGCCCCGACATGAGCGCGTGCCGGGAGGCGGCGACGCGGTGCAGGAGCTCCGCCTCGTCGACGTGGGCTCCGATGCCCTCGCGACCGCCGAGGATGCGCTGGCGCGCGTGCGCGAGGCGCGTCGCGTCGCGGATGAACGCGCGCATGAGCCCCGGCACTCCGTGGCGCGCGGCCCACGCCTGCGCCGTGCGCCGCCCGGCGGGCGTGGCGAGCATCGCGACCTCCTGCGGGTGCAGCCAGCCGACCGCGGCGTACTCGCCGAGGCGCACCGCAGTGAGCCGCTGCTCCTGCTTCCGCAGCGCGACGACGATCGCGACCGCGATGAGGAACATCGGCACCTGCACGAGCAGGTAGTAGCCGTAGAAGTCGCCGACGAAGAAGAGGGCCCCGTTCCAGAACGCGTGGAGCAGGATCGCCGGGATCGCGCCGACGAGGAAGAGCCCGAGGCCCGCGAGCGCTCCGGACCGGCGCGCGGCGAATCCGAGCGCCGCGCCGATGAACGCCGTGAACATGACGTGCGCGAACGGCGACATGAGGCCGCGGATAAAGAAGATCTCGATCGTGCCGCCGCTCAGCAGCCCGCCCTCGGCGAGCTGCGTGCCGAAGTAGAGGATGTTCTCGGTGAACGCGAACCCGCCCGCGACCGTCGCCGCGTAGACGATCCCGTCGACGGGCCCGTCGAAGTGGCGGCGGACCGTCCAGAACAGGATGAGCACGCCGAGGCCCTTGCCGAGCTCCTCGACGATCGGCGCCTGGATGGCGGCGCCGAAGAACTCGAACGCCTCGCTCGGCCCGCCCGCCATCGCGACGACGTTGCGGATCTCGGCGTCGACGACGAGCGCGATGAGCACGCTCATGCCCGCGCCCCAGAGGAACGCGAAGGCGAGCGCGCGGCGCGGCTCGGGCTCCCACCGGTCGATCCAGCGGATGCCCGCGAACACGATCGCGAGCGGCACGAGCGCCATGATCGCTCCGATCACGAGGCCCGCGGGGCCGAGCCCGGCGAGGAGGTAGAGGCCGACGACCAGGGCGACCACCCCGAGGACGACGAATCCGATGACGGCGAGGACGAGCATCCCGACCGATCGGCGCCGCGGCGGCGTCGCGAACCCCGGCTGCGCAGGCTGGGCCGATTCGGCGCGCACCTCGGGAGGCGCGCTCGCGGGCGCGGGCGCCGCGCCGGGCGCGAGCCCCGCCGTCGCCGACCAGTCGGGCGTGCTCCGCGCGGATCCGGGCGGGAGGGGGTGCTCGCTCATGGTCGCGAGCCTATCGAGGCGATCGGGGCAGGGCGACGTGATCGGGATGTCCGAATCCCGCTGGTGCGGGCATCCGCCCGGTGGCAGGGTGGGGGCGTGCCCCCTCTCGACCACGCGGTCTGCTACCGGGCCCTCGCCGCGCGCGATGCGCGCTTCGACGGGCAGTTCATCGCCGGCGTGCGCACGACCGGCATCTACTGCCGCCCCTCGTGCCCGGCGACGACGCCGCGGCCGCACAACGTCGACTTCTTCCCGACCGCGGCGGCGGCGCACGAGGCGGGGCTGCGCGCGTGCAAGCGCTGCCAGCCCGACGCGGTGCCGGGCAACCCGGAGTGGAACCGCCGCGACGACCTCTCGGCCCGCGCGATGCGGCTCATCCTCGACGGGGTCGTCGAGCGCGAGGGCGTCCCGGGCCTCGCGGCGCGGCTCGGGTACTCGAGCCGGCACCTCACGCGCGTGCTGCAGGGCGAGCTCGGCGCGGGCCCGCTCGCG
>NZ_JAUSMI010000174.1 GCF_030645145.1 Microcella sp. | reverse complement strand
CGCGAGCTCCGCGAGCGCGCCCGCGAGCTCCGCGCTCGGCCGCGCCGCGTCGGGTGCGAGAACGCGCAGCTCGACCCCTGCGCCGACGACGACCCCGAGCGCCGCGGGGTCGAACGCGGTCTCGAGCAGGACGAGTCCGGGGGTGCCGGCGCCGAGCATCCCGAGATAGCGACGGAGCGCGGGGATCGCGGAGTCGTCGCCCGCGAGGACGAACGCCGCGGGGCGACCGGTGAGCACGACCGAGCCCTTCGGGTCGGCGAGCACCGCGGGCGAGCCGAGCGGGGCGTCCGCGGCCCACGGGCCGATGAGACCCGCGTCGCCCGTCTCGTCGGCCGCGTGAACGAGGATGTCGAGGTCGACCCAGCCGGCCTCCGGGTCGAACGCGACGATCGTCTCGGTGCGCGACGGCGCGGTCGGATGCTCGTTGTCGTCGACCGCGACGCTCGCCCACTCGGGGGCGTCGGGCACGAACACCCGCAGATGGTCGCCCGCGCCCGGCGACGTGAAGCCGTCGAGCGGCGCCTCGCTCTGCAGGCGGATGCGCACGAACCCCGCACCGTCGACGCCGCGCGGCACGAGCTCGGTGCGCGCGGCCAGTCGGACGTGCCGCAGCCGCGGCGGGAAGGGGTGGCGGGTCAGCGTGAACGGCACGGGGCCATGCTCGCAGACCGGGCCGGCTCGGTCATTCGTCTCAGTCAGTCGGCTCGGTCAGTCGACCGCGGGCACGCCCGGCGGCTCGCCCGGCGGGAGGGTGCCGATCGCCCCGGTCTCGGCCGGCGGCTCGTCGCCGTTGTCGATCGTCTCGGGGTCGGGCAGCGTCGTGAGGAAGCGGTAGAAGACGAGAGCGAGCACCGTGAGGGCGCCGCCGCCGACGATCCACGGGACGGGCAGGCCCAGCAGCGCGAGCCCGCCGCCGAGCAGCGACCCGAGCGGCATCGAGCCCCACAGGAGCGTGCGCCACGTGCCGTGGACGCGGCCGAGCAGCCGACCCGGGATGATCGCCTGGCGGAATGACATCATCAGGATGTTCCAGATCGTGACCGCTCCCGACCCGAGCGCGAACATCACCACGACCCAGATCGGCTGCGGCCACACGCCGATGAGGAGCGTCGTCACGCCGCACAGCAGGTTCATCGCCGCCATGACGCGGCCCAGACCGAACCGGGCCTGCAGCCGGGAGGCGACCATCGACCCGAGCAGGCCGCCGATCGCACCGGCGAGCAGGAACGCGCCGAACGCGGCCTCCGGCACGGCGAGGGTGTCGAGGACGAAGAGCACGAGCGTCGCCGAGGCCGCCGAGAACAGGATGGCCGTGCCGATGGAGAAGAACCACAGGGTGCGGAGCATCCGGTTGCCGATGATGAATCGCCAGCCGTCGGCCAGCTGACGGCGGAACGGGACCGCCGCCTCATCCTTCGGCGCGTGGAACTGCTTGCCCGACGCGACCGCCGGCAGGAATGCGGCCAGGAGGGCGGCGAGCCCGAAGGCCCCGACGAGGCCTCCGACGGGGATGAGCACGGCGACGGCGAAGAGCACCGAGGTGAGAGGGGCGGCCGCGAAGTTCTGCACGACGAGCTCGGCGCCCTCGATGCGGGCGTTCGCGCGCGGCAGCTTCGCCTTCGGCACGATGCTCGGCACGACCGCGCGGATCGCGCCGTCGTAGAGCGTCTCGCACGCGCCGTAGACGAAGATCACGAGGTAGAGCCACCAGATCGTGAGCGAGTCGGTCGCGACGAGCACGACGAGCCCGACCGCGAGGGCCGTTCGCACGCCGGCCGCGAGGGCGAGGGCGCGTCGACGATCCATCCGATCGACGAGGATGCCCGCCGGCAGTGCGAAGAACAGCCACGGGAGCATCGCGACCGCCGCGATCCCGGCGATCAGCAGCGCGTCGTCGGTGAGCCGCGCCGCCAGGAGCGGCGAGACGGTGCGGGCGATGCCGTCGCCGAGGCTCGACGCGAGATTCGCGGTGAAGACCGTGCCGAAGGTGCGGCCGAGGCCCGGTCGCCCTCCGCCGCTGCCTCTACCGATGTCACTGCTGATGTCCCTGCTGATGTCTCTGCTGATGTCTCTGCCGCCGTCCCCGCCCGCGGCCCGCCCGGCCGCCGTCGTCACCAGCGCTCGTGGATGGACGCGCGGAAGTACTCGTCGTAGAGCGCGACGACGCTCGCGTGGAAGCCCGGCGGCAGGTCGGCGACCTCGCCGGCGGCGGCGTTCGCGCGCGCCTGCTCGGGGCTCCGCGCGCCCGGGATGACCGTCGAGACGCCCGGCAGCTGCGCGAGCCACGCGAGCGCGGCCGTCGCGGGAGCGAGGTCGTGCTCGGCGGCGAGCGCGGAGAACCGCTGCGCGGCCTCGACGCCCGTCGCGTAGTCGACTCCCGAGAAGGTCTCGCCGACGTCGAAGGCCTCGCCCTGGCGGTTGTAGGTGCGGTGGTCGTCGGCGGCGAAGGTCGTGTCGCGCGTGTACCGGCCGCTCAGCAGGCCGGAGGCGAGCGGCACGCGCGCGATGATGCCGACGCCGGCGGCCTGCGCGGCGGGCAGGACCTCGTCGAGCGGCTTGAGCCGGAAGGCATTCACGATGATCTGCACGCTCGCGACGTTCGGGCGCGCGATCGCGGCGAGGGCCTCGTCGACGCGCTCGACGCTTACGCCGTAATGGCGCATCCGCCCCTGCTCGACGAGGGCGTCGAGGTCGTCGAAGACGCGGTCGATGCCGTAGACCGCGGTCGGCGGGCAGTGCAGCTGGACGAGGTCGAGGGTGTCGACGCCGAGGTTGTCGAGGCTGCGGCGCGTCCAGGCGTCGAAGTTGGCGGCGGAGTAGTTCTCCGGCTCCTGCGGCAGGCGGCGGCCCATCTTGGTCGCGACGAAGACGTCGAGCTCGGGACGATCGTGGAGGTAGCGGCCGATGAGCTGCTCGCTGCGACCGTCGCCGTACACGTCGGCGGTGTCGAAGATCGTGACGCCGGATTCGACGGCGGCGTCGAGGACGGCCCGGGCATCCTCTTCACTGACGTCGCCCCAGTCGGCGCCGAGCTGCCAGGTTCCGAGGCCGATGGAGGAGACGGTCGCGCCCGTGCGGCCGAGGATCGAAGTGCGCATGAGGCCAGCCTACGCAGGGCCGGGGACGCTCGCGGTCGGCGTGCAGTCCGGTCTCGTCGGTGCCCGCAGACGCAGCGAGGGGGCCGATCTCTCGGCCCCCTCGTCCCTCGCGTCCACCCCTGAGCGCGCAGGCTGTCAGCGCGGTGAAAGGATGCTCGGATCGCCGTCCATCAGGGCGATCCGGCGAGCATCCTCACCGCGCTGAGTCGACCGTAGCGGCGCCCGCGCTCGCGCCGAGGCCTTCGCGGTCGACGCTCAGATCACTCTCGGATCACGCTCAGGTCACGTTTGCATTCCACCGGTCGTCGGGCTCTGGTGCGGGATCTCCGCGCGGGTCTACCGTCAGCCGCATGAGCACCCAGGATGCTGCGGGAGACACGGTGGAGATGTCGGGTGGGCTCGGGCCCCGGGTTGCGTTCGCGCGGACAGCGCGCGTGCGACGGCGGAGCCCGTTGCTCTCCCTGGCGGTCATCGCCACCGTGGCCGCACCGCTTCTGGCCGGCTGCGGCGCGATCGGCGCGCGCGACGAGTCGAGCGGGGCGGACGGCGAGCCCGGCGTGGTCGGCGAGGCTCCGGTCCAGGACGGCGGCGACCTCGGCGGCGGCGGCGAGTCGGGCGGTGACGGCTCGGGCGATGACGGCTCGGGCGACGGCGACTCCCCCGCGGAGGCGCGGGAGCTCGTCATCACCGGGTCGCTCTACGTGACGGTCGAGGACCCGCTCGAGGCAGCGGACGAGGCGGCGCGCATCGTCGAGCGCGAGGGCGGCCGCGTCGACGGGCGGCGGGAGTCGGCGCCGCGCGACAGCGGCAGCGATGGCTCGAATGGCGGCGGCTCGGGCGGCGCCGGTTCGAGCGGCGCCGAGTACTCGTACGACGACTACGGCGGCGGGTACTACTCGTTCGGCTCGGGCGGCGGGGCGGTGCTCGAGCTGCGCATCCCGAGCGCGCGATTGACGGAGACGCTGGACGAGCTGGAGGCGCTCGGCGAGCGCGAGGAGCTCGTGCTCTCGAGCGACGACGTCACCTTCGAGCGGCGAGACCTGACGGCCCGCATCTCGGCGCTCGAGTCGTCGGTGACGCGGCTGCTCGCGCTGCAGGACGCCGCGGCCGATCTGAACGACCTCATCGCTCTCGAGTCGGCGATCAGCGACCGGCAGGCGCAGCTGGAGAGCCTGCAGGCGCAGGAGCGCTACTACGAGGATCAGGTGTCGCTCTCGACGATCACGCTCACGCTCGGGTCGGAGGACGTCGCGCCGATCGACGAGCCCGACTCGTTCTGGACGGGCCTGACCACCGGGTGGGATGCCCTGCTCGCCTTCCTCGGCGGCGCCCTCGTCGTCGTGGGCGTGCTCCTGCCGTGGCTGCTCGTGCTCGGGCTGCTCGCGCTCATCGCGTGGGCGGTGCTGCGGCGGGCGCGGCCGACGGGTGAGGTTCGCCCGACCGACGAAGCTCAGCCGGTGAGCGCGAGCGCCGGCTCCGACGAGTAGCTGCGGCCCGAGGGCGCTCGCCAGCGGAGGATTCCCCCGGGCTCCTGAGCGACGGTCCATCCGGTCTGATGCTTCAGCCGATGGTGATGTCGGCACAGGTGGGCGAGATTGTCGTGAGCCGTCGCGCCGCCGTGCTGCCAGTCGCGCGTGTGATCGAGGTCGCAGCGGGCGGCGCTGCGCGCGCAGCCGGGGAACCGGCAGGTCCCGTCACGGACCCGGAGCCAGGTTTGGAGCTCGGCCGGGACGCGGTACCGGTCGCGCCCCACGGAGAGCACGACGCCAGTCTCGGGGTGGGTCAGGAGTCGGGTGAAGCTCGGCGCGGTCGCGGCGAGCCGGCGCGCGGTATCGTCGTCGATCGGGCCGTAGCCCTCGAGGGTCGCGGGCGCGCCGCCGCTCCGACCGAGCAGCGTCAGCACCGGCACCGTCACGTGAACCTCGGCCCGCATGCCGAGGCCGAGACCGCTCGCGTCGACCTCCCCGGAGATCAGGAGGTCGGCGAGCGCGTCGGCGCGGCGGTTGCCGAGCGTCCGTCGCTCAGCGCCGGGGTCGGCGCCGGGTCCGCTGCCGGGCCCGAGGCCGGCATTGCGCGAGTCGTGTCCGTCCTCGAGCGACTCGGCGATCCGGGTCAGTCGCCGGTAGGCGCCGTAGGCCTTCTCGGCGGGGAGGAGCGCGCTCAGCCACGCCATGCCGTCGGCGACAGGGTCGACGAAGACATCGCGCGTCGCCATCGCCTCATCCCTCCGGGCCGCGATGGACTCGGGGTGCATCCGCTCGCGGAGTACTCGCGCTCGTGACTTCAGCCGGGACGGGTTCTGCGCCTCGGCGCTCGGCAGGATCGCTCGCTCGAACTCGGCGCGCGACTCGGCAGGAAGGCTGTCCGCGGCGTCGGCGATGACCGCGGCGTGCGCGAACGCGACCCGGCCGTCGTGGAGCGCCTCCATCGTGACCGGCAGCGTGGTCATGAGCGTCGCCGCCCGGGCGAGGAGGGAGTCCGCCGTGCGGGAGGTGACACGCAGCGCGCACGCGAGCTCTGCCGACGCGCTGCGTCGAGCGATAACGCCGGGATCCCAGTCCGCGCCGATCGAAATCGGGGCGCCGAGCGCCCGCTCAGCGCGGTCCCGTTCAGCGCGCTCGCGCTCGATCCGCTCCTGCTCCACGCGGAGCTCATGCACGAGCTCGACCCGGCGGGCTGCGATGCGGGACGCGCGCACCTCGCACTCCACGAGCGCCTCGAGCAGGGCATCCGTTCGCGACGATGCAAGACCGGCGCTGAGCTCCGCCGTGAGCTCGTCGAACACGCGACGCAGGTCAGAGTCGCAAGGACCCTGCCCCGGTGCGGGCGTCTCGATCGGGCTCGTCATGCATCCCACTCAACACCCCACCACCGACATTCCCGACACCCCCGACCAGCACCCTGGTCGACATGTGAATTGCCGTCTGACCTGGGGAAATGTGGAGGAGCGGCGACCCGGCTACCGAGGCGCGGCGCGACGTGTCGCGTGGCGCGTTGCTCGTTGCGCCGCGTGGCGCGTTGCGCGTTGCGCCGCGTGGCGGGCGCGGCCGACGCCGCGTGGCGGGCGCGGCCGACGCCGCCAACAGCGTCTACGCTCCGGCCCCCTCCACCCGCGCCCCGTCGACCGCCGCCTCGAGCGCCGCGAACAGCGGATGCCCCGGCTCCACCCCCGTGATCGACTCCACGAGCTCGGCCGACGAGCTCTCCGACCCAAGCCGCCCCTGCAGCTCGACGCTCTCGGGGTCGTCCGCGACGCGGAACCGCAGCGCGGCCGCGACGACCGCGAGCAGCCCGACCGGCTCGACGCCCTGCTCGGCGAGCGCCGTAGCAGGCTCGATGAGCCGCTCGTGGCGTGAGAGCTTGCGCAGAGGCTGACGTCCGACGCGCTCGACGCCGTCGTGCAGCGCCGGGTTCGCGAAGCGCGACAGGGCGGTCTCGCGGTACGCGTCCTGCACCTCGACCGGGAAGCCGTGCCGCGCGACGAGCAGCCGCGACGTCTCGCGCAGCGCGGCCTCGACGCCCGTGCGCACCGACGGCATGGCGATGGCCTCGTCGACCGTGGTGGCGCCGGCGAGACGCCCCAGGTACGCGGTCGCCGCGTGGCCGGTGTTGACGGTGAAGAGCTTCCGCTCGATGTAGGGGGCGAGATCGTCGACGAGGTGGGCGCCCGGAATGGCGGGCGGCGAGCCGGCGAACGGAGCCGCCTCGATCGCCCACTCGCAGAACGGCTCGACGCGGACATCCAGCTCATGGCCCGCCTCGGGCACCTGGATCGGGACGATGCGATCGACGGCCGTGTTCGCGAAGACGGCGCGGTCGAGCACGGCGGGGTCGTCGGCGAGGAGGTCGGCGAGGTGGCCGCGGAGCAGGTCGGTCGCGCCGAGCGCGTTCTCGCACGCCATGATCGGCAGCGGGGCGCGGTCGGCGGGTCGGGCGCGCAGCCCGGCGGCGATGACGGGCGCGATGAAGCGCAGGATGCTCGGGCCCACGGCCGTCGTCACGACGTCGGCCCCGGCGACGGCCGCCGCCGCGCCATCGGGGTCGACCGACGAGTCGATGCCGGTGAATCCGGTGACGGTGCGGATGCGCTCGTCGCCTCCGATCTCGATCACGCGATACGAATCAGCGGCCGCGATCGCCGCGATGAGCGGCCCGTTGACGTCGACGAAGACGAGCTCGTGGCCGGCGTCGTGGAGGAGGAGGCCGATGAACCCGCGGCCGATGTTGCCGGCGCCGAAGTGGACGGCGGTCATCGCGCGCTCACTCCGCGACGGCGTCGTTGACGTCGCCGAGCATCGCGAGCACCGTCTCGGCATCGGGCGCGACGAGCAGGCGCTCGACGGCCTCCTCGTCGCTGAAGACGAGGGCGAGAGCCGAGAGCACGCTCATGTGCTCGCCGTTCTTCCCGGCGATCGCGGCGACGACGCGCACCGGGTTGCCGTCCCAGTCGATGGGCTCGGCGTAGCGGACGATCGTCATCGCCGACGCCTTGATGGCATCCTTCGCGTCGTTCGTGCCGTGCGGGATGGCGAGGTGGTTGCCCATGAAGGTCGAGGTGAGCTCCTCCCGCGCGAGCATCGCGGCGTGGTACTCGCTCGTGACGGCGCCCGCGGCCTCGAGGAGGCGGGCTCCCTCGGCGATGGCCTCGTCGCGCGTGCGCGCGGTGCCGTCGAGGACGATGCGGTCGGTGGTGAGCACGGTGGCGGTCATGGGGTCGCCGGTCCTTCCTGGGTGTCGGCGCGCGGGGCCGGGCGCCGGAGTGCGGGGACCCGGGGGCGGTCGCCTGGACGACCGCCCCCGGTTGCGGCAGAGACTAGCCCTGCTGCTGCGGCGGCTGCTGCGACTTCAGGAGCCCGACGACGACGTCGTACTGCGGGCTCGACATGAAGTTCTCGACCGACAGGTGCTGCGCGTGCGGCGCCTGCTCGTTCGCCCGGGCCGTGAGGTCCTGGTGCGTGATCACGAGGTCGGCCTCGTCGGTGAGGTTGGTGATCGCCTGGTTGGTGACCGTGATCCCCTCGATGCCGGCGTCCTTGATCTTCTTCCGCAGGACGGTCGCGCCCATCGCGCTCGAGCCCATCCCGGCGTCGCACGCGAACACGATGTTCTGGATGCGCGTGGCCGTCGCCGTCGCCGACTCCTGGCCCAGGAGGCCCGCGACCTTCGAGTCGCCGCCCTTGTTGGCGGAGTTCTGCGAGACGGCGCCGGTGAAGCCGTCGGCTCCCGCCTCGAGAGCGGCCATGTCCTTCTTGCGGCTCGCGCGGAGGATGACGCCGGCGATGAGGAAGGAGACCGTCGCGGAGAGCACGACCGAGAGGATGACCCCGAGGAAGCTGTCGTTCGCGGTCTGCAGGAGGATCGCGAAGATCGAGCCGGGCGAGGCGGGAGCGCGGAGCCCCGAGTCGAACAGCAGGTTCGTCGCGATGCCCGTCATGCCGCCGCCGATCATGGCGACGATGAGTATGGGCTTCATGAGCACGTACGGGAAGTAGATCTCGTGGATACCGCCGACGAACTGGATCAGGGCCGCACCCGGCGCGGACGCCTTGGCAAGTCCAGTGCCGAAAATCGAGTAGGCGAGCAGGATACCGAAGCCCGGGCCGGGATTGGCCTCCAGCAGGAACAGGATGGACTTGCCCTCCTCGAGGGCCTGTTGGGTTCCCAACGGGGTGAGGATGCCGTGGTTGACCGCGTTGTTCAGGAACAGGACCTTGGCGGGCTCGATGAAGATGCTCGTAAAGGGCAGCAGACCGTTGATAACGAGGAATTCGACGACGG
>NZ_JAUSMI010000146.1 GCF_030645145.1 Microcella sp. | reverse complement strand
CCGAGGGCGGGCGACCGCTCTACGAGGCGCAGGAGGAGGCGATCTTCGAGCTCGTCGCCGGAGCCCACGTCATCCTCGCCACCCCCACCGGGTCGGGCAAGAGCCTCGTCGCCGTCGCCGCCCACGCGATCGCGCTCGCGCGGGGCCAGAGGTCGTACTACACCGCGCCGATCAAGGCGCTCGTGAGCGAGAAGTTCTTCCAGCTCGTCGAGATCTTCGGCGCCGAGAACGTCGGCATGGTGACAGGCGACTCGGCCGTGAACGGCGATGCGCCGATCATCTGCTGCACGGCCGAGATCGTCGCGAACCTCACGCTGCGCCAGGGCGCCGACCTCGATGCGGGGCTCGTCATCATGGTGCGGTGTTGGTCGGTTGGATCAGGGCACCGAATGATCCGCCGTACCTCTCTGGAGGCCGCTCTGGCTCATGAGAGTTCGATCCGGTCTTCGGTGTCGGGGTCGAAGAAGTGCGCTGCGCCGGGGCGAACGGCGAGGTCGACAGCGATACCGGTCGACAGGTCAGAGAGACGGTCGGCGTCAACGACACTGGTCAATCGGTCGCCACCGGCATCGAGGTGGACGATTGCACGCGGGCCGAGGAGCTCTACCAGAGCGACACGAGCGAGCCCGGCGGGGTTGGGAGTAAGGAGCAGATCATCCGGGCGGACTCCAAGAATGACTGACTCTTGCCCCACATGAGCTCCAAGGGCGACGCGGCTGCCCATGGAGGAGCGGAACTCGCCTCCAGCTATTGCGCCGGCGATGATGTTCATCTTCGGGCTTCCGACGAAGGTCGCGACGAAGACGCTGTTGGGGCGTGCGTAGATCTCCTCGGGCTGACCCGACTGGGCGACACGACCGTCCTTCATGACGACCATCCGGTCGGACATCGTCATCGCTTCCTCTTGATCATGGGTGACGTAAACCGCGGTGATGCCGAGCCTGCGCTGGATCTGCATAAGCTCGAACCGGGTCTCGACCCTTAGCTTGGCGTCGAGGTTGCTGAGCGGCTCATCGAAGAGGAACACCGCGGGTTCACGAATGATCGCGCGCCCGATCGCCACACGTTGCTGCTGACCACCCGATAGATCCTTCGGCTTGCGCGAGGTCAACGCGCCGAGGCCGAGCGAGTCGGCCACCTCCTGCGCACGACGGAGAGCATCCTGCTTGCCTGTCTTGGTGGCGCGCAGAGGGAACGCGATGTTCTCCAGCACCGTCAGGTGCGGGTACAGAGCGTAGTTCTGGAAGACCATCGCGACATCGCGATCTTTAGGCTCGAGCCCGTTGACCACTCTTCCGTCGATCGTGATCTCGCCGCCGCTGATCTCCTCCAGGCCAGCTAGCATGCGGAGCGACGTTGACTTGCCGCAGCCCGATGGGCCGACCAAGACGGTGAGCGAGCCGTCAGGAAAGACGATGTCGATGTCATCGACGATCACCGTTGAACCGTACTCTTTGCGGATCTTGTTGAAACGCACCTCTGCCATGACGACGAACCTCTCGTGAAATCTAGAATTTGACGGCGCCGCCGCTGATGCCCTGCACCAGTCGACGCTGAATGAAGAAGCTCGCGATGACCACCGGCACCACCGCGATGATGATGGCCGCACTCATCGCGCCCAGCTCGACCCCGCGGAAGGTGTTGAAGGCGGCAATCGCGACAGGCAGGATCGTCTCCTGCGTCGGAGCCAGGATCAGTCCGTAGAACATGTCGTTCCACGACAGCGTGAAGCCGAAGATGGCGGCGGCACCGATGCCGGGTAGCACCTGCGGCAGCACGACAAGCCGGAAGGCGGCGAACCGCGAGAAGCCGTCGACCCGCGCCTGCTCCTCGAGCGAGCGGGGCACCGCGTCGAAGAACCCGATCAGGAACCAGGTGATGACCGGAAGCACGAAGCTGAGGTGGGCGAAGATCACCGGAACGTATGTGGTGTCGAGCCGCAGCGCGTAGGCCATGGTCAGGAAAGGGAATACGAGCACCGCGGGCGGCAGCACCTGTGCGGCGAGGATGCCGAACCGCGTGGCGGAGCCGCCCGCCTTATAGGCGGAGATGGCGTAGGCGCCCATGGAGCCCGCCACGACACTGATGGCCACGGTGACCGCAGCGACCATCGCGCTGCGGCCCGCTGACTCCAGGATTCCCGCTTCGAGCACGCGGGCCCAGTTGGCGAGGTTCGGGTTGAAGATCACCAGGCCGGGGTCATTGAGCTGAGCCGGCGACTTGAAGCTTGCCAGTGCCACCCAGAGCAGGGGGAGAGTTACGGTCAGGGCGGCCACCCCGAGCAGTAGCGCTCGAGCGACGCTCCACGGGCTGAGACGTCGTATCATCGCGCGGAACTCCTCTGCAGTCGACGGAACAGGATGGCGATGAGGGTCATGACAATCGCGAGCAGCACGAAGGCGACCGCCGACGCCTCACCGAGACGAAAGAATTGGATGCCGGTCTGGTAGGTGAAGTACTGGATGGTCTCGGTCTCGGTACCGGGCCCGCCTCGGGTGGTGGCGTAGACGTACTCGAACACCTTGAGCGCGTCAAGCGAACGCAGCAGCACTGCCACTGTCAGCACCGGGGTGAGCAACGGCAGCACGACGCGACGGAAGGTGTACCAGGCGCTCGCGCCGTCGACCCGGGCTGCTTCGAGCGGCTGCCGAGGGATCGACTCGAGCCCGGCCAAGAGCAGCAGCACCATGAACGGCGTCCATTGCCAGACATCGATGAGGGCCAAGGTGATCATGGCATTGCCGGGTCCGAAAAAGTCGTAGGAGATACCGATCGTGCGGAGGGCCGCCGGGATCGCCCCGAGCTGGTCGTTCAGCAGGAAGCGGAAGGTGAGGCCGACGGCGATCGGGGTGATGAACATCGGCGCCAACAGCATCGCGCGGGTGAGGTCGCGCGCCCACTGCTGCTTCTGCAGGGCGAGAGCGATGGCGAGCCCGAGTACCGTCTGCAGCGCGACGGCCACGATCACGTAGACGGCGGTGTTCGAGAACGCGTTCCACATGCGTGGATCGGTGAGCACGAAGACATAGTTCTCTAGTCCGACGAAGTCGGGCGCCCCGCGGCTTGTCAGCCGGTAGTCGGTGAGGCTCAGGTACAGCGCGTACCCAAGGGGGAACCCGACAGCGACGCCGGTGATGGTCAAGACCGGTGCGAGCATCGCCCAGCGGAAGGTCATCGTTGGAGTCACTGCCGGGTTCCCTTTCTCGATGTGGTTCGGTGGCGCTTAGCGCTGGATGCGCTCGACGGCAGCCTGAGCGTCGGCCAGAGCCTGCTCGACCGTCTTCGTGCCAGCGACGGCCTCGCTCAGCTCGGTACCGACCGCCTGGATCATCTCCTCGCCCCCCAGACCCTGTGAGAGCGGTGCGGCGTCGGAGAGGATGGCGATGATCGCCGCGTAGTAGTCCTCGCCGTAGCCCGACTCGAGAACGGTCGGGTTGCTGAGGGTGCTCTCACGGATCGCGGCACCACCAGCGACGACGCGCTCGACGTCGACCGCGGGGGAGGTGATCCACGCCACGAACGCCCAGGCGGCGTCAGACGCAGCGGAGTTAGCCGGGATCGCCCAGCTCCACGAGCCGAGAACCTGCTTGCCGCCGGGCATCGGAGCCAGAGCGAACGAGCCAGCCAGGTCACCAGAAGCGCCCTCGGGGTTGTTGAGGCCCGGGAGGTTCCAGTTGTAGCTGATCATCGACGCCGACTGGCCGCTCGACACCGAGCGGAATGCCTCGTCAAAGGCCCAGTTCGAGCTGTTCGCCGGAGCCGCAGTCGTGAAGGCTTCGATGTAGGCGTCGAGGGCGGCCGCCGCCTCGGGCGTGTCGAGGGTGGGGTTGCCCTCCTCGTCGTAGATCGATCCACCGGCTGCAAAGAGCCAGTTCGCCCACTCCTCGAAGATCTTGTACCCGCGCTGCGGCTGCATCGCGATACCGGTGCGGTCGCTAGTGGTGAGCTGCTGCACGTTTGCGACAAGCTCGTCGAGGGTGCTCGGCAGCTCCAGCTCGGCTTCCTCGTAGAGGTCAGTGCGATACAGGTAGCCGAGGGCGTAGTTGTAGAACGGCACGCCGTAGCGCACGCCGTCGACCTCGGTGATGTCGACCAGCGGCTGGAAGAAGTCCTCGGCCTGGTAGTCGGTGGTCGAGTCAATGCGAGCGTCCAGCGGCTCGAGGAAGCCGGCGTCGACGAAATCATCCATCCACGGGTTGTCCACGACGATGAGATCGTAGGCGGGCTCGCTCGACTGAAACGATGCGATCAGCTTGTCGCGCATCTGGTCGAATGCAAGAGTCTCGATCTCGACCTCGATGTCGGGGTACGTTTCGTTGAACGAGGCGACCAGGTCAACGACGATGTCGGTGTCGGGGACGCTCTCCATCAGGATCCGGACGGTGCCCTCCGTGTCGGTAGGGATGTCGCCCGAGCCTGACGAGGCCGGAGCGTCCATTCCGCCGGATCCCGCGCATCCCGAGATCGTGAGAGCGAGCGCTGTCGCGAGGCCCAAAGAGGCCAGAAGTCCTCGGCGTCGAGTACTCATGGGGTCACTTCCTTTCTGTGTTGGGGGTGGTGCAGGGTCGGACCGCTCGTGTGTGAGCAGTCAGTCCATGTAGGCGCCGCCGTTGACCGACAGCGACTCGCCGGTGATGAACGCGGCGTCGTCGGAGAGGAGGAACGAGACGCCGCGGGCCACATCCTCCGGGGTCTGCAGCCGGCCGAGCGGAGTGGCGGCAACCCAGGAGTCGCGCACGGCTTCCGGGGTCGACCCGCTGAGCGCCGCCTCCCAGGCCAGCTCTCGCTCCTGCATCGCCGTGGCGACGAAGCCGGGGCAGACGGCGTTAACCGTGATGTTGTTCTCGGCGAGCTCGAAGGCCATCGCCTGCGTCAGACCGACGACACCGAACTTGGAGGCCACGTAGTCGGCTAGGAAGGGGACGCGACCCTGCTTGCCGGCCATGGACGCGGTGTTGACGATGCGTCCGGCTCTACCGGTGCGGATCATGGCACGGGCGGCGGCCTGACCGCAGAGGAAGACACCCTTGAGGTTGACGTCGAGCGTCAGGTCGAGCTTCTCGCGCGGGATGTCGACGAAGCGCTCCATGAACGAGATGCCCGCGTTGCTGACCCAGGCGTCGAGGCCGAGGTTGCTGGCGACCTCATTAGCAACCGCCTGAGCAGCCTCGCCGTTCGTGACGTCCAGCTGGTAGCTGAGGTGGGTTTGGCCAGCCGCGGTCGAGAGCAGGTCACGGGTGTCGGCGGCCGCGGCTTCGTTCACATCGGTTGCGACCACGGCCCAGCCGCGGTCTGCCAGCATGACAGCGATCGCGCGCCCGATGCCGGAACCGCTGCCAGTGATAACGACGGTGCTCATGCGTGTGCCTTTCGGGAGAGGGAATGGGAGAACGGTTCGAGCGCGGCGCCGAGCTGACGCCACTCCGGGTAGGCCGCGTCGTACGTCGCGGCCGCGGCGGAGTCAGGGTGCACGGTAGGACCGAGCGAGATGTAGCGGTCGACGTCGGTCCACGCATCCAGCAGGCCCACACCGATCGCAGCGATCACGGCCGCACCGAAGGAGGCGCCGGGGTGGTCGACGATCGGGTGCAGTTCGGTCCCCAGAACGTCGGCGTGGATCTGCTTCCAGAGTTTCGACTTCGAGCCACCATTGGTCACCATGGCGCGGGTGAGCGGGAGGCCCAGCTCGCCGAAGACCTCCGCGTGATGCCGGAAGCCGAAGGCGATCGATTCGAGCACGGCACGGTGCATCGCGCCGCGCGAGGTGCCGAGATGGAGTCCAACGAAGGCGCCCCGCAGGTCAGGGTCGTGCAGGGGGCTCTTCTCGCCGAGGAAGTACGGGAGGCAGTAAAGGCCCGCGGCCGGTTCGGTGGCAGCTTCGTCGTCGAGCCTCAGCAGTTCGCCGCCGCCGGTCAGTGCCTGGAACCAGCGGATGAGGCTGCCCGACGTCGCCATGCATCCGTTCGGCAGCCAGAGACCGGGGACGGGGTGTGCGTCGAGATACAGGCGCTCATCCGCGAGTGGCGTCTCGCTCGCCACCAGCACGTCGCCTGCACCGCCGAGCTTCACCAGCCAGTCCCCGGGCGCGCGAACGCCAGCAGAGTACGCGGAGAGTACGTGGTCGGCCCCGCCGACCACGAGGGGAATCCCGGAGGGAAGGCCCATCCGCTCCGCCATCTCGCTCGACAGCGCGCCGACCACCCGGCCGGGCTCGACGACTTCGGGGATCATGCTGGCGTTGATCTGCGCCGCCGCGAAGGCCTCGACGAAGCGCTCGCCGTCGACCGTGAACAGCCCCGACTCTAGAGCCCAGTTCCGCTCGACGTGCGGGCGGGCGCCGAGGCGCATGAGCACCCAGTCGTAACTGCCCACGATGAGACGCGTGCGCGACCAGAGCTCGGGCTCGTGGCTCTGCAACCAGAGAAGGGTCGGAGCGACCGACTGCTGGCTGACGGCGCTGCCGGTGGTGGTGACCGGGTTGAAGGGCGCTAGCTGCCGGACGACGGTGGAAATCTCGTCGACTGCTCGGGCGTCGCTCTGCAGAATCGCGCGGCGCAGGGGCAGGTGCTCATCATTCAGCGCGACCACCGCGGGCACCATGCCCGTGGTCGAGATCGATGCGATGCGACGCGGGTCGACGCCATGGTGGGCAATCAGGTCAGCGACCGCCGAGACGGTGTTCTCGATCCACTCTGCGCAGTCGGCCTCGGCGATACCGGGCCCGTCGGTGTGTGCGCGCACGCTGCGGCTAACCGCAAGCAGGCGACCATCAGCGGCATCAAAGGCGACCACCTTCGTTCCGGTCGTTCCGATGTCGATGCCGAGGCTGACGGTCGCAGTCATGCGGGGCGTCCTTTCGCGGTCGCAGTTGGGGGCTGTACGCAGACGACGGTCACGCCGGCGGCGCGCGCACTGCGAAGGGTCGGGTGGCTCGGCTCGCCGTCGGTGACCAAGGTGTCAAGCTCGGTCAGCTCGGCGATCGACACGAGCTGCACCTTGCCGAGCTTCGACGAGTCGGCGACGACGATGATGCGCTGCGCGGAGCGCGCAGCCGCGCGCTTCACATGTGCTTCCGCGTAGTGGTAATCAGTGACGCCGGCCGTGCCGTCGACACCGGCCACGCCCATTACGAAGGTGCTCGCGTTGAACCGCTCGAGGCTCTCCTGTGCGCCTGGGCCGATAAGGCTCAGCTCGCCGGCCCGCAGTTGGCCGCCGGTCACGAACACGTCTGTGCCGGATTCGTTGCTGAGCTCGGTGGCAACCAGCAGGCTCGGCGTGACCACCGTGAGCGGCAGGTGCCGGGCCCGGATCTCGCGGGCGACGGCGAGGGCCGACGATCCGCTGTCGATGATGACGGTCTCGCCCTCGTGCAGCAGGTCGACGACCTCCGAGGCAATATGGGCCTTTTCGGTGGCGGCCAAGGCCGCGCGGGCGTCGAAGGAGGGTTCGGCTGCTGCCGAGCCGACCGAGATCGCGCCGCCCATCACGCGACGCAGCACGCCCTTGAGCTCGAGAGCCTCGACGTCGCGGCGGATCGTCATCTCCGAGACGCCCAGTTCAGCAGCAAGTGTGGCGAAGTCGATCTCGCCGTTGTCGAGCACGCGCTGCTCGATCAGTGCTCGTCTCCTTTGAACTGACATGTGTCCACAGTAGGGGCAAAGTGTGAACGGATAACACCCCTTTGATTACATTTGTGTAAATTGTTCCCAGTTCATCCGGCGATGTGGGAACATTTCACAACACCCGCGTCGCTCGTTGCGCACGCGCAGTCGATTCCCCCGACCGACCACCCCGTCGGGCAGCAGAAAAGGAGCCTCTATGACCACCTGGTTGGACGACATCTTTGCGGTGAAGAAGCCTGTCATCGCGATGCTCCACCTGTCGGCTCTTCCCGGCGATCCCGGCTACGACCACGAGGGCGGCCTCGACGCAGTGATCTCGCGCGCCCATCAGGAGTTGCACGACCTGCAGGCCGGCGGGGTCGACGGCGTGATGTTCTCGAATGAGTTCAGCCTGCCGTATCTCACCCAGACCGAGCCAATCACCGCCATCACCATGGCCCGCATCATCGGTGAGCTGCGCTCGGAGATCACCGTGCCCTTCGGCGTGAACGTGCTTTGGGACGCCCGCGCGTCGATCGACCTTGCCATGGCAACCGGTGCTCGGTGGGTGCGGGAGATCTTCACCGGCGTGTACGCCAGCGACTTCGGCCTCTGGAACACCAACGTCGGCGACGTCGCCCGACACCGCGCTCGTATCGGCGCGGCCGATGTGAAGCTGCTCTTCAACATCGTCCCCGAATCGGCGACCTACCTCGCCGAACGCGACCTCGAGTCGATCGCCAAGACCACCGTCTTCGCGACCCTCCCCGACGCACTCTGCGTTTCTGGTGCGACGGCGGGTGCTCCGACCGACACTCAGGCGCTCTCCATCGTGAAGCAGGCAGCCGGCACGGTGCCCGTCTTCGTGAACACGGGTGTGCGCGCCGAGAACGTCGGCGACCAGCTCTCCATCGCCGACGGCGCCGTAGTCGGCACCTACTTCAAGCGCGACGGCCGCTTTGAGAACGCTGTCGACCCGGCTCGGGTCGTCACGCTCATGACCGCGGCCCGCGCGTTCCGTGCGACCCTTTCCTGACCGGAGCATCCGCCGCTCGCTCCACAGTTCGTGAGAACAGGATGCTCGCACGCCGTCGACAGGCCGTGCGAGCATCCTGCCCCGGCGGCTTTGAGTTCTCAGTCCTGAATTGTGGAGACGCGGCGCGGGGTCGTCGGGTCTGGGCGGAGTCGGCGCGCGGGTGGGGCAGACTCGAGGCGTGAGCCTCATGGATGCGATGCCCCGGCCCTTCGAGGCGGGCGCCGCGTTCGACGCGATCGCCGCGTGGTCGGCCGAGGGCGGGCGACCGCTCTACGAGGCGCAGGAGGAGGCGATCTTCGAGCTCGTCGCCGGAGCCCACGTCATCCTCGCCACCCCCACCGGGTCGGGCAAGAGCCTCGTCGCCGTCGCCGCCCACGCGATCGCG
>NZ_JAUSMI010000145.1 GCF_030645145.1 Microcella sp. | reverse complement strand
CGCGCGGCGCGGCGGCGGCCGCGGTTCCCGCTTCGGCGAGGCGCTCGGCGACGGTCGCTTCGGGTGCGACCGTGGCGGGCTCGACGAGGACGGTTCCGGCGGCCTCGAGCTCGCGGCGCTGGCGGCGGCTGAGGACGAGCTCGCCCCCGGATCCGCTGTACGGGGCGGGGCCGGAGGGGCCGGAGCTGCTCGGGCGCTCGTCGAGGAAGGCCGAGGTCGAGTGCTGCCCCGTCACGAAGTCGACGGGGGAGACGGGGGCGGGCTCGCCCGCATCCTGCAGGCGCTTGACGATGTCGACCGGGTCCATGCCGACGCTGATCGGGCCGCGCTGGCCGAGCGACACGGGCGTCACGGGGCGCGACATGTCCTGCGGCGCGGGTTCGGCGTGGGCAGGGCCGAGTGCCTGGACGTGCTCGGTCCAGGCGCCGCCGTCCCACCACCGAGCGAATCCGGGCCCTCCGGCATCCGGATACCACCCGGCAGGCGGCAGTGCGCTCCCCGTCATCGACTCAGTCATCGTGTTCCCCCCGGAATCACCTGTGCGCGTAGCACAGCTTCAGCCGAGTCTAGGTCGGGGAAAACGCTGGTCATACCCCCGTAAGCGGGGGGCACGAACGCTCTATGCTCACCTCGTCGAGCCGTCGTCGCACCCTCGGCGGCACGCCGGAAGGAGCCCCATGGCCAGCGATCTCAAACTCGAGCACCACGACGACGTCGCCCTCGTCGGACGACGCCCGACCGTCGACGAGCTGCGCGAGCTCGCGCTCGCCGTCGACTGGATGGATCACTACGACTGGTCGACCATCGGGGCGGCGCTCGAGGGCACGCTGCACGGCGTGGTGGCGGTGCGCGACGGCGCGACCGTGGGCTCGGCGCGACTGCTGGGCGACGGGGTGAAGTACTTCACGATCCACGACGTCATCGTGCACCCCGACCATCAGGGGGACGGCCTCGCGAGCCGGCTCGTCGACCACCTGCTCGCGCACGTCGCGCGCGTCGCCCCCGCGAAGGCGTGGGTGGGGCTCTTCGCGAGCCCCGACGCCGAGGGCCTGTACGAGAGCCACGGCTTCGGCTCGGACGAGATGCGCGGGATGTGGCGCTGGGTGCAGCCGAACGGCCCCGCACCCGAGGAGCGAGGCCGTTCGACGCCGAGGGAGCGGGGGGACTAGCCCGGCGGTTCCTGCGCAGGGGGCGCGGCAGGGTCGGTGCGCTCGTCGGCGCCGTCGCGGCGCTCCTCGGTCGACTCCGGCTCACCCTCGGGCACGCCCTCGATCGGGCCGCCGCCGCCGCCGGAGCCGGAGCCCGAGTCGGATTCGCCGGTGTGGGAGTCGCCGGTGCCGTCGGGCGAGTCGGTCGGCACGGCCGCCGCCTCGCCGTCGACCGCGAGCTCGGTGTCGTCGTGCGACTCCGCGACCCCGCCGGCGCCGACGTCCAAGCGCGTCACCTCGGGATCGCTCGTCTCGGTGAATCGCTGCTCGTCGGCGGCTTCCGCCGCGAGGTCCTCGTCCCTAGCGGACATCCTCGGCTCCTTCCGCGGGCTGCTCCGGCCGGTTCTGCTCGACGCGCGAGGGGCCGGCGTCCTGGTCCGGGGCCGGCTCGTCCTGGTCGGGGGCGACGTGCCCCTCGTCGAGCACCTGCTCGCCCGCGACGATGTCGCCGCTGTCGGGGTTGCGGCTCTCGATGTCGTGGGCGACGGGGTCGCCGCCGTCGTGGCGGTCGGTCTGAGCATCCATGTCATGCACCTTCTTCTGAATCGTGGGAGCGGTCATGGGCCGGACGACCGGGGGATAGGGACGTGGGCGCCCCTCCCTGATCGGAAGGAGGGACGCCCACAGCCGCAACGCTGTCAGCCCTGATGTCGTCGCGGCTCATCGACCCGGTGGGGCTTCAGCCTCCGCCGAGCCGGTTCGCTGATCGCCGACCGCGCATCCGTCACAGATGTGCGCTCCGGGGGATGCACCGCCCTCCGAGCCGCGCACCGCGGCCGGCGATCGCCTGCTCAACGGTCGGCGTTGCCGCCGTTGACGTCGGTCGCGTCTTCGCCCGGGTCGCGGTCGGTCGCGTCGGAGAGCCCCGTGGACTCATCGCCGTACCCGCCGGTCGCGTTCTGGCCGTCGAGCGGATCGGCGGAGACGCCGCCGTCGCTCGTGACCTGGTCGCCCGGCACACCCGCGGAGTCGGGCGACATGCCGCCACCCGGCTGGTCCTCGCCGAGGCCGGCCGTCCCGAGACCGCCGGGAGCCTGCCCACCGGCCGTGCCGCGCGAAACGCTCTCCTCGGCGGTCTGCGCGCGCTCGTCGGTGTGCAGCTCATCGCCGACGACCTGCTCGGGCATCCCGTTGCCTTCGGTGCCGGTCGTGCCGAGCGTGCCGCCGACGGGCTCGTCGGGGCTCGGGTGCTGCTCGTCGTGGTGCTGCGACTCATCGCCGTGATGGGTCATGAGCGCACCCCCTCGTGGCCGTCGTGGTCGGGGTGGTTGCCGGGGACGCCGCCGCCGGCCTGACCCTCGTCGAAGTTGTTCTCGATGCCGTCATCAGCCTGGCCGGTGAGCGTCTGGCCCTCGTCGTAGTCGTTCGGCGTCGAGAGCAGACCCCCCTGAGCGGAGTCGTCGATGCCCGGAATGGGCTCGTCCTCGCCCGCGGCGTCCATGTCGTCCTCGACGACCTCATCGGCACGGGGCTGGTCGGTGCCGGTCGGATGCCCGGTCGCGAAGTCGGCGGACTGACCCTCGTGGCCCTGTCCGGCGCCGAAGTCGCCCTCGGCGCCCGGGTTCTGACCCATGGTCGTGTCGTCCTTGTTGATGTCGTGCTCGCTCATAGCGGTCTCCTTACATCTCGGTGGAACGCCCCCACTCAACCCCTCAGGAGCCTCACGGGTAAGGGGGTAGACATCCGGCCGTCGACCGCCCTACGGGCGAGCGAGTAGGAGAGGATGGATGCATGCCCGCCCCCGTCGCCGCCCCCGTCGACCTCGACCCGCCCAGCGGCGTCCTCAGCGCGAAGCTGCCCCCCGCCCTCGGCGTCGCGCTCTCGGCCGTCGTGCTCTACGGGTTCTTCGATGCGCCGTTCCGCCCGCTCGGGTACGTCGTGCTCGTCCTCTCACTCGTGGCGGCGTTCCTCGTCGACCGGCCGCTCTTCAAGGATCTGTTGCTCATCGGCATCGGCATCACGATCGTGAGCCTCGTGAGCGTCGAGGCCGACATCAGCTGGCTCAACATCCTCGTGCTCGGCACCGTGTTCACGGGGGCGGTCCTCGTGCCGTTCCTGATCGACCGGTTCGTCTACAAGCGGAAGGCGATCCGCTTCCCGTGGCGCAGCGGCCGGAAGTGGACGCGCGGCGAGAAGGTGTACCTCTTCGCGACGCCGGCGCTCGGCTGGCTCATCCTGCCCTTCTACTTCATCACGAGCGGCGTCTACCGGAACTGGCCCGACGTCGAGACGCCGAGCGAGATCGGTCGCCTCTTCGTCGGCGTCAACGCGGTCGGCACGTGGGACGAGCTCTTCTTCATCTGCACCTGCTACGCCCTGCTGCTGCGGCACTTCACGCCGTGGCTCGCGAACATCCTGCAGGCGATCATCTTCGTGAGCTTCCTGTGGGAGCTCGGCTACCAGGCCTGGGGCCCGCTCCTGACGATCCCGTTCGCGCTCGTGCAGGGGATGCTCTTCCACCGCACGAAGAGCCTCACCTTCGTCCTCATCGTGCACCTGCTGTTCGACCTCGTCGTGTTCCTCGTGATCGTCCACGCCCACGACCCGGCGGCCCTCCCGATCTTCCTGTACTGAGGCGGGGCTGCTCGTCCTTCCGGACGACGCCATCTCCACAATTCAGGAACGACGGCCGCCAGTCGCGTCTCCACAATTCAGGAACGGCGCGCATCCGACCGCCTGAACGGATGCCCGGCCGGCGTGTCGCGGGCCCGCTCGAGCCGAGACTCCTGAGTTGTGGAGGCGCACAGCGTCTCGCGGCTGCGCGCGGCGCGCCGGGTCGGTGGCGCGCCGCTGCCGACGCGCCGGTCTCCATAACTCAGGAAGATCGAGCTCGGGGCGCCTGCGACACGCCGGTGGAGCATCCGCTGCCGCCGTGTCGGGCGTGGGGTTCCTGAATTGTGTGAGGCGCGCACCGCGGTTCCCGTTCCTGAGTTGTGGAGGTCGGGCGGGCGGGGGGCGCAGCGCGGCCTGCGAGGATGGGGGCGATGTCAGAGCTCATGGATGCGATGCCCCGGCCCTTCGAGGCGGGCGCCGCGTTCGACGCGATCGCCGCATGGTCGGCCGAGGGCGGGCGACCGCTCTACGAGGCGCAGGAGGAGGCGATCTTCGAGCTCGTCGCCGGAGCCCACGTCATCCTCGCCACCCCCACCGGGTCGGGCAAGAGCCTCGTCGCCGTCGCCGCCCACGCGATCGCG
>NZ_JAUSMI010000144.1 GCF_030645145.1 Microcella sp. | reverse complement strand
GGCGATCGGCGTCGGGCTGCTCGCGGACGATCGTGGTCGCGCTCCCGTCGTCGTGGGGCGCGCAGGAGCGCCGATCCCCACCGCCGCGCCCGTGGGCGTCGCCGAGCGCGTCGCGCGCATCCCGGACTCGGCGGCGCCCGTCCGCGTCGAGCGCTTCGCGGCGCCCGGCGGCGACCGCTTCGAGGTGTACATCGCGGGCACGGCCGGGGAGGCCGCCGATGGCGGGCCGCTCGTCGAGGGCGGCGAGCACCCCTGGGACATGTCGAGCAACATCGCGCTCATCGCCGAGCACGACTCCTCGTCCCTGCAGGCGGTGCGGCAGGCCCTCGCCGACGCCGGTGCGGGGCCCGACTCGTCCGTCGTCTTCACCGGCTACTCGCAGGGCGCCGCGATCGCGACCCTGCTCGCGGAATCGGGCGACTTCGCCACCGCGGGGCTCGTGACCGTGGGCGCGCCCACCGGCGGGATCCCGGTCGTCGGCGACTACCCGGCGGTCGTCGTCGCGCACGACGACGATCCGATCACCGCGCTCGGCGGTCCGCAGGAGCGGACGAACGCGGTCGTCGTGACCGCGCCGCGCGGGGACGAGCCGTGGGAGGAGGGCGACCCGGTGCTCGGCGGGCACGCGATCGACGCCTATCGCGAGACCGCGGGCCGAGTCGACGCGTCACGGGCCCCGCTGCTGAGCGATGCGATCGCGCGACTGCCCGGTGATCGCGGGGGCGAGCCGGGCGAGGCGCTGAGCTACGGGGCGCGGCGGCTCAGCGCGTGCGACCCACGATCGGACGCAGGAGGACTCCGATGAGCCAGCTCAGCAGGCCGAGCACGATCGCGCCGAGGACGCCCCACCAGAAGCCGTCGACCGAGAGGCCGAAGCCGATGAGGTCGGAGATCCACGCGACGAGCAGCAGCAGGAGGGCGTTCACGACGAGCGCGATGAGGCCGAGCGTGAGCACGTACACGGGGAAGGCGACGATGCGGATGAAGTTGCCGATCACGGCGTTCACGACGCCGAAGATGAGCCCCACGAGGAGGTAGGTGAGCACCGTCGCGAGAGTGTCGTCGGGCGCGTACGACTCGACAGTGACGCCCGCGACGATGAGCGTGGTGAGCCAGAGGGCCACCGAGTTGATGAGCAGGCGCACCAGGAATCGCTTCATGAGCCCACTATGCCCCGCGCGGCCGCCCCTCGCCAGCAGGAACGAGCCGCCCGCGCCGTATCCTGACTCCGTGACCGACCCTGCGCCGATCGAGCCCGCGCCGACCGTTCGCCTGCGCCCCGAGATCGTCGCGATGCAGCCGTACCGCCAGGGGCGCCCCGCGGCCGCCGACGCCTTCAAGCTCTCGAGCAACGAGAACCCCGCCCCGCCCCACCCCGCCGTACTCGCCGCGATCGCCGAGGCGGCTGCGACGACCAATCGGTATCCGGATGCCACGGCTCTCGCCGTGCGCGAGCGCCTGGCCGCCCGGCACGGCGTGACGCCCGACGAGATCATCGTCGGCGCCGGATCCGTCAGCATCCTCGCCCAGCTGATCTCCGCCGCGGCGGGCGCGGGCGACGAGGTCGTCCACGCCTGGCGCAGCTTCGAGGCCTACCCCGGGCTCATCACCGTCGCGGGCGCCGTCGGGGTGCCGGTGGCTCTCGACGAGGAGGCCCGGCACAACCTGCCGGCGATGGCCGCGGCCGTCACCGAGCGCACGCGCCTCGTGATCGTCTGCAGCCCCAACAACCCGACCGGTCCCGCCGTGGGCGCCGACGAGTTCGAGCGATTCATGGCCGCCGTCCCGGCCGACCTCCTTGTGCTCCTCGACGAGGCGTACGCCGAGTTCGTGCGGGCCGACGGCGCCGTCGACGGCGCGACCCTCGTGCGCCGCTGGCCGAACCTCGTCATCCTCCGGACGTTCTCCAAGGCCTACGGCCTCGCGGGCCTCCGCGTCGGCTACGCGATCGCCGACCGACCGATCATCGACGCCGCGCGGGCGACCCAGATCCCGCTCTCCGTCACGGGCGCCGCGCAGGCCGCCGTCCTCGCGGCCCTCGACCACGAGGACGCGCTGCTCCTCCACGTCGCCGAGATCGCCGACCGCCGCGACGGCGTGGTGACCGCGCTGCGGGCCCAGGGCTGGGCCATCCCGCAGAGCGAGGGCAACTTCGTGTGGCTCGCGACGGGCGAGCGGACGACCGCGGTCGCCGAGCTCCTGGCCGAGGCCGGGATCATCGCACGGGCCTTCCCGCCGGAGGGCATCCGCGTCTCGATCGGCGAAGCCGAGTCTGTCGGCACCCTCCTGCGGATCGCGGGCGAGGTTGTCCGCACCCTCTGAGCGGGTGCCCCACCCCGCGCCTAGAGTGGACTCCATGTCGCACACGGCCGAGACCCTGCAGCTCCTCGCGCCCGACGGCCGACTCGTCGAGAACGAGCGCGCCGAGCGGTACCGGCCGGTCGTCGACGGCCTCGACGAGGGCCTGCTGCAGAGCTTCCACCGCACCATGGCGGTCATCCGCGCCTTCGACATCGAAGCCGGCAACCTGCAGCGCCAGGGCCAGCTCGCCCTCTGGATCCCGAGCCTCGGGCAGGAGGCCGCGCAGGTCGGCTCCGGCTACGCCGCCCGCCCGCAGGACCACATCTTCCCCGCCTACCGCGAGCACGCTGTCGGGCACATCCGCGGCCTCGACGTCGTGCAGATCATCGCGATGCTCCGCGGCCTCAGCCACGGCGGCTGGGTGCCCGAGGAGGTCGGCAACTTCCACCTCTACACGCTCGTCATCGGCTCGCAGACCCTGCACGCGACCGGCTACGCGATGGGCGTGCAGTTCGACGGGCTCGTCGGCACGGGCGACGCCGACCGCGACACCGCCGTCATGGTCTACTTCGGCGACGGCGCCACGAGCCAGGGCGATGTCAACGAGGCCTTCGTCTTCGCGCAGAGCTATCGGACCCCCCAGGTGTTCTTCCTGCAGAACAACCACTGGGCGATCTCGGTGCCCGTGAGCGTGCAGTCGCGCACGCCCCTCTTCCACCGCCCCGCGGGCTTCGGCATCCCGAGCGTGCAGATCGACGGCAACGACGTGCTCGCGAGCTACGCCGTCACGCTCGAGAGCCTCGACGCCGCACGCGCCGGCGAGGGGCCGCGCTTCATCGAGGCGCTCACCTACCGCATGGGCGCCCACACCACGAGCGACGACCCGACCAAGTACCGCGCCGACGACGAGGTCGAATCCTGGCGCCGCCGCGACCCCATCGCCCGCTTCGAGACCTACCTGCGCGGGCGCGGAGCGAGCGAGCAGTTCTTCGGCGAGGTCGCGGCCGAGGCCGCCGACTTCGCCGCCGACGCCCGCCGCCGCACCCTCGCGCTCGAGCCGCCCGCGGCCGAGTCGATGTTCGCGCACGTCTACAGCGAGCAGCATCCGGTGATGGATGCCCAGCGCGAGTGGCTGCGCAGCTACGAGGCCGCCTTCGGAGGAGACGCATGACCGACACGCTCGACGCCTCCGCCGCCGTGAGCACGACGACGGGCGCGACCGCGCACGCGACCGGCGGCGACGCGGCCGGCGCGAGCCCGGCATCCCTCATCACGGGCGGCGGCGTGCGCACGATGCCGATGGCGAAGGCTCTCAACGCGGGCCTCGCGGCGGCGCTCGCGGCCGACGAGAAGGTCGTGCTCATGGGGGAGGACATCGGGCCGCTCGGCGGCGTCTTCCGCGTGACCGAGAACCTGCAGCGCGACTTCGGCGCCCGCCGCGTCATCGACACCCCGCTCGCCGAGTCGGGCATCGTCGGCACGGCGATCGGCCTCGCGATGCGCGGCTACCGGCCGGTGTGCGAGATCCAGTTCGACGGGTTCATCTTCCCCGGTTTCGACCAGATCACGACCCAGCTCGCGAAGCTCACCGCCCGGCACGAGGGCTCGCTGCGCATGCCCGTCGTGATCCGCGTGCCCTACGGCGGGCACATCGGCGCCGTCGAGCACCACCAGGAGAGCCCCGAGGCCTACTTCGCCCACACGCCGGGCCTGCGCCTCGTGAGCCCCGCGACGCCGCACGACGCGTACTGGATGATCCAGGAGGCGATCGCGAGCGACGACCCCGTGCTGTTCTTCGAGCCGAAGAGCCGCTACTGGCCAAAGGGCCCCGTCGACCTCGACTCCTCGGGCATCGCGCTGCACGCGAGCCGCATCGTGCGCCGCGGCACCGACGTCACGGTCGTCGGCCACGGTGCGATGGTCAGCATGCTCCTCGACGCGGCGACCCTCGCCGAGGAGGAGGGCACGAGCATCGAGGTCGTCGACCTCCGCTCGCTCAGCCCCATCGACTACGAGCCACTGCTGGAGTCGGTGCGCCGCACCGGCCGACTCGTCGTCGCGCAGGAGGCCCCCGGCGGCGTGAGCGTCGGCAGCGAGATCGCCGCGACCGTCTCCGAGCGGGCGTTCTTCTCGCTCGAGGCGCCCGTCATCCGCGTCTCCGGCTTCGACACGCCCTTCCCGCCCGCGAAGCTCGAGGGCGCCTACCTCCCCGACGTCGACCGCATCCTCGACGGCGTCGACCGCGCTCTGTCGTACTGATCAGCCCAGGAGTCACCATGAGCGTTTCCGAGTTCCCGCTCCCCGACGTCGGCGAGGGTCTGACCGAGGCCGAGATCGTCTCGTGGCGCGTGCAGCCCGGCGAGACGATCACGGTCAACCAGGTGCTGTGCGAGATCGAGACGGCGAAGTCGCTCGTCGAGCTGCCGAGCCCGTTCGCCGGCACCGTCGACGCCCTGCTGGTCGCGGAGGGCGAGACCGTCGAGGTCGGCACCCCGATCGTGCGCGTCCGCGAGGGGGCGGATGCTCTCGCCGGGGCCGCGTCGCCCTCGAGCCCCGGCGCTCCGCCCGCGGGGGCCGAGACCGAGCCGCTCTCCTCCGCGCCCGCGACCGCGCTGCCCACCGCGCAGGAGGCCAC
>NZ_JAUSMI010000161.1 GCF_030645145.1 Microcella sp. | reverse complement strand
CGCGGCCGGGGCCGGCGACCGCCCCGACCCTCGCCGAGGCGCTCGCGCTCGCGGGCGGCTGAGAGCGAGCATCCGCCCCGGAGACGACCGGAGCCGTCTAGGTGTCGCGCTCGGCCGGGCCGGCGTCGTCGCGGGTCTCGTGCTCGCCGCCGACGGGGTACTCGGTGCGCTCGGGGCGCGCGCGCAGCAGCAGGATGCTCGCGACGAGCCCGCCCCAGACGATGAGGATCGCGCCGATGAGGAACGCGATGGCGGTGGGGGTCATCGGGAGCTCGCTTCCGTCGTCGAGGGCAGCTTGGCCGGTGCCGGCCAGGGCGCGAAGTCGTCGGGCGATCGCCGCCACGGGATCACCGTCAGCACGACCGCGCCGATCACGATGAGCAGCAGCGCGCCCCAGCCGACGATCACGAGGTACTCGGCCGGGTATCCCTCGTAGCCGTCGATCACGAGGGAGACGATCCGCGTGATCAGCATGTAGCCGAGCACGATCGGGGCGAGGATGCCGACGAGCGCCGTCCACGACCGGCCGACCGCGAACGTCGAGACCGCCGAGAGGTGCCCGCGCAGCTCGGCCCCGCGGCGCAGGACGCCGATCACGAGGACCGTCATGAGCACGGCCGAGGCGACGATGCCGATGTTGTTGACGTAGTGGTCGACGGTGTCGAGCGCGATGAGGCCGCTCGTCGTCGAGAACAGGAGGACCGACAGCACCGCCGAGACCCCGCCGATCGTCGCGGCCGCGGCCCGCGGGCCGACGCCGAACTTCTCCTGGAAGCCCGCGGAGACGACCTGCAGGACCGACAGCAGCGAGGTGAACCCCGCCATGACCAGGGAGCCGAAGAAGAGCACTCCGAAGATCGGCCCGCCCGGCATCTGCGACACGATCGCCGGGAAGGTGATGAACGACAGGCCGACGCCCGTGAGGCCCTCGAGCTCGCCGACGGCCACGCCCTGCTGCACGGCGAAGAACCCGAGCGTCGCGAATACGCCGATGCCGGCGAGGATCTCGAACGACGAGTTCGCGAACGCCACGACGAGCGCGGGCGCCGTGAGGTTCGACCGGCGGCGGCGGTACGAGGAGTACGTGATCATGATGCCGAACGCGATCGACAGCGAGAAGAAGATCTGGCTGTAGGCCGCGATCCACACGTCGGGGTTCGCGAGCGCGGCGAAGTCGGGGGTGAAGAGGGCGGTGAGGCCCTCGCCCGCACCGTCGAGGAACAGGGCGCGGATCACGAGCGCGAGGAAGCCGACGAGCAGCAGCGGCAGGAAGATCACGTTGGCGCGCTGGATTCCCTTCGCGACGCCGAGGCCGAGGACCACGATGACGGCGATCCACACCACGGCGAGCGGGATGAGGACACCCGGCACGAAGTCGAGGCTGAGCCCCGGGTCGGAGACGCGGAGGTAGTCGCCGACGAAGAAGCCGGCCGGGTCATCCCCCCACCGCAGGTCGAACGAGAACACGAAGTAGCTGAGCGCCCACGCGATCACGACCGTGTAGTACAGGCCGATCACGAAGGCGATCGCGACCTGGAACCAGCCGAGCCCCTCGAGCAGCCGGCCGGCGCGCGCGCCGCCGAGACGACGCAGCGCCGTCGGAGCCGAGCCGCGGAACCGGTGCCCGATCGCGTAGTCGAGGAAGAGGATCGGGATGCCCGCCGTCAGCAGCGCGACGATGTACGGGATCAGGAACGCCCCGCCCCCGTTCTCGTACGCGACCCCGGGGAACCGCCAGATGTTGCCGAGGCCGACGGCCGAGCCGATCGCGGCGAGGATGAAGCCGACCTGGCCGGTGAAGAGCTCGCGCGGCGGGGATGCGGTGCTCGGGGTGGCTGCGGACATGCCGGTTCTCCTCGTGGTCGCGATCGTCGCACCTCGCGACGCTGCGGGGCCTGCAGGGGATGCGCGACCACCGTCGCGCGGTCGGCCACGATACCAGCGCGCCGTACTCTCGACGCATGGAGCTCCCCCTCAGCCGCGCCGTCGCCCCCGACCTGGAGTGGCGGGCGTCGAGCCCGTCGACGAACTCCGAGCTCGTCCGCAGGGCCGCCGAGCTGCCCGATCTCGCGGTGCTCGCGACCGACGACCAGACGGCGGGCCGCGGTCGCCTCGATCGCGTGTGGAGCGCGGCACCCGGCGCCTCGCTCGCGATCTCGGTCGTCGTGCGCCTCGACCCGGGCGCCGCCGACCCCCAGCGCCTCGGCTGGCTGCCGCTGCTCGCGGGCGTCGCGATGACGCGCGCCGTGCGCGAGCTCGGCGTCGCCGGCGCGGGGCTCAAGTGGCCCAACGACGTGCTCGTCGACGGCCGCAAGATCTCGGGGGTGCTGACCGAGCTCACTGCGCACGGCGTCGTCATCGGCGCGGGGCTCAACACGCGCATGACGGAGGAGCAGCTGCCGGTGCCGACCGCGACCTCCCTCGCGATCGAGGGCGTCGCCGACGGCGAGGCGGATGCCCCGCTCGCCGACCGCGCGCTCGCCGCGTATCTGCGCGCCCTCCGCGATCTCGTCGCCCGGTGGCGCGAGGCGCCGACCGCGGGGGCGCTGCGCCCACTGGTCGAGCCCGTGCTCGACACGCTCGGCGCGGCGGTGCGCGTCGACCAGCCGGGGCTCGCGCCCCTGCGCGGCGTCGCCGAGGGCCTCGACGACGACGGTCGGCTCCTCGTCCGTCCCGGCGGGGGCTCCTCGGCGCTCGTCGCCGTGTCGGCCGGAGACGTGACGCACCTGCGCTATGAATAGGGCATGACCGGGGAGTTCCGTGAGCCCGAGCGCGTCATCGTGCTCCTGCGCGCCCACGCGCGCACTCTCGTGCTGCCCGTCTTCGTCGTGGTGGGGGCCTCCGGCGCAGCCGTCTACGGCGCCTTCGCCCTCGACGAGCCCTGGCTGCGCATCGCCGTCGCGGCGGTCGGGGCCCTCGCGATACTCCTGCTCGGTCTCGTTCCCTACATCCGGTGGCTCGCGAGCCACGTGCTCATCACGACGCGCCGGATCGTCGTGCGCCGCGGCCTCGGCGTGCGCACGCGCCAGGAGGTCCTGCACAGCAGGAGCTACGACGTCTCGCTGCGTCAGTCGGGGCTGCAGCGGCTGTTCCGCTCGGGCGACATCCTCGTCAACACGGGCCTCGATCGGCCGATCGTGCTGCGCGATCTGCCCCGGGCGGCGCTCGTCCAGGAGGCGATCTCCGACCTCATGGAGCACAGCAGGAGCTCGGTCGCGGAGGCCAGGAGGCAGACCGGCGCGACGCCGATCGCGGGCTGACGCCCGTGCCGTGCGGCTGCGCGCCCCCGCCGCGCGGGGTCAGACGACGTGCGACGCGGCTCGAGCATCCCGCCGCGGATGGAACACCCACCAGCGGTACAGCGCGAACCGGAACAGGCTGCCCAGGCCGAGCCCCACGACGTTCGAGGCGATGTTGTCGGCGAGCAGGCTCGTGAACCCGAGCACCTCGCGCGAGATCACGAGGCAGCCGACGGCGATGACCATGCCGCCGATGCTGACGATCGCGAACTCGACGGCTTCGCGCCCGGCCGGCCGGCGGCGCCGGAGGCGGAAGCTCCAGTAGCGGCTGCCGACCCAGTTGACGGCGATCGCGACCGAGGTCGAGACGATCTTCGCGATGATCGGCCCCTCGGCGATGACCTCGGGCGCGAGCACGGTCACGCGCAGCAGGTTGAAGAGCGCGATGTCGACCGCGAGCCCGACGAGCCCGACCGCGCCGAAGCGGGCGAACTGGGCGAGCAGGTGGGGCATGCGGCCTCCGGGGTGCACCACAATGGACGGGAAGCCCCCAATCTAGAGGAGGAGCCCGCATGCCCGTCATCGGCGTCATCGGCGGAGGACAGCTCGCGCGCATGATGATCCCCGCGGCCGTCGCGCTCGGCATCGAGCTCCGGGTGCTCGCCGAGGCGGAGGACTCCTCCGCCCGACTCGCCGCCACGGTCGTCGGCGACTATCGGGATGCCCGCACCGTCCTCGACTTCGCGAAGGGCTGCGACGCGATCACCTTCGATCACGAGCACGTGCCGCAGGAGGTGCTCAGGGCTCTCGTCGCCGCCGGCGCCGCCGTGCGGCCCGGCCCCGACGCGCTCCTCTACGCGCAGGACAAGCTGCTCATGCGCGAGCGGCTCGGCGCTCTCGGCGTGCCGATGCCCGACTGGGCGCGCGTCGAGTCCCGCGACGAGCTCGCCGCCTTCCTCGCCGACCACGGCGGCCGGGCGGTCGTGAAGACGCCCCGCGGCGGCTACGACGGCAAGGGCGTCCGCGTCGTGGACGCCGCCGACGGCGCCGACGACTGGCTCGCCGACGGCCCCGTCCTCGTCGAGGAGCTCGTGAGCTTCCAGCGCGAGCTCGCCCAGCTCGTCGCGCGCCGCCCGAGCGGCGAGGTGCGCCTGTGGCCGCTCGTCGAGACGGTGCAGCGCGGCGGCGTGTGCGCCGAGGTCATCGCGCCCGCCCCGCACGCGGGCGACGCCGCCGAGCGCGCCGCGGCCGAGATCGCCACGACCGTCGCGAACGGGCTCGAGGTGACCGGCGTGCTCGCGGTCGAGCTCTTCCACGCCTCCGACGGCCGCGTGCTCGTCAACGAGCTCGCGATGCGCCCGCACAACTCCGGCCACTTCTCGATCGACGGGTCGACGACGAGCCAGTTCGAGCAGCACCTCCGCGCCGTCCTCGACTGGCCGCTGGGGGCGACGGATGCTCTCGCCGACTGGAGCGTCATGATCAACGTCTTCGGCGCCCTCCCGCCCGAGCGCATCGCCGCCGCCCTCGGCCACCAGCCGAGCGCGAAGGTGCACGCCTACGGCAAGGGGCCGCGCGCCGGTCGCAAGGCCGGCCACGTCACGGCCATCGGCGCCGACCTCGACGACGTCGCCTACCGGGCGCGCGCCGCGGCCGCCCACTTCGACGACTGAGGCCTACCATGGCACTCGTGCCTGAACCCCTCATCGCCGTCGTCATGGGCTCCGACTCCGACTGGTCCGTCATGCAGTCCGCGGTCGACGCGCTCGACGAGTTCGGCATCCCCTGCGAGGTCGAGGTGCTGAGCGCCCACCGCACCCCGGACGCGATGATCGCGTACGGCCGCGCGGCCGCCGGCAGGGGCATCCGCGCCATCATCGCCGGCGCCGGCGGCGCCGCCCACCTGCCGGGCATGATCGCGTCCGTCACGACGCTCCCCGTCATCGGCGTGCCCGTCCCGCTCAAGACGCTCGACGGGCTCGACTCGCTGCTCAGCATCGTGCAGATGCCCGCGGGCATCCCCGTCGCGACCGTGTCGATCGGCGGGGCGCGCAATGCGGGCATCCTCGCCGCGCGCATCATCGGGGCGACGGATGCCGTGGTCGCCGAGCGGCTGGCCGACTTCGCGACCGGGCTCGAGCAGGCGGTCGCCGCCAAGAACGAGGCGCTCAAGACCGCGGTCGCCTCCCGCGCGCGGTGAGCCTCACCTCGCCGCTGCGGCACCCCGACTCGCGCCAGCCGGAGCTCATGGCGAAGCGCGCCTGGTGGCTGCTCGGCCTCAACCTGCTCATCCCGGGCTCCGCGCAGCTTCTCGCGGGGGACCGGAGGTGGGGCCGGTTCGCGGTCGGCGCCACCTTCGTCCTGTGGGGCGTCGTGCTCGTCGCCGTCGTGCTCATGCTCGTCGCGCGGCCCGTCGCGCTCACCATCGCGACGAACGTCGTCGTGCTGTGGATCGCGCAGCTCGGCCTCATCTTCTACGCCGTGCTCTGGCTCGCGACCACGATCAACGCGCTCACCCTCGCGCGGATCGTGCGGGCGAGCCCCCGCGCTCGTGGCCCGCTCGCCGGATTCGTCGCGCTCTCGCTCGTGCTCGCCGTCGGCGGCACCGGCTGGGCGGCGTGGGCGACCGGCATCGGCCGCGACACTCTCGGGAGCGTCTTCGCCGGGGGCTTCATCGATGCGCCGATCGACGGCCGGTACACGATCCTGCTCCTCGGCGGCGACGCCGGCCCCGACCGCATCGGGCTGCGCCCCGACAGCATCAGCCTCGCGAGCGTCGACGCCGGCACGGGCGCGGTGACCATGATCGGGATCCCGCGCAACCTCTACAACGCGCCGTTCTCGGAGGACTCGCCGCTCTGGGAGGAGTGGCCGACCGGCTTCGACTGCGGCGACGAGTGCCTCGTGAGCTACCTCTACCCCTGGGCGGAGGAGCACCCGGAGCTGTACCCGGACGCCGAGCGCGAGGGCAGCACGCCGGGCATCGAGGCGATGCGCGACGCCGTCGAGGGCATCACGGGGCTACCCGTGCAGTACACCGTGCTCATCGACATGCAGGGCTTCGCGCAGCTCATCGATGCGCTCGGCGGAGTCGTCGTCGACGCGGAGGGGATGGACCTCGGCATCAACGGCGGGCCGGTCGTCGGGCGGATCGAGGCCGGGGAGCAGCGGATGGACGGCGCCACGGCGCTCTGGTACGCCCGCAACCGCTACAACCTGACCGACTTCGACCGCATGGCGCACCAGCGGCAGATCCAGGAGGCGATCCTGCGGCAGATTGAGCCGGCGACCGTGCTCACGCGCTTCGAATCGATCGCGAGCGCGGGCACGCAGGTCGTCCGCACGGACATCCCGCAGTCGATGCTCGGCGTGCTGAGCGATCTCGCCGTGAAGGCGCGCGAGCTGCCCATCGCCGATGTCGAGCTCACCCCGCCCGCCATCGACAACGTCGAGCCCGACTACGAGCTCGCGCGCTCGATGATCGCCGAGGCGCTCGACCCCGACGACGAGGGCTGACCGCGATCAGAGGTCGGCGTGGAGCTGCCAGGTCTTCTCCGCCGAGTCGCGCCAGCTGAAGGCGCGCGCCCGGTCGTGGCCGCGGACGACGAGGTCGTCCGCGAGCAGCGGCTCCTCCAGGATGCGCCGGATGGCGTCCGCCAGCCGGCGCGGGTAGCCGGCGAAGTCCTCCCGCGGCACGACGAGCCCGGCGTCGGCCGCGAGCTCGACGAGCGCGGGCGCGTCGGAGTGGACGACCGGCGTGCCGAGGCTCATCGCCTCGAGGACGGGCAGCGCGAAGCCCTCGGCGAGGCTCGGGACGATGACCGCCTCCGCGCGGTCGTAGACCGTCGCGAGGTTGGCGTCGTCGAGCGTGCCGAGCGCCACGACGCGCTCCGGCGAGAGCCGCGCATCCTTCCTGATGCCGTCGAGGTCGACGTCGGCCCCGCTCGTCGGGCCGGCGAGGACGAGCGCGATGTCGGGGGCGTGCGTGTCGGCGAGAGCCCAGAGCAGCTCTGCGATGCCCTTCCTCGCCTCGAACGGACCCACGGCGAGCACGTAGCGGTTCGGAAGCTCGAGGCGCTCGGCGCGCTCCGCGGCATCCGCCGGCACGGTGAGCGCGCTGCTCACGGCGCCCGCGATCACCCGGATGCGATCGCCGAAGGGGAGGGCCGCGCCGAGCTGCTCGGCGACGGCGTGCGTCGGGACCACGATCGCGTCGGCATAGCGGTGAGCCCGCTTCGCCATGGCCCTGCTCCAGGAGACCGCCGAGGCCGGAAGGGTCTCGGGGTGCGTCCACGGCACGGCGTCGTGGATGGTGACGACGATCTGCTCCGCGGGGGAGTTCATCCGGTCGTGACGGTAGAGGGGGGCGAAGAGGCTCGGGGCGTGGATCATGCCCGTGCCCGGCAGGCGCGTGAAGCCGTGCTGCCACGCGGCGCGGAGCTGGCCGCGATCGAGGGCGCTCTTGAACACGCGCGAGAGACCGGGGAGCTCGAGCTCGATCCGGTCGTACTCGGTCTGCGGGGAGGACGGCACGATGCCCATGACCTCGCAGCCGCGGGGCGCCGTGAGGATGAGCTGCTTCGTGAGCTCGAGCGCGTACCGGCCGATGCCCGAGGGCGCTTCGGTGCCGACCTGATCGAGGATGACGCGGAGGGTCGTCGTGGACATGCGCGCGCCTCCTCTCCCCGGGGCCGGGTCCGCCCCGCGCCGACCCTACCAGCGCGAACGGTCCACCCCCGAACGGGGGTGCTCGGAGCGTCGTCCGCGCCGCCGGTTCGCGCTGCCGCGCCGATCTAGACTCGATCGCATGCAGATCCGAGAGCTCACCATCGCCGGCGCTTTCGAGGTCACCCCGCGGCAGTTCCCCGACGACCGCGGCATCTTCTGGGAGTGGTACCGCTTCGACGCCCTCGCCGAGGCGGTCGGCCATCCGCTCGACCTGCGCCAGGGCAACGGATCGGTCTCCCGGCGCGGCGTCGTGCGGGGCATCCACTTCGCCGACGTGCCCCCCAGCCAGGCGAAGTACGTCACCGTCACCGCGGGCGCCGTCATCGACTACGTCATCGACATCCGGGTCGGGTCGCCGACCTTCGGGAAGTGGGAGGCCGTGCGCCTCGACGCCGTCGACCGGCGCGCCGTCTACGTCGGCGAGGGGCTCGGGCACGCGTTCGTCTCGCTCGAGGACGGCTCCACCGTCACCTACCTCGTGAGCGAGGTCTTCAACCCCGCCGCCGAGCACGGCGTCACGCCGCTCGATGAGACGGTCGGGCTCGAGTTCCCGGCGGAGGCCGGCGAGCCGCTCCTGTCGCCGAAGGACCTCGAGGCGCCGACACTCCTCGACGCGCGGGCCGCGGGCCTCCTGCCGACGTGGGAGCACGCGTCAGCGTTCACCCGGACCCTCGACGCTCGCTGGAGCGCGGAGGGCTAGTCCCGTCGACCCACCGTCCGGGTCATGACGGCCGACCGGAGCGAGAGCCCCGCCGTGAGCACCGCGCGCACGGGCCACAGGTACCAGGCGCGGTACTTCCCGCGCAGGAATCTCTTCGCGCTCTCGTGGTGCGCCCGCACCATCCGCGCCGACTCCGCCCCCGTCGAGTGCGCACCGGTGTGGAGCGCGCGCGCGGACGGCTCGTAGACGCTGCGGTAGCCCGCACGACCGAGGCGGTGGCCGAGGTCGACGTCCTCGAAGTACATGAAGTAGCCGTCGTCGAAACCGCCGATCCGTTCGAAGGCCGAGCGGCGGACGACGAGGCACGAGCCGGAGAGCCAGCCGACGTCGCGGCGCTCGCCGGAGACGACCGCCCCGTCCCGGTACGCGGCCGTCCAGGGATTCGACTTCCAGATGTTGGCGAACAGGGCGTGCCCGATCCCCGTCCGCAGGGACGGGATCGCGCGAGCCGAGGGGTACACGGTGCCGTCGGAGTTCTCCACAGCCGGTCCGACCGCGCCGATGCGCTCGTCCTGCTCGCCCGTCGCGAGGAGCGCGTCGATCGAGCCGGCGCGGAACTCGACGTCCGGGTTGCTCACCACGATCCACCGCACCGAGTCGGGCAGGGCGGCGACGGCGGCGTTGACCGCCCCGCCGTAGCCGGGGTTCTCCGCGAGCGGCACGTACCGAGCGCCGTGCGCCTCGGCGAGCGCGCGCGCCGCGCCGCCCTCCGCCGGGAGGTTGTCCGCGATGACGGTCGCGAACGGCTCGGAGATCGCGGCGTGCAGGGAGGCCAGCAGCCCGGGCAGCACGGCGTCGGAGCGGTAGGCCACGGTCACGACGCCCACGCGCTCGCCGGCGTCGCTCGCATCCGTCCTCATGGTGATGTCATCGTACTGTCGCGCGCTTCTAGGCTGGGGTCATGCCCTCCGCCCCGCCGTCGCCCGGCTCTCCGCTGGCGGTATCGGTCGCCCTGTGCACGCACAACGGCGCGGCGTACGCCGGCGAGCAGGTGCGGAGCATCCTCGACCAGGAGCCCGCGCCCGCGGAGCTCGTGGTCGGCGACGACGCGTCGACGGACGGCACGGTCGCCGTAATCCGCGCGGCGGTCGCGCGGCACCGGGCAGAGCATCCGGACTCGACCATCGCTCTCCGGATCATGGAGCGCGACGCCCCTCTCGGCGTCACCCGCAATTTCGAGCAGACCATCGCGGCGTGCTCGGGCGACGTCGTCGCTCTGAGCGACCAGGACGACGTGTGGCCCGCCGGTCGCCTCGCGCGCCTCCTCCCGCTCTTCGCCGATCCGGCCGTCCTCCTCGTGCACACGGATGCCCGGCTCGTCGATGCGGACGGCCGCGACTCGGGCGCGCGCCTGCTCTCGACCCTCGAGGCGAGCCCGCGCGAGATCGCGCTCCTGGAGCGGGGTGCCGCGCTCGAGGTGCTCATCCGGCGCAACCTCGTGACGGGGGCGACGGTGCTGCTGCGACGGGAGCTCGCCGAGCGGTCGATGCCATTCCCCGAGTCGTGGGTGCACGACGAGTGGCTCGCGATGATGGCCGCCGTCGACGGCGGGCTGCGACTCGTGCCGGAGCCGTGGCTCGACTACCGCCAGCACGGCGCGAACGTCATCGGCGCGAGCGAGGTCACGTGGGCACGGCGCTGGGAGCGGCTGCGCGAGCCGCGCGACGAGCGGGCGCCGCGGCTCGTCGCCCGCGCCGCCGCCCTCGTCGAGCGGCTCGAGCAGCGGCCCGACCGGGCGGACGCCCTCCGGCTCGCGCGTGCCAAGCTCGCGCACGAGCGGACCCGCGCCTCCATGCCCCACGCGCAGCCGCTGCGGCTGCCGAGCATCCTCGCCGGCGTGATCGCGGGACGCTACTCCCGCTACAGCCGCGGGGCGATCGACATCGCGCGCGACCTGGTCCAGCCCGCTACGCGGACGGGCGGGCGATAGCCCCCGAGCGCCACGCGTCGGCGAGGGCGGAGCGCCAGTCGCGGATGGACTCGAGCCCGAGAGGCGCCCAGGCGTCGTGTCCGAGCACCGAGTAGGCCGGGCGCGGTGCGGGGCGGACGAACGTCGACGAGTCGGTGGGCTGCACGCGCTCCGGGTCCAGCCCGGCTTCCTCGAAGACCGCTCGGGCGAAGCCGAACCACGTCGTCTCGCCCGACGAGGTGCCGTGCACGACGCCCGAGCGCGCGCCCGAGTCGAGGAGGCGCACGATCTGCTCGGCGAGGTCGTGGGTCCAGGTCGGCTGGCCGCGCTGGTCGTCGACGACGGTCAGGGTGGCGCGCTGCGCGGCGAGCGCGAGCATCGTGGCGGCGAAGTTCGGCCCGTGCTGCCCGTACAGCCAGGCGGTGCGCACGACGATCGTGCCGTCCGGATGCGCGGCCAGGGCCCGGCGCTCGCCCTCGGCCTTCGTCCGGCCGTAGGCCGACACCGGGGCGAGCGGCGCATCCTCCGCGTAGGGCGAGGTCGCCGTGCCGTCGAACACGTAGTCCGTGGAGAGCTGGACGAGGACGGCGCCCTCCTCGGCGGCGGCCCGCGCGAGGTTCTCCGCACCGAGCGCGTTGACCCGCAGCGCGTCGTCCTCGTGCGACTCCGCGTCGTCGACCTTCGTGTAGGCGGCGGCGTTGATGATTACGTCATGGCCGCGCACCGCCTCGCGGGCCGCGTCGGCGTCGGCGATGTCGAGCTCGCGTCGCGCGGCCGCGGTGACCGCCCGCCCGCGGAGGGCGGTCTGCAGGTCGCGGCCGAGCATCCCGCCCGCCCCCGTGATGAGGTAGCGCGTCATCGTCACTGGCCCTGGGCCAGGTAGCGCGCCTCGGTCGCGTCCTTCTGCGGCGCCCACCACGCCTCGTTGTCGCGGTACCAGGCGATGGTCGCCTCGAGACCGGCCTCGAAGTCGGAGTACTGGGGCGCCCAGCCGAGCTCGGTGCGCAGCTTGCTCGAGTCGATCGCGTAGCGCAGGTCGTGCCCGGGTCGGTCGGTGACGTGGTCGTAGGCGTCGGCCGGCTGCCCGAGGTGGGTGAGGATGAGCTCGACGACCTGCTTGTTGTTCTTCTCGCCGTCGGCGCCGATCAGATAGGTCTCGCCGATGACGCCCCGGTCGAGGATCGTCATGACGGCCGAGGAGTGGTCGTTCGCGTGGATCCAGTCGCGGACGTTCTCGCCCTTCCCGTAGAGCTTGGGGCGCTCGCCGCGCAGCACGTTCGTGATCTGGCGGGGGATGAACTTCTCGACGTGCTGGTAGGGGCCGTAGTTGTTCGAGCAGTTGGAGATCGTGGCCTGCACGCCGAAGGAGCGGACCCAGGCGCGGACGAGGAGATCGCTGCCGGCCTTCGTCGACGAGTACGGGCTCGACGGGTTGTACGGCGTCGACTCGGTGAAGCGCGCGGGGTCGTCGAGCTCGAGGTCGCCGTAGACCTCGTCGGTCGAGATGTGGTGGAAGCGCACGCCGTGGCGGCGCACGGCCTCGAGCAGCGTGAACGTGCCGATCACGTTGGTGTCGAGGAAGGGGCGCGGGTCGTCGAGCGAGTTGTCGTTGTGGCTCTCGGCCGCGTAGTGGACGACGGCGTCGTGGGTCGAGACGAGCTCGTCGACGAGCGCGGCGTCGCAGATGTCGCCCTGGACGAAGCGCACGCGGTCCTCCGGGAGCCCCGCGAGCGATGCGCGGTTGCCGGCGTAGGTGAGCTTGTCGAGCACCGTGATCGTGTGGTCGGTGCTCGCGACCGCGTAGTGGACGAAGTTGCTGCCGATGAATCCGGCGCCGCCGGTGACGATGATCTTCACCGGGCGATTCTACGGGGGAGGCCCGTTGCTAGACTCGGCCGGTCGCCGACGGCCATCGCCGCCGGGGTCGGAAGGGAACGCTGTGAAGGGAATCATCCTCGCCGGGGGGTCGGGCACGCGGCTGTGGCCCATCACCAAGGGCATCTCGAAGCAGCTCATGCCGATCTACGACAAGCCGATGATCTACTACCCGCTGTCGACGCTCATGATGGCCGACATCCGCGAGATCCTGATCATCACGACGCCCGAGTACAACGAGCAGTTCCAGGCGCTCCTGGGCGACGGCAGCGACCTCGGGATCCGTCTGGAGTACGCCGTCCAGCCCTCGCCCGACGGCCTCGCGCAGGCCTTCATCATCGGTGAGGAGTTCATCGGCGACGACAGCGTCGCGCTCGTCCTGGGCGACAACATCTTCCACGGCACCGGGCTCGGGTCCTCGCTCCGTTCGCACGGGACGATCGACGGCGGGCTCATCTTCGCCTACCAGGTCGCCAACCCCCGCGCCTACGGCGTCGTCGAGTTCGACGAGACCATGACCGCGGTGTCGATCGAGGAGAAGCCCGCGCGGCCGAAGAGCAGCTACGCGGTGCCCGGCCTCTACTTCTACGACAACGAGGTCGTGAAGATCGCGAAGACGATCACGCCGAGCGCGCGCGGCGAGCTCGAGATCTCGAGCATCAACGAGCACTACCTGGACGCCGGTCGCCTGCAGGTGCAGGTGCTCGACCGCGGGACGGCCTGGCTCGACACCGGGACCTTCGAGTCGATGATGCAGGCCTCCGAGTACGTGCGCGTCATCGAGGACCGCCAGGGCTTCAAGATCGGGTGCATCGAGGAGATCGCCTGGCGCGCCGGGTGGATCAATGACGCGCGGCTCGCCGAGCTCGCCGCACCGCTCGCCAAGAGTGGATACGGCACGTATCTGCAGGGCCTCCTCGCGCCCCGCGACGGCGAGCCCGAATAGACTGGACCGGTCGGGTCTCCGACGGAGCGCCGACGACATCGAACGATCCCGCCCCGACGACGCGAACGGTTCGTTCCTCTGAGAGGAACCCCATGGCACGACCGAAGCTCTTCCGACTGCTGCGACCCTTCCGCATCCTGCGCGATGAGGGTCCCCGCGAATTCGCGAGCCGCGTCGCGGCGAAGGCGCACACCGTGCTGCGCAAGGATCGCCCCGTCCTCCTCGTCGACCTCGACGACGCGGCGTCCGTCGACTGGACAGAGCCGGGCGAGCAGCTGCGCGACCCCATCAGCGTCTCCGAGGGGTCGGTCGACATCGCGTGGGTCATGTCGACCCCCGGCCAGGGAAGCGGTGGGCATCAGAACCTGTTCCGCTTCATCCGCTTCGCGGAGGAGGCCGGTCACCGCTGCACGATCTACCTCTACTCCGCGCTCGGTGCGCCCGTGAGCATCCCCGACGTCCGCGCCATGATCCGGAGCTCCTCCGGCTACGCCGACGTCGAGGCCGACATCCGCCTCTACCGCCCGGAGGACGGCATCCACCCCGAGGCGCAGGCGATCTTCGCGACCGGCTGGGAGACCGCGTACCCCGTCTTCCGCGACCCGAGCCGCGCCCGCCGCTTCTACTTCGTGCAGGATTTCGAGCCGAGCTTCTACGCGCTCGGGTCGCAGTCGCTCCTCGCCGAGAACACCTACCGGTTCGGCTTCCACGGCATCACGGCCGGCGGCTGGCTCGCGCACAAGCTGCGGGACGAGTACGGCATGACGACCGATTCCTTCGACTTCGCGGTCGACAAGGTCCACTACTCGGTGACGAACCGCGAGCGCCGGAACGAGGTCTTCTTCTACGCCCGGCCCGTGACCGAGCGCCGGGCCTTCGAGTTCGGTGTGCTGGCGCTCGCCGACTTCGCCCGGATGCGACCGGACGTGCCGATCAACATGGCGGGATGGGACGTCTCGAACTGGGAGCTCCCGTTCGCCTTCCGCAACGAGGCCATGCTCGACGTCTCCGAGCTCAACGCGCTCTACAACCGGTGCGCGGCCGGTCTCGTCATGTCCCTGTCGAACATGTCGCTCCTCCCGCTCGAGCTCATGTCGAGCGGCGTCGCACCGGTCGTCAACGACGGCCCGAACAACCGCATGGTGAGCGACAACCCGCACATCGAGTACGTTCCCGCCTCCCCGATGGCGATCGCGCGCCGCATGGTCGAGATCGTGGATCGCCCCGATCAGGTCGAGCGCGCCATCGCGATGTCGGAGTCGGTCGTCGATGTGAACTGGGCCGATTCGGGTCGGCAGTTCATCGAGGCGTTCGAGCGGGGGATGCGTGGCTGACGTCCTGGTGGTCGGAGGCAACGGCTTCATCGGCTCGCACCTCGTCGACGCCCTGAGCGAGGGCGGCCACCGCGTCACCGCCTTCGACCGGTTCAGCACCGGCGTGCCCACCTTCCGGTCGTCGGCCGTGCGGATGCTCCCCGGCGACTTCCTGAGCCGCTCCGATCTCGAGGCGGCGGTCCGCGGTCACGAGGTCGTGTTCCACTTCCTGGCGACCACGTCGCCCGCGACGGCGGAGGCCGACCCGACCCTCGACATCCGCACGAACGTCATCCAGACGGTGGAGCTCCTCACCGCGTGCGCCGAGGCGGGCGTGCGGCACGTCTACTTCGCCTCGACCGGCGGCGCCATCTACGGGCCGCAGGAGCGCTCGGACTTCTCGGAGACGTCCCCCACCCTCCCGATCTCGCCCTACGGCATCGGCAAGCTCACGATCGAGCACTACTTGCGCTACTTCGGCGCGAAGCACGGCCTCCGATCGACCAGCCTGCGGATCTCCAATCCCTACGGCACGCGCCAGCACCCCAATCGCAAGCAGGGGCTCATCCCGATCGCGCTGCGGCAGATCGCGCGCGGCGAGAGCGTCGCACGCTACGGCGACGGCTCGATGGTGCGGGACTACGTCTACGTCGACGATCTGGTGCGGATGCTCGTCCCCCTCGTCGACGCCGACCCGCGTCACGAGGTGTACAACCTCGGCAGCGGCCGCGGCTCGTCCGTCACCGAGGTTCTCGACGCCATCGGGCGGGTCACCGGTGCGCCCGTCCGGGTGCACGAGATCCCGACCCCCGCGACCTTCGTCGATCGCGTCGTCCTCGACGTCACCCGCTTCGATGAGGAGTTCGGGATCAGCGTGCCGACGACGCTCGAGGAGGGCATCGCGGCGACGTGGGCCGACATGACGGGAGAGCGCGCATGACCGGGAAGGCGCACGTGCCCCGGAGCGTCACGGCGACGGTCGCGATCCTCACCTACAACGGCGAGGACCACCTGCGCCGCATCCTCGAATCGCTCCGCCTCCAGACCGGGGTCCCCGGAGAGATCGAGATCCTCGTGATCGACTCGGGCTCGACGGATGCGACCCTCTCGATCATCGAGGCGTTCCCCGAGGTGCGGCTCCACCGCATCCCGAACACCGAGTTCCAGCACGGGCGCACCAGGAACCTCGCGGCGCAGCTCGCGCACGGCGAGTTCGTCGTCTACCTCACGCACGACGCCGTCCCGATCGGGGAGCACTGGCTCGCCTCCATGCTCGCCCCGTTCGCGATCTCGCCGGACGTCGTGGGCGTCGTCGGCAAGCAGGTGCCGCGACCGCGCTGCTTCCCGCTGCTGAAGTACGAGATCCGCGGCGTCTTCGCAGGGCTCGGCCCCGACGGCGGGGTCACCCTCTACCGGCGGCCGCCCGGCGAGCTCGACGAGTCGGCGGTCGCGGGCCTGGGGTTCTACTCCGACGTGAACTCCGCCGCTCGGCGGAGCGTCCTCACCGAGACGATCCCGTACCGGGAGGTGCCCTACGCGGAGGACCAGCTCTTCGGGCAGGACGTCATCCGCGCCGGGCTCATCAAGGCCTACGCGCCGCTCGGCGCCGTGGAGCACTCCAACGATCTGACGCTCGCCGAGTACGGCAAGCGCATCTTCGACGAGACGGTCGGCCTGCGTCGGATCGGCTTCGACATCCCGCCGATGTCGCGCGGAGCCCAGCTCCGGCTCACCCTCCGCGGCATCCTCGGCGATTCGCTGCGCATCGCCCGCGATCGCGACTTCGGGCTGCGCCGCAAGCTCTACTGGCTGCTCTTCAACCCGGTCTTCCAGGTGCGCAAGTGGTCGAGCTACCGGCCGGCGACGACGGTCGACCTCTCGGACGACGGCGCGATCGCCGCGGGGTCGCTCGAGGCCAGTCGGCGCTGAAGAGGGACGGCGCCGGACCAGCCTGCGCCGGCGTCAGGTCGCGTGGAGGTCGGCGCTCGCCCGGAAGTGCACGACGCCCACGGCGCCCGGCTCGGTCGAGACCGAGAAGCTCGCGGCCGGCTGGCGGCGGTCGATGTCGCGGCCCTGCGGAGTGACGAGGCTCGCGTGCACCTGGTACGAGCCGGCGCCGAGCGCGTTGCCGCCGAGGGTGATGGTGAGCGAGTAGTTGCCGGGCGAGGTCGGCAGCTCGATGCCGAGCCCGTCGGTGTTGATGCGGTAGACGCCCTGGCCGACGGGGGTCTCGATATCGATGCCGGCGATCCAGCCGCTCGGCACGGAGCCGATCGTGTAGTCGATCTCGACGAGGAGGTCTCCGCCGGGGAGGTAGTCGCCGGAGAGATCGGTCGAGGTCGACGTGACGCGGACGTCGTCGATGCGCGCGCCGCTCGTGAGAGCGCCGTCCGCGCCCGTGGTGCGAGCGGGGCTCGAGTGCGCTGCCTCGAAGGTCGATCGCAGCGCCTTGATGCCGTCGGCGGCGCTCCCGTCGTGGACCATCTGCCCGTGGTCGAGGACGACGACGCGGTCGCACAGCTGCCCGACCTGGTCGGAGGAGTGGCTGACGAAGACGATCGTGCGGCCCTCGCGCTGGAAGTCGGCGATCTTCGCGAGGCACTTTCGCTGGAACGGCTCATCGCCGACGGCGAGGACCTCGTCGACGAGGAGGAGGTCGGGGTCGACGTGGACGGAGACGGCGAACGCGAGTCGCACGTACATGCCCGAGCTGTAGAACTTCACCTGGGTGTCGATGAAGCTCTCGATGCCCGAGAAGTCGACGATCGCGTCGAAGTACTTGTCCGTCTCTGCGCGCGTGAGGCCGAGGATGGCGGCGTTGAGGTAGACGTTCTCTCGCCCGGTGAGGTCGGGGTGGAAGCCCGCGCCGAGCTCGAGAAGGGCGGCGAGGCGCCCGCGTCGGCGCACCGTTCCGGAGGTCGGCTGGATGATCCCGCCGATGATCTTGAGCAGCGTGCTCTTCCCCGAGCCGTTGTGCCCGACGAGGCCGACGGTCGAGCCGGTCTCGATGCTCAGGTCGATGTCGCGGAGCGCCCAGAAGTCCTGCTGGTGCTCGCGCGATCGGGCGAACGCGACGATGCGCTCCTTGAGCGACTTGTCCTGATGCAGCACGAAGCGCTTCGAGACGTCGGCCACGTCGACGATGGCGGGGGAGGTCGTCACGTCACAGCTCCTGCGCGAAGTTGCCCTGCAGGCGCGAGAAGATCCGCTGGCTGACCCAGAGCAGCACGACGCTGAACAGGAAGATGCCGAGCATGCGCAGTGCGAGGTCGGGTGGCCATTCGATCCCGGTCACCGGGTCCGACCCGGCGATCCAGAGCCCTCGCTGGAAGCCGAGCACGGCGATCGTGACCGGGTTGGCGAGGTAGATCTGCTCGAGGATGCTGCCGCCGATCGCGTCGCGCACGAACGTGTAGGAGTACACGATCGGCGACGCCCAGAACAGCACGGCGAGCACGACCTCGATGAGGTGCTCGAGGTCGCGGAAGTACACGGTGAGCCCCGCGAGCAGCACGCCGAGCGCGGTCGCGAAGGTCACGAGCATGATGAACGCCGCCGCCGCGTACACGATGTCGAGAGTGAGCGGGAAGCGCCCGAGCGCGAGCACCGCGATGAGCAGGATGAGGAACTGCACCGCGAAGTTGAACAGCGCGCCGCCGACGCTCGCGAGCGGGAAGATCTCGCGCGGCAGGTAGACCTTCTTGACGAGCCCCTGGTTGTGGATGATCGAGGAGGTCGCGTTCGACAGGATCTCGGAGAACAGCGTCCACGCCGTGAGGCCGACGAAGACGAAGATCGCGAAGTCGGGGATGGCCCGCGCGAGGCCGATGATCTCGCCGACGGCGAAGTAGTAGATGAGCAGCTGGCTGAGCGGGCGCATGAGGCTCCACACGAGTCCGAGCGAGCTGTTCTTGTAGCGGGCCTTGAGCTCGCGCCGGACGAGGAGCCCCAGCAGCTCGCGCCGGCTCCAGATGTCGCGGATCGAGCGCGCCGTGCCCTGCAGAAGACCCCCGGGTCGGCCGACCTCGGCGAGCGGGAGGAGTGCGATGCGCTCGGAGCGGAGGGTCGCGGCGGGATCAGCCAAAAGGGGGTGCTCTCGTCTCAAGGGGAGGGTTCCGCCAGTCTACGGGACGGCGGTCTCGCGGCGCCGTCGCCCCCGGCGCTCCGGGGCCGGAGGGCGATGGCCCCGGTACGCTGAAGCTCGCCATGCCGATCCCGACTCCTCGCCTCCGTGGGCTCCGTCTCCCCGCGCGCGCTCGACTGATCCTGCTGCCGCTCCTGGCGTTCCTCGTCCTCGCCGGCTGGTCCTACTCCTCGCCGGTCGGCTCCTCCCCCGATGAGGACTACCACCTGGCGAGCATCTGGTGCGCGGCCGGCGACCGCACGAGCCTGTGCGAGGAGACCGGCGACCCGGCGACGCGCGCCGTCCCGAGCGCGTTCGCGATCGACCCGTGCTTCGCGCGCTTCTCGACGGAGTCCGCCGCCTGCCAGGTCGGCGCCTACGACGAGCCGCGCCTCGTCGAGTCCGACCGGGGCAACTTCCTCGGCGCCTACCCTCCGGTGTTCTACGCGACGATGTCGATCCTCGCCTCCGACGACGTGCAGACCTCCGCCCTCGCGATGCGGATGCTCAACGCGGCTCTCTTCGTCGGGCTCATGACGGCGCTCGCCGTCCTCCTGCCCGCGCGGCACCGGATCATGGCGATCGGCTCCGTCCTCATCTCCATCGTCCCGCTCGGGATGTTCCTGATCCCGTCGCTGAATCCGAGCTCGTGGGCGATCGTGGGCGTCGCGGTCGCGTGGCTCGGTCTCATCGGCCATCTGGACACGACCGGGCGTCGGCGCTGGATCCTCGCGGGGATCTTCGCCCTCGGCGTGCTCATGGCGGCCGGCGCGCGGGCCGATGCCGGCGTCTACGCCGTGCTCGCGATCGCGGCGGCCCTCTTCCTGCGGTTCGCGCCGTCGCGCGCCTTCCTCGTGACGAGCATCCTGCCCTTCGCGGTCGCGATCCTCGCTCTCGTCGCGACGTTCGCGGCCGGCCAGCTCTCGAGCGCCGCGGAGGGCTTCGGCGGGACGGACTCCCCGGGGAACGCGGGGCCCGCACCCACGGTGCCGGGCGGACCGGCGGCACCTCCCGCGGCGTCGAACGGGCTCGGGCTCGCGATCACCAATCTGCTCAACGTCCCCTCCCTGTGGGCGGGCGTGCTGGGGTTCTGGAGCCTGGGCTGGTTCGACACGCCGCTCCCCGCCGTCATCGCGTTCGGCGGCGTGGCCGTCTTCGTCGCCGTCGCCTTCACGGGTCTCGCCCACGTCGACTGGCGCAAGGCGCTCGTCTTCACGGGCGCCGCCGTGGCCCTGTGGTTCATCCCGACGTGGACTCTCACGCGGGGCGGTGACCAGGTGGGCTCGGAGGTCCAGCCCCGCTACCTGCTTCCGCTCATCGTGCTGCTGGCCGGCTTCGCCCTCCTCGAGTCGCGGAGCCGCACGCTGCGCCTCTCGCTCGCCCAGCGCTGGCTCGTGGGCCTCACTCTCGTCGGCACGCAGTCGCTCTCGCTCTACGTCAACCTCCGCCGCTACCTGACCGGTGACGACGTGAAGTCGGTGAATCTCGATTCGGGTCTCGAGTGGTGGTGGCCGGGCGTGGCCTCGCCGATGCTCCTGTGGGTCCTCGCCTCGATCGCGTGGGCCGCTCTCGTCGCGCTGCTGCTCGCCGCCTGGCCGCGGATCCCGTCGGTCGTCCCGATCCTGGCGCCGTCTGCTCAGCCGACGAGCTCGCGGTAGGTCGCGGAGAGCTGCAGCACGCTCGCCGCGAGGCTCCGTCGCTCGACGACGAACGCCCGTGCCCGAACACTCATCGCCAACCATTCGCGATCGGGCAGGTCGATCACGTCGGCGATCGCTCGCGCGAGCGCCCGGACGTCGTCTTCGTCGACCACGACGCCCGTACGTCCGTCGTCGACCATCTCCGGCGCGCCCCCGCTCCGGTACGTGATGACCGGGATGCCGCAGGCCTGAGCCTCGAGCAGCACGAGTCCGGCGGCCTCGCGCCACCCCTCGTGCAGGCGGGTCGGCAGGACGAGCGCGCGCGCACCCCGCAGCTGCTCGAGCACGGACTCGCGGGGGATCGAGCCGAGCACGTCGATGTGGCGGTGCGGGGTCGCCGTCGCGCGCACCTTCTCCGCGAGCGGGCCCGCCCCGATGACCACGAGCCGGTGCTCCGCTCGGGGCGAGACCGCGATGGACGCCGCGAGCAGGTCGTCGACGCCCTTCCGCTCGGCGAGAGCGCCGATGAAGACGATGCTCGGCACCCCGCGCTCGGCGGAGTCCGGGCCCGGCGTGAACAGGTCGGTGTCGACGCCCTGGTAGTGAACCTCGAGCCGATCGGCGGGGAAGCCCGCCGCGATCGCTCGGGAGGCGAGGTATTCGCTCACCGCGAGCAGCCGGTCGGAGCGTGCGGCGGTCGCTGCGGCGCTGCGGCGGTGGAAGCGCTGGAGCGGCGACCCGCCCGAGCGCTCGGCCGCGAAGACGTCGTATCCGTGCAGGGTCGTCACGACCGGCGCCCCTGCGAGCTGCGCGCCGTCGAGCGCACCGCGCGACCAGGTGGCGAAGTGCTGGTGGACGACGTCCGGCCCGAAGCGCGCGATCCTTCGCGCCTGCGCCCTGGCGGACAGCGGCGCGGTGGCGAATGCGGCGGCGATGCGGGCCGGCCAGGCCCCGACCGACGGGACGACGGCATCCACCTCGATCGTCACGGCAGGGTCGCGGATGTCGGCCGCGAGGGCGAACATGCGCACGTCGTGCTCGGCGCGGAGGCGCTCGCCGTGCTGCAGCGCGAAGTAGGTCGGCGGAACGGGCAGCAGCCCTGTCGCGAGCGCGATCCGCACGGGGCGGGCCTACGCCTGCGCGATGCCGATGACGCGGTACGTCGCGTCCGGCCAGCGGTCGGCGCTCGAGACGCGACGGCCGTCGATGAAGGTGCGGATGCCCGGCAGATCGCTCGGCGTCAGCTCGCGGTACTCGGCGTGATCGGCCTGGACGATCGCGGCGTCCGCGCCATCGCCCAGGTGGAACGGCGTCCAGCCGAAGCGCGCGAGCTCGTCGTCGCTGTAGAGCGGGTCGTGCACGAGCACCTCGGCGCCGCGCGCGCGGAGCGCCTCGACGGCCGGGAACACGCCGGAGAACGCGGTCTCCTTGACGCCGCCGCGGTAGGCGGCGCCGAGCACGACGACGCGCTGCCCGGTGAGGTCGCCGTGCACGCCCTCGAGGAGGCCGACCGTGTAGTCGGGCATTCCCGCGTTGGCCTCGCGCGCGGCGCGCACGACCGTGGCGGCCGGGTCGTTCCACAGGTACAGGCGCGGGTAGACGGGGATGCAGTGGCCGCCGACGGCGATGCCGGGCTGGTGGATGTGGCTGTACGGCTGCGAGTTGCTCGCGTCGATCACCTGGTAGATGTCGATTCCGGCGGTGGCGGCGTACTGCGCGAACTGGTTCGCGAGCCCGATGTTGACGTCGCGGTACGTGGTCTCGGCGAGCTTCGCCATCTCGGCGGCCTCGGCGCTGCCGAGATCCCATACGCCGTTGCCGCGGGCGAGGTCGGGGCGGTCGTCGAAGTCGAGGACGGCCTCGTAGAACTCGACCGCCGCCGCGGCGCCGGCGGGGGAGAGCCCGCCGACGAGCTTGGGGTACTTGCGCAGGTCGGCGAACACGCGGCCGGTGAGAACGCGCTCGGGGGAGAAGACGAGGTGGAAGTCGGTGCCCTCGGTCAGGCCCGAGCCCTCCTCGAGCATCGGCTTCCAGCGGGTGCGGGTCGTCCCGACCGGGAGGGTCGTCTCGTACGCGACGAGGGTCCCGGGGGTGAGGTGCGCGGCGAGGCTGCGCGTGGCCGTGTCCATCCAGCCGAAATCGGGCACGGCCTCCTCGTCGACGAAGAGCGGCACGACGAGCACGACGGCATCGGCGCCGGGGACGGCGTCGGCGTAGTCGGTCGTGGCGCGCAGCCGCCCGGCGGGGACGAGCTCGCTCAGGAGCTCCTGCAGGTGCGCCTCGCCGGGGAACGGCTCGCGGCCGGCGTTCACGGCCTCGACCGTCGCGGGGTTCACGTCGACCCCGACCACCTCGTGCCCCTTCGATGCGAACTGCACGGCGAGGGGGAGGCCGATCTTCCCGAGGGCGATGACGGCGATCTTCACGATGGTTCCTTTCGTTCGAGCTCGGCGATGCGGTCCTGCAGCCGGGCCTCGGCGAGCGCGAGCTCGCGGGCGAGCTGCGTGTTGGCCCGCGAGAGCTGCACGGACCTCTTGTACTCGTTGACGACGTAGACGAGGCCGGCGACGATCGCGACGTAGAAGAGCAGGTCGGCGCCGCGACCGATGCCGACGGCGTTGGCCATGCGGGTCAGGAGGCCCGGGGCGAGGACGACGACGACGCCGGCGGCGAGGCCGAGGAAGACGACGAGGCGACGGATCGCGAGGTGCTTCGCGTTGGGCGTCGAGCGGACGAGGTACACCGCCGTGCCCACGAGCACGAGGACGAGGAGGATCTGGAACCACATGGCGTCGTCCTTCCGCTCAGTTGATCACGAGGTCGACGAGGATGTTGATCGAGTTCAGGAGCGACTGGCCCTTGGCACGCGAGTACTCCGTGTAGAGCACCTCGACCGGGAACTCGCGGTAGGGGAGCCCCGTTCGGCCCAGCTGCAGCACGATCTCGGTGGCGTGGGCCATGCGGTCCTGCTTGAGGTTGACGGCGCGAGCGGCGTCGATGCGGATGACGCGGAGCCCGTTGTGGGCATCCGTCAGCGTGAGGCCCGTGGTCAGGTTCGTGACCCACACGGCCGTCTTGAGCACCGCCTTCTTCAGCAGACCGGGCCGCGTGCGGTCGTCGAGGAAACGCGAGCCGAAGACGATCGCGGCGTCCTCCTCGCGCGCCAGGGCGACCATCGCGAGCGCGTCGACGACCCTATGCTGGCCGTCGGCGTCGAAGGTCACGATGAACTCCGCGCCCGGCTGCTCGCGCGCGTAGCCGATGCCCGTCTGCAGGGCCGCGCCCTGCCCGAGGTTGTACGGGTGCCGCACGACGCGGGCTCCGGCGGCTTCGGCGATCTCCGCCGACCCGTCGGTCGAGCCGTCGTCGACGCACACGACGTGCTCGACCACCTCGAGCAGCCCCTCGATCACTCCGGCGATCACGCTCGACTCGTTGAAGAGGGGGATGACCACCCACGTGCCGCCGTCGCGCTCGGTCCCGGGCGCGCGGGAGTCGCCGGAGGAGTGAGCGGAGGGCATACCGGCCATTCTGGCAGAACGCGATAGCCTGAGAGCCCGCGCCGAGCCCTCGCCTCGATCTCCTGGGAGCCCCTTCCGTGACTGCACCGTCCGACGTGCGCATCGTCGATTCCGCCGATGTCGCCGACTCCGCGACCATCGGCGCGGGCTCGTCGATCTGGCATCTGGCCCAGGTCCGCGAAGACGCGCGACTCGGCCGCAACTGCGTCGTCGGCCGCGGCGCCTACATCGGCACGGGCGTCGAGATGGGCGACAACTGCAAGGTGCAGAATTACGCGCTCGTCTACGAGCCCGCGCGCCTCGAGGCCGGCGTCTTCATCGGCCCCGCCGTCGTCCTCACGAACGACACCTACCCGCGCGCGGTCAACCCCGACGGCAGCCCGAAGTCGGCCCACGACTGGGAGCCCGTGGGCGTGACGATTCGCGAGGGCGCCGCGATCGGCGCTCGCGCGGTGTGCGTCGCGCCGGTCACGATCGGCCGCTGGGCGACGATCGCCGCAGGCAGCGTCGTGACGAAGGACGTCCCCGATTTCGCCCTCATGGCGGGGGTGCCCGCGCGGCGCCTCGGCTGGGTGGGTCGTGCGGGCGTGCGCCTGATCGAGAAGGACGGCGCGTGGGTCTGCCCGCAGACGGGCGAGACCTACCGCGAGAACGACGGAGCACTGAGAGAGGACGCCCCCGCGTGAGCAAGCCCCTGATCCCCGCCGCGAAGCCGATCATCGGCCGCGACGAGCGACGCGCCGTCATGCGCGTGATGAAGACCGGCATGATCGCCCAGGGCCCCGAGGTGGCCGCGTTCGAGCAGGAGTTCGGCGACCACTTCGTCCAGGGCCGCGCGTGCGTCGCGGTCAACAGCGGGACGGCCGGCCAGCACCTCGGCCAGCTCGCCGCCGGCGTGGGCCCGGGCGACGAGGTCATCGTGCCCTCGTTCACCTTCGCCGCGACCGGCAACTCGGTCGCCCTCACCGGTGCCACTCCCGTCTTCGTCGACATCGAGCCCGAGACCTTCGGTCTCGACCCGGCGGCGGTGGAGGCCGCCATCACGACGCGCACGAAGGCGATCATGCCCGTGCACCTCTACGGCCACCCCGCCCGCATGCGCGAGCTCGAGGCGATCGCGAAGAAGTACGGCATCGAGATCTACGAGGACGCCGCGCAGGCGCACGGCGCCGCCCTCGACGGCCGCCCCGTCGGCACCTGGGGCCGCTTCGCGATGTTCAGCCTCTACCCGACGAAGAACATGACCTCGGGCGAGGGCGGCATGGTCGCGTGCGACGACGCCGGCCTCGTGCGCGCGGTCAAGCTGCTCCGCAACCAGGGCATGGAGAAGCAGTACGAGAACGAGGTCGTCGGCTTCAACGCCCGCATGACCGACATCCACGCCGCGATCGGTCGCGTCCAGCTCACGAAGGTCGACCGCTGGACGGCCGCCCGTCAGCAGAACGCCGCCTACCTCGACCGCCACCTGAAGAACGTGCAGACGCCGGTCGTCGCCCCGGGCGCGGTGCACGTCTACCACCAGTACACGATCCGCGTGCCGCACGACCGCGACGGCTTCGTGAAGGCGCTCCGCGAGGAGCACGGCATCGGCTCGGGCGTCTACTACCCGATCCCGAACCACCGCCTCTCCTCGCTCGCGAAGTTCGCCCCCGGTCTCGACCTTCCCGAGACCGAGCGCGCCGCCGCCGAGGTCGTGTCGCTGCCCGTGCACCCGTCGCTCACGAAGAAGGACCTCGCGCGCATCGTCAAGGCCGTGAACAAGGTCGCGAAGGCGGGCTCCTGATGAGCGAGCTCCGCGCCGGCCTCCTCGGCGTCGGGATGATGGGCCGCCACCACGCCCGCGTGCTGCGCGAGCTCCCCGGCGTCGAGCTCGTCGCGATCGCTGACCCGGGCGGCGACCCGCACGGCGTCGCCGGGCGACTGCCGATCCTGCCCGACATCGACGCGCTCATCGCCGAGGGCATCGACATCGCGGTCGTGGCCGTCCCGACGCGATTCCATGAGGATGCCGCTCTCCGGCTCGCGGAGGCCGGGGTCCACACGCTCGTCGAGAAGCCGATCGCCGACACCGTCGAGGCGGGCCAGCGCATGGTCGACGCCTTCGCCGCGAAGGGGCTCGTCGGCGCGGTCGGCCACATCGAGCGCTTCAACCCCGCTCTGCAGGAGCTCCGCCGCCGCCTCGAGGCCGGCGACCTGGGCGACGTCTACCAGATCGCCACGCGCCGTCAGGGCCCATTCCCGTCGCGCATCGCCGACGTCGGCGTGGGCAAGGACCTCGCGAGCCACGACATCGACCTCACCGCGTGGGTCGCGCAGAGCACCTACCGCACGGTCTTCGCGCAGACGGCGCACAAGAGCGGCCGCGAGTACGAGGACATGGTGACGGCGACGGGCCGGCTCGCGAACGGCACGGTCGTCTCGCACCTGGTGAACTGGCTGAGCCCGATGAAGGAGCGCATCACGATCGTCACGGGCGAGCGCGGCGCGTTCGTCGCCGACACCGCGACGGGCGATCTCACCTTCTATGCGAACGGCACGATCCCGCTCGAGTGGGAGTCGGTGTCGAGCTTCCGCGGCGTGAGCGAGGGCGACGTCATCCGCTACGCCTTCGCCAAGCGCGAGCCGCTGCGCGTCGAGCACGAGAACTTCCGCGACGCCGTCCTCGGCGAGCAGACCGACGTCGTCACGATGGAGCAGGGTCTGCGCACTCTCGAGGTCGTCGAGGGGATGCTCCGCTCGGCCCGAACGGGCGTCGCGGTCGACTTCTGACGATGCGCGTCGTCATCGCGAGCCGCATCTTCTCGCCGGAGCCCGCGGCCGCGGCCTTCCGGCTGGAAGCGCTCGCGAGGGCTCTCGTCGCGCGCGGCCACGAGGTCGAGGTGCTCACGAGCCGCCCGCCCGAGTCGCAGACGATCGCCGACCCGCCGGGCGTCCTGGTTCGACGCGCATGCGTCCTCCGCGATCGCTCCGGTGCCGTGCGGGGCTACCTGCAGTACCTGAGCTTCGACGTGCCCCTCGTCGTCCGATTGCTGATGGCCCGGCGCGCCGACGCGGTCGTCGTCGAGCCGCCGCCGACGACGGGCGCGGTCGTGCGCGCCGTGTGCGCCGTGCGGAGGATCCCCTACGCCTATTACGCGGGCGACATCCTGGCCGACGCCGCGCAGAGCGCGGGCAGCCCGGGGCCGATCGTCTCGGTCGTCCGCGCTCTCGAGCGACTCTCCTGGCGCGGCGCTGCGCGGGTGCTCTCGGTCTCCGCGACCGTGACGGCGCGGCTCCGCGACCTCGGCGTGCCCGCGGCCCGCATCGAGGAGGTCGGCAACGGCATCGACACCGTCGTCTTCTCCGCCGAGGGCGATGCGGTCGTCCGGGACGAGCCGTACGCCCTCTACGCGGGCACGGCGAGCGAGGTCCACGGGGCGGGCGTCTTCGTCGAGGCGATGGCGTCGGTGACGGGGATGCGCCTGGTGTTCCTCGGGGCGGGCGTCGAGCGCGGCGCGCTGCGAGCCCGCGCCGAGGCGATCGCCCCCGGGCGCGTCGAGTTCGTCGACACCGTGCCGGCGGCGGAGACCGCTCGCTGGCTGCGCGGCGCGCGCGTGGCGGTCGCGAGCGTCAAGCCCGACGGCGGGTATGGCTTCGCCTTCCCGACGAAGATGTACGCCGCGGTTTCGACCGGCACCCCGGTCCTCTACGCCGGTGACGGGCCGGGGACGGCGTTCGCGAGCAGCGCGCCGCTCGGTCGCGCCGTGCCCCATGACCCGGATGCCGTGGCCGAGGCGCTGCGCGCGGCGCGCGACCGCGCTCCCTCGCCGGCCGACCGTGCCGAGCTCGCCCGCTGGGCCCGGGCCGAGCTCTCGCTCGGAGCCTCCGCCGATCGCGCCGCCGACGCCGTCGAGCGGCTCGCGACCCGACCGGCGTCGACGTAGCTCAGACGAGCTCGCGCGATCGTCCCGGGTCGCCGTCGAGCTCGGCCCCGGCAGTCCGCCGCGCCTCCTCGCGCGCATCGCCCCAGCGCCGCAGGCGACGCTCCATCGGCTTCTCGACCAGGAGATGCAGGGCGAAGGCCGCGGCGATGCAGACCGCGAGCATGAGCGGATACCAGACGACGGCGACGGGGCCGACCTGCCGACCGACGAGCGAGAGCATGGCGTAGATGATCGTGGCGTGCACGAGGTAGAAGGCGTAGGAGGCCTCTCCCAGGCGCACGAGCACGGGGTGGCGGAGGAGCGATTTCCCGCCTCGGAGATCGCGCGCCGCGACCGCGGTGATGAGAGCGGCGCAGGTCACGAGCATCCACTCGTTGATGAAGGGGCGGATGATCGACTCGAGCGGGCCGAGCCACGACGTGGCGACGGTGACGGCGATCAGGGCGAGGAGCAGCAGGGAGGCGATCATCGTCGCGCCGGCCCGGAGGCGGGGGTGCCAGCCGGTCCGCATCGCGTGCGCGAGGAGCATGCCAAGCACGAACTCGCCCAGTCGCGCGACGGGCCAGGGGAGTGCTGACGGCACGAGCTCGGGCGCGAGCTGGTCGCCGATCCGCCAGACGAACGCCAGGACGATGAGCGCCGCGGCGCCCGCGATCGCCCCGCGCGACGTCAGCAGGCGGAGGACTCGCGAGATCCAGGGGTGCAGGGCGTAGAAGAACGCCTCGCACGTGAGCGTCCACGCGGCCGGGTTCCCCGAGAACAGGATCGTCGGCTCGCGCCACCAGCCCTGCAGCAGGACGACCGAGAGCAGGAGGATGCCGAGATCGAACGGCTTGACCCACCAGTCCTCGGCGGCGGGCGTGAGGCTGTAGAAGACGGGGACGGCGAGGGCGAGCGCCACGAGGTGGGCGGGGTAGATGCGCGCGAACCGCCGCCAGTAGAACGTGCTCGTCGACACCGCCTGCGCGGACCACGTGAGGACGAAGCCCGAGAGCACGAAGAAGAACATCACGCCGTAGTTTCCGAGCGCGAGCGCGGCGTGCACCGGGAGCGGTGCGAGGTTGGTCATGTGGTGGAGGAAGACACCGAACGCCGCCCACCAGCGCAGACCCGTGAGCGAGTCGAGACGCGGCGGCCGAACGGCTGCGGACGATTCGGACGGCACGGGTCCCAAGGGTACGCGCCGGCCGCCCCGGACGGCCCCACTATCCTTGACCGAGTCGCACACGCTCTAGGTGCGACTGGGAGCGAGAGTTACCACGTGAAATCTGATCGTCCCTTAACCGGCCGCCGAGTCGGAGTGCTCGTCTACAACGACATGAGTTCGGACTCGCGAGTCATCAAGCAGGCGACATCGCTCGTTCAGGCGGGGGCCGCTGTCCGCGTGGTGGCGGTATCCACACGCGACAGCCGCTTCGGACCCGGGCTGTACGAAACCGAGCACGGCTTCGAGATCCTGCGGATCCGTGTTGTCGAACTCAAGCATCTGCTTCCCCTGTGGGGTGACGTCGTCCGACGTGCGCTGGGTCGCGCTCCTCAGAACACAGGCAGCCAGCCTTCGACGCTCGAGACCCCGCGGACCGAGATGGTCACCATCGGGGCCGACGCCCCCGCGCCGTCCCCGAGAGACAACCATGCTGTTAGCCGCGCGCCTGCGGCGAATCGCGCGAAGCAGCTCGCCGTCGATCTGTGGCAACGACTTGACCTCACCGTGCGAATGGGAAGTTTCTGGTGGCACGCCTCCCGAGCCTTGCGCTCTTGGGGCCCCGACCTCATTCACGCCAATGATGCGAACACTCTCGCGCCCGCCATGCGAGCCTCAGGGCGCCGGATTCCCTTCGTGTATGACTCGCACGAGTTGTGGACGGATAGGACCACTCGCCCGGGCCGATGGCTGGCACCGCGGTGGGAGCGTGCAGTCGAGCAACGCGGCGCGAGACGGGCGAGCTCGGTGCTGACGGTCTCCAATTCCATCGCTGACTGGATTCAGCGCACGTACGCTCTCGATCGTCGTCCGATACTGGTGCGGAACATACCCGTTTCGGCGCCCACAGCTGGCGATCGGACGCGGGGTACCCTGCGGAGCATGGCCGGTCTGTCCGAGAGTGAGACGGTGATCGTCCATTGCGGCAGCATCACACTCCGTCGAGGCATCGAGGATGCCGTTCGGTCGCTGTCGCATCTTCCCGAAGACTGTCACTTGGTCTTGATCGGCCCTAGCTCTGAGTCCATGCGGATCGAGATGGTCAACATCGCGCGGTCCGTCGGAGCGAGCGAGAGACTCCACCTCCTCAACCCCGTCGCGCCAGAGCTTGTCAGCACCGTCATCGCCGATGCCGACTGCTCGCTCGTGCTGACGCGAGCCACGAGTCTCAGCCATCGGTACTCCATGCCGAACAAGCTCTTCGAGTCGGTTCATGGTCGACTCCCGATCGTCGCGGTGAGCCTGCCAGACATCGCATCAATCGTTGACGGCTATGGCATCGGGACTCTGGTCGACGAGGATGCTGACAGCATCGGTATCGCTCGGGCGATCCAGCGAACCGTGGGCCGGCGCGCGGATTTCGAAGACGGTTTTGATCGCGCGGCCGCGGAACTCCGATGGGAGAACGACGCGCAGCGCATGATCGACGAGTACGCAAGACTGCTGGAAAGGTCGACATGATCCTCATCTGGCGCACGCTGAAGAGCATCCTCCCTCATCTGCCTCCGCGGGCCGTTCACTTCCTGATCGCCTACATCATCGTCACGAGCGCCCTCGCTCTCATCGACATCAGCGCGCTTGCGCTCCTGGCGCTCTCGCTCGGGGCGATGGTCGCCGGTCGTCCGGTCGAGCTTCCGCTCGTGGGAACGGTCGAGGTCGAGGGGTACGTCTGGATCCTCGTCGTCGTCTCCGGACTCATCATCGCCAAGTCGACCTTCTCGATGGCGTTGCAGTGGTTCGCGACGCGTCGCTTCGCCCGATTCGAGCTCGAGATCGGCGACCGGCTCTTCGATGCGTACATCCGGGCGCCGTGGACGGAGCGATTGAAGCGGAACACCTCGCAGCTCGTGCGGATGGCTGATGTCGGGATCGCCAACGTGACCGCCGGGTTCTTGCTTCCTGTCTCGACGCTGCCGAGTCTGCTGACGACGTTCGCCGCCGTGCTCGTGGTGCTCGTCGTCGCACAGCCGGTGACCGCCCTCGTCACCGTCCTCTATCTCGGCTCCATCGCCGCCCTTCTCTACCTCGTCGTGTCGCGTCGATCCATCCAGGCGGGGCGCGTCAATCGCGACTACTCCTTCAAGGTCGCGCGACTCATGACCGATATGGTCTCGGCTCTCAAGGAGATCACTCTCGCCGACAAGGCGGGCGAGGTCGCGCGCGTCATTCATGACAACCGGATCCACACGACCCGCGCCCGTGCCAACATCTCCTTCCTCGGCTCGGTGCCGAAGTACGTGCTCGACGCCGCTCTCGTCGGCGGCTTCCTGCTCGTCGGCGGGGTCGCCTACATCGGCGGCGGGCTCACCGAAGCCTTCGCGGCCGTGGCCCTATTCGGGGTCGCGGGCTTCCGGCTCGTGCCCTCGCTCACCGGGTTCCAGGCGATCGTCACCTCGACGCACGCGAACGTCCCGCAGGTCCACGCGGTCATCCAGGACATCCGTCAGGCCGAGGCCTACATCGAGCACGCGGAGACCATCGGCCACGACCCCATCGAGGGGGAGCCCGATGCGCTGGAGCTGGTCGACGTCTCCTTCACGTATCCGGGCGCGGACACGCCCGCGCTCGAGGGGGTCTCCCTCCGGCTGCCGATGGGCTCGAGCCTCGGGCTCGTCGGGTCGTCCGGCGCGGGCAAGTCGACGCTCGTCGACCTGATCCTCGGTCTGCTCGTGCCGTCCTCCGGCACCGCGACCGTCGGTGATCAGCGCCTGGAGGATGTCCTCGCCGACTGGCGCTCCCGCGTCGGCTACGTGCCTCAGGACGTCGCGCTGTTCGACGGCACGGTCGCAGAGAACGTGGCGCTCGTCTGGGAGGGCGAGATCGACGAGGCCCGCGTCGAGCAGGCGCTCCGCCGTGCGCAGCTCTGGGACGTCATCGCGTCGCGGCCGGGCGGCATCCACGGGCGCGTCGGCGATCGCGGCATGTCGCTCTCCGGGGGGCAGCGCCAGCGGCTCGGCATCGCGCGAGCGCTGTTCGACGACCCGCTCGTCCTCGTGCTCGACGAGGCCACGAGCGCGCTCGACACGAAGACCGAGTCGGATGTCGCGGCGGCGATCCGCGAGCTGCGCGGCGAGGTGACGGTCGTCGCGGTCGCGCACCGGCTCTCGACCATCCGCGACAGCGACCAGGTGTGCTTCATGGCCGGCGGCCGGGTCGTCGCCCGCGGCACGTTCGATGAGCTCGTGGCGTCCGTGCCCGAGTTCGCCGTCCAGGCGACCCTGTCCGGACTCGCCCCCGCATGACCGGAGGCCCCGAGCAGCCCCTGCTCCTCGACCTCGTGATCGCCGTCCACAACGCCGATCGTCCCGTCCGTCGCGCGGTCGGCTCGGTGCTGGAGGACACGCAGGATCCGCGGGTCCGCGTGACGGTGGTGTGCCACGAGGTGCCCGTGGAGGTCATCCGCGCCGAGCTCGACGGCATCGATGCCCGCCTGCGACTGATCCCGCACCTGGACGGGGTCCGCAGCCCCGCCGGTCCGCTGAATGCCGGGGTGACGGCGGCGACCGCCGAGTTCGTGGCCGTCATGGGCTCGGATGACTGGTTCGAGCCGGGCGCGATCGCGGCCTACCTCGCCGCGGTCGAGAACGGCGGGCCGGACGTGCTCATCGTGCCGCTGCGGCACCAATCCGGAGAGCTCCTCCGCAACCCGCTCCCTCGGTGGCGCCGCCGCCGCGCGCTGCACCCCGTGCTCGATCGCCTCTACTACCGCAGCTCTCCGCTCGCCCTGATCAGGCGCGCGCTCCTCGCCGGCCGGACGGAGCCGTTCGTGAAGGGGCTTCCGGCCGGCGTCGACCTCGAGCTGAGCACCTGGCTGTGGTCGCAGCCGATCCGGATCGACTTCCCCGTGCATCTGCCCGCCTATGTGATCGGAGACGACGCCGCAGACCGCGTGACGGTGGCGCCCCGGCCCGCGGAGGTCGCTCTCGAGCCGATCCGCCGACTGCTCGCGCAGGAGTGGGTGGCCGCGCTCGCCCGCCCCATGCGCCGGGCGATCGCGATCAAACTGCTTCGCATCCATGTGCTGGGCGCGATCAGGGCGCGCCGCGACCCGGGGGTCTGGAGCGAGTCCGACCGCGCCGCGCTCGCCGCGTCGGTGCGCGACGCTGTCGCGCTCGCGCCGGCGGTCCTCGATCCCTTCAGCAGCGCCGATCGGTCCGTGCTGGAGACCGCGGCGCGCGCCGATGCCGAGGGGATCGACGCGGTGCTGACCGCCGCCTCCGCCGCCGACGCGGACTCCTGGGTCCGGCGCACTCTCCCGCGCTCGCCCAGTCGCGCGGTCGATCGTGAATCCACGCTCCGCCGATTCGTCCTGTACCGGATCGATCGGTGGGAGGCGGCGTGACCGTGCTGGGCGCCCTCTCGCGTCTCGTGCCGGATCGAGTGATCGCGGGCCTCCTCCCGCGCGAGCGCTCGTTCGATCCGAGCGCGCCGCCGTCCGTGCCGGAGTTCCCGCCGTCGTCGCGAGCGCGCGTGCTCGTCGCGCCGGTCAACGCGGCCGGGCAGGGGGAGGCATGGGCCCGCTCGATCGAGCGGGAGCTCGATGGCGTGGCGGCGCTGTCGCTGCAGGTCGGCAGACCGGGCGGCTTCGCGCACGACGTCGGGATCCTCGTGCCGCCGCCGGTGTTCACCTGGTCGCGCGACTGGCAGAGCGCCCTCCGGGTCGCCATGGCGGAGAGCGTCACCCACGTCCTGCTCGAGAGCGGGCGGCCGATCCTCGCGGGAGGGGTGCGCGGCGACGTCGAGCGCGACCTGCGCTGGCTGGCCGGCACGGGGATCACCACCGCTCTCCTCTGGCACGGCAGCGACATCCGAGACGGCCGCCGCCACGCGAGCGAGCACGCGCACTCGCCCTACGCCGACGCCTCGTGGCCGCACCGTGAGCTCGACGCGATCGCCACCCGCAATCGGCGGCTCGCCGCGCGCAGCGGGGTGCCCTCCCTCGTCTCCACTCCCGACCTGCTCGACGACGTGCCCGGGGCCACCTGGCTCCCCGTCGTCGTCGACCCGGCGCTCTGGGCGATGGAGCCTCCTCCTCCTCAGCGTGGCGGCCTCCTGCGGGTCGTCCACGCTCCCAGCAGCGGACCGATCAAGGGCTCCGAGCTCGTCGAGCCGATCGTCCGCACCCTCGCCGCGGAGGGCGTCATCGAGTACCGGCGCATCGAGGGCGTTCCGCACGCCGAGATGCCCGCGGTCGTCCGCGGGGCGGATGTCGTGCTCGAGCAGTTCCGGCTGGGCAGCTACGGCGTCGCCGCCGTCGAGGCGATGGCGGCAGGGCGCATCGTCATCGGGAGCGTCGACGAGCGCGTCGCGGATCGCGTCGACGCGGCCTCGGGGCTCCGGCCCCCGATCCTGTCGTCGTCGCCGGACGGGCTCTACCGGCTGCTGCGCGAGCTCGCCGCCGACCCGTCCGCCGCGCTCGCGTCGGCGGCTCGCGGGCCCGAGTTCGTCCGGCGGGTTCACGACGGGTCGCTGTCGGCCTCGGTCATCGGTCGCGTGCTCGCGCTGGGATCCGAGCCGAGGTCGCAGGCGTGACGCGGTCCGTGCGGGAGAATGAGCCGATGCCCGAAGCGCGCACCATCCTCATCCTCTCGTTCTCGCCGATCGCGACCGATGCGCGCGTGCTCAAGCAGGTGCGTCTCGCCGGCGAGTTCGGGGAGGTCGTGACCTGCGGGTACGGTCCGAGACCCGACGGCGTCCGCGAGCACATCCGCATCCCGGACGGTCTCTCCGTCTTCCCCCTCGCCCCGAAGCTCCTCGTCCTGCGGCTCGGCGCGCTCGCGCTGCGACGGTCGCCGGCGGTCTCGTGGGCCGCCTCCGCTCTCCGCGGTCGCCGCTTCGATGCGATCATCGCCGACGATATCGAGGCGCTCCCCACCGCGCTGCACGTGCGGTCGACGGCGGGCGTGCTCGCGGATCTGCACGAGTTCAGCCCGGGTCAGCACTCGAACGACGCGGGGTGGATGCGCTGGGTCCGGCCCGTCCTCCTCCGGATCGTGCGCCGTTCCCTGCCGCGGGCGGCGGCCGTCACGACGGTCGCCCCGATCATCGCCGACGAGTACTCCCGCCTCAGCGGCGTCGACGTCGGCGTCGTCATCAACGCGACTCCGTTCGCCGATCTGCGGCCGACCCCGGTCGGGCACCCTCTGCGCCTCGTCCACAGCGGCGTCTGCCTGCGCAACCGGCGGCTCGAGCTGCTCATCGAGGCGGTCGCGCTCTCCGGTCGAGCGGTCGAGCTCGACCTCTTCCTCATGCCCAACGACCCCGGGCATCTCCAGGAGCTCCGAGACCTCGCCGAGGCCGTGCCGGGGGTCCGGGTGCGCGAGCCCGTCCCGTACGGCGAGCTCGTCGAGCGGCTGAACGACTACGACCTCGGCGTGTTCGTGCTCCCTCCGACGACGCGCAACTACGAGTGGGCGCTGCCGAACAAGCTGTTCGACTTCGTCCAGGCCCGCCTCGGGGTCCTCATCGGACCGACGCCGCAGATGGCCCACTACGTGGAGGCTCATCGCCTCGGCGTCGTGACGGACGACTTCACGGCGGAGTCTTTGGCTCGCGTCATCTCGACCGTGACCGATGAGGAGGTCGCCGCCTTCAAGCAGGCGGCGCACGCCGCCGCTCAGGAGCTGTCGGCGGAGGTCGCGGTCGACGGATGGCGCACGCGGCTCGCTCGCATGCTGGAGGGGACCCGATGACCGCCGCCGACCGCCCGCGCCTGCTCATCATCTCGTTCTCGCGCCTCGTCTCCGACGCCCGCGTGCTCAAGCAGATCGTGCGCTTCCGCGACCACTACGCCGTCACGACCCTCGGCTACGGCCCCGCCCCCGAGGGAGTCGTCGACCATCGGGAGGTGCCGGAGGAGCTCCCGCTCTGGCGCTGGCCGCGCGTCCCCCTCATCGCGCGTCAGTACCGCCGGGCGTACTGGGGGAACCCGGCGATCGCCGAGGCGCGCCGACTGCTCGAGGGGCTGCAAGTCGATCTGGTGCTCGCGAACGACGTCGAGGCGGCGGGTCTCGCGCGGCAGGTCGTCGGGCCGCAGCGCATCCACGCCGACCTGCACGAGTACGCCCCCCGGCAGAAGGAGGATCTTCCGCGCTGGCGGATCTTCGTCGCCCCCTTCGTCCGCTGGCAGCTGCGCCGCTTCGTCGTCGGCGTCGCCTCGACGAGCACGGTGGGCACCCGCATCGCCCGCGAGTACCGGGCCCGGTTCGGCCTCGACCCGATCGTCGTGACGAACGCCGCCCCCTACCGCGATCTGACGCCATCCGAGGCCACCGCGACCGGGCGCATCCGGATCGTGCACAGCGGGGCGGCGCTCGCCGACCGCGGCATCGACGCGATCATCGACGGCGTCGAGGGCACGATCGCCGACGTCTCGCTCGACCTGTACCTCACGCCCAACGATCCGGCGTACCTGGAGCGGATCCGCGCCCGCGTAGCCGACTCGACCCGCATCACCCTGCACCCGCCCGTCGCCTACGACCAGCTGCACGAGACCCTCAACCGGTTCGACGTCGGGGTGCACCTGCTGCCCCCGGTCAACTTCAACAACGCCAACGCGCTGCCGAACAAGTTCTTCGACTACGTGCAGGCCCGGCTCGGCATCATCGTGGGCCCCTCGCCCGAGATGTCGTGGATCGTCAATGAGCGCGGGCTGGGCGCCGTGTGCGGGGGCTTCGATGGGGATGCCCTGCGCCGGGTGCTCGACGGCATCGACGTCGACCAGGTGCGGCAGTGGAAGCTCGCCGCGGACCGCTCGGCGCAGGCGCTCTCCTCCGACACCCAGGTCGAGGAGTGGGCGCTCGCCCTCGCCGCGATCAGCGGCTCAGCCCCGCGATGAGCTCAGCGACGCGATGACGTCAGCGCCTCGATGACCCGCCCGGCGGCGAACCCGTCGCCGTAGGGTGCCTCGTCCGTCGGCGCGGGCGCCGGTCGTGATGCCGCGGCGCGGATCTCGTCGCTCGTGAGCGCGAGCACGTTCCAGCCGAGGGCGACGGTCTCGACCCACTCGGTCTCGGTGCGCACCGTCGTGCACGGCACGCGGAGCAGGAACGCCTCCTTCTGCAGGCCTCCGGAGTCGGTCACGACGCCGCGGCTCGACTGCACGGCGGCGACGAGGTCGGGGTAGGCGAGCGGCGTCTGCGACGTGAGCGAGCCGCCCTCGAGCTCGAGTCCGAACTCGGCGGCCCGCGCAACCAGGCGGGGGTGGGCGAGCAGGACCACGGGGTGGTCGAGCGAGCGCAGAGCATCCAGGACCGCCGCGAGGCGATCGCGGTCGTCGGTCGTCTCGGCGCGGTGGATGGTCGCGATCGAGTACGTGCCCGGCGCGTGCGCGATCGGGGAGGCTCCGCGGTCGGCGGCGGCGTCGCGCACCTGGAACAGCACGTCGGTCATGACGTCGCCGACGAGCACCGACCGGTCGGCGAGCCCCTCCGCCGCGAGGTGGGTCATCGCCTGCTCGGTGGGCGCGAGGCACAGGTCGGCGGCGTGGTCGGTGAGCACGCGGTTGTGCTCCTCCGGCATGCGGCGGTTGAACGAGCGCAGGCCCGCCTCGAGGTGGGCGAGGGGCAGGTGGATCTTCACGGCCGCGACCGCGGCGGCGAGCGTCGAGTTGGTGTCGCCGTAGACGAGCACCCAGTCGGGGCGGTGCTGCAGGAAGGCGTCCTCGAGCGGGCCGAGCATCGCGCCGGTCTGGTGGCCGTGGCTGCCCGAGCCGATGCCGAGGTGGAGGTCGGGGGCGGGGATCCCGAGGTCGTCGAAGAAGACGTCGCTCATGATCGGGTCGTAGTGCTGGCCGGTGTGCACGATCACGTGCTCGACGCCGGCCTCGGTGGCGGCCCGCGCGATCGGCGCGAGCTTCACGAACTGGGGGCGGGCGCCGACGACGCTGATGATTCGCACGACGGCCGAGTCTATAAGGTCGAGGTCATGGCGGAATCGGGCGGCGGCGACCTCGTGAGCGACTCCGCCGTCGACCCGGCGATCGACCTCGTGATCGCCGTGCACAGCGCCGAGCGGCCCGTCGAGCGGGCGGTCTCGTCCGCGCTCGCCGGCGCCGATGGCATCGCCGTCCGCGTCACCGTGGTCTGCCACGACCTCGACCCCGCGATCGTCGCGGGCCGCCTCGGCGCGCTCGCCGACGACTCCCGCGTCCGCCTTCTCGAGCACCGCGACGGCATCCGCTCGCCGTCCGGCCCCTTCAATGCCGGACTCGACGCCGCGACGGGGGAGTGGGTGGCGATCATGGGCTCCGACGACGAGCTCGAGCCCGGCGCTCTCGCCGCCTGGCTCGCGCGGGCCGCCGAGACGCTCGCCGACGCGGTCCTGCCGCGCATCGTGCGGCGCAACGGCGCGGGCCGCGACGCGCCGGTCGCGACGCCCGCCGCC
>NZ_JAUSMI010000141.1 GCF_030645145.1 Microcella sp. | reverse complement strand
GCCGACGGCGTCATGATCGTCACGCCCTACTACAACAAGCCGACCCAGGCGGGCGTGCTCACGCACTTCCGCATGATCGCCGACGCGACCGACCTCCCGGTGATCCTCTACGACATCCCCGGTCGTGCGGGCATCGAGATTAAGTACGAGACGATCCTCCGCGCCGCGAAGCACCCGAACATCCTCGCCGTCAAGGACGCGAAGGGCGACCTGAGCGAGGTCAGCCGGGTCATGAACCAGACCGACCTGATGTACTTCGCCGGCGACGACGCCAACGTACTGCCCACGCTCGCGATCGGAGGCACGGGGCTCATCGGCGTCACCGCGAACGTCGCCCCGGCGAGCTACCGCGCGATCGTCAACGCCGTCAACGCGAACGACCTCGCGACGGCGACGGCCGAGCACCAGCGGCTCGAGCCCCTCGTGCGCGCGCTCATGACGCACGTGCCCGGCACGGTCGCGACGAAGTACGTGCTCCACGGGCTCGGCCGCATCGGGTCGCCCCGCGTGCGCCTGCCGCTCGTCGGCCCCGAGGATCACGAGGCGGCGATCATCGAGGACGAGATGGCGCTCGTGCGCGACATCGACGGCGTCGACCTGCGAACCTTCCGACCCGACCGCAATGCGGCGGCCGGCGGTGCCCTGCCCAAGGTGGCCGGCACCACCCGATAACAGCGTCATCCCGGGGCGCGAGGCCCCGCCACGAAGAGGCCCGCCCGGGCCTCGCCAACAGATACGAGGTCCACCCGTGCCCCATGCCATCGAAGATGCCCCCGCCCTCGAACCCGGAACCCTCCGCGTCACGCCGCTCGGCGGGCTCGGCGAGGTCGGCCGCAACATGGCCGTCTTCGAGATCGACGGAAAGCTGCTCATCGTCGACTGCGGCGTGCTCTTCCCCGAGGAGCACCAGCCGGGCGTCGACCTGATCCTCCCCGACTTCTCGCCCATCCGCGAGCGCCTCGACGACGTCCTCGGCGTCGTCCTGACGCACGGCCACGAGGACCACATCGGCGCCGTTCCGTACCTCCTGCGGCTGCGCAACGACATCCCCCTCATCGGCTCGACGCTCACGCTCGCCCTCATCGAGGCGAAGCTCAAGGAGCACCGCATCCAGCCGTACACGCTCACCGTCAAGGAGGGCCAGCAGGAGAAGCTCGGCCCCTTCGACCTCGAGTTCGTCGCTGTCAACCACTCGATCCCCGACGCGCTCGCCGTCGCGATCCGCACCGTCGCGGGCACCGTGCTGCACACGGGCGACTTCAAGATGGACCAGCTGCCGATGGACGGCCGCATCACCGACCTGCGCGCGTTCGCCCGCCTCGGCGAGGCCGGCATCGACCTGTTCATGACCGACTCCACGAATGCGGATGTCCCCGGCTTCACCCCGAGGGAGCGCGACATCGGCGCGGTGCTCGAGACCGTCATCGCCAAGGCCCCTCGTCGCGTCATCGTCGCGAGCTTCTCCAGCCACGTGCACCGCGTCCAGCAGGTGCTCGACGCCGCGGCCGCGAACGGCCGCAAGGTCGCCCTCATGGGTCGGAGCATGGTCCGCAACATGGGCATCGCGGCCGAGCTCGGCTATCTGAAGGTGCCGGAGGGCATCCTCATCGATTACAAGAAGGCAGCCAACCTGCCCGACGACCAGATCGTCTACATGTCGACCGGGTCGCAGGGCGAGCCGATGGCGGTGCTCGCGCGCATGGCGAATCTCGACCACCAGGTGGAGGTCGGCAAGGGCGACACGGTCATCCTCGCGTCGAGTCTCATCCCGGGCAATGAGAACGCCGTCTACCGCGTCATCAACGGCCTCATCTCGCTCGGCGCGACCGTGGTGCACAAGGGCAACGCCAAGGTGCACGTCTCGGGACACGCGGCCGCGGGCGAGCTGCTCTACTGCTACAACATCGTCCGCCCGAAGAACGTCATGCCCGTTCACGGCGAGGCGCGCCACCTCTACGCGAACCAGCAGCTCGCGATCGAGACCGGCATCGCCGAGGAGCGCACGATCCTCGCCGAGAACGGCACGATCGTCGACCTGCGCGACGGCGTCGCCCGCATCGTCGGCCAGCTCGATCTGGGCGAGGTGTACGTCGACGGCTCGACGGTCGGCCAGATCACCGACGCCGATCTCAAGGACCGCCGCATCCTCGCCGAGGAGGGCTTCATCTCCATCTTCGTGGCGGTGGATGCTCAGACCGGCCGTGTCGTCGTCGGCCCCGAGCTGCACGCCCGCGGGTTCGCCCCCGACGACAGCGTGTTCGACGCGGTCATCCCGCAGATCGAGAAGGCGCTCACGGAGGCGGCCGAGAACGGCACGCGCGACAGCCACGTGTTCAGCCAGGTCGTGCGCCGCGTCGTGGGTCGCTGGGTCAACACGCAGCACCGCCGCCGGCCCATGATCGTGCCGGTCGTCATCGTCGCCTGATCGAGACCGGTTCGGGACCAACGCCCCCTTCCCGCGGCGCGAGGAGCGGGAGTACGGTCTGCGCATGATCCGTCCGCAGGTCCGACGTCGGGCGATGGACGGGGCGCTCGCAGGAGCGCTCCTCCTCGCCCTCGCGGCGTGCGGCCCGACCGTCGAGCCCGTCGCCTCGCCGAGCGCGAGCGTCGACGTCTCGCCGAGCGCCGAGCCCTCGGCGTCCCCGACTCCGTCGCCGGATCCGACGCGCCCCGCCCTCGCGGAGCTCGTCCTGAGCGCAGACGGCCTCGGCCCGCTGGGGCTGAGCTCGCCGCCCGACGACGACCCCGCGACATCCCTCGTCTCTTTCGAGCCCGAGGGCTGCACCGACGCCGTCACGGGCGAGGACTTCGGCATCGCGCCGGGTGATCCGGGGGCCGAGCTGTGGCGCACCGACCCCGCCTACGCCGCGAGCTCGCCCGCCTACGGCCCCGGGGCGGCCTTCGGCGTCGACGTCGATCGCGACACCGGTGTCGTGAACCGGATCGACCTCTACTCAGCCGACATCCCGACCGACGGGGGAGTCCGCATCGGCGACCCGGGCGCGAGCATCGCGGCGGCGCACCCCGGCGCGACGGTCGTCCCCGAGTACCTCACCGACATCCACGTCGTCGAGGGAGCACTCGGGATCCTGCAGATCGAGGTCGCGAAGAACGCGCCGGACATCGAGGGGGACTACTGGGAGGGACGAGCGGGCACCGTCGTCTACATCCACGCGGTGACCCCCGACCTCGGCGTGTTCTCGGTGGCGGCGAGCGGCAACCTCGTCGGCGTCTGCGGCGCCTGACCCAGCGGCGCCTGACGCCGCGCCTCGCGCTCGCGCTCCCGTCCGCGCGAGCGTGTCGGGCCGGGCCGCGTCGGTGGTCGCGGGTACCGTGACCCCATGGCTTCGTCCAGTCGCACATCGTCGCGCCCGCGCACCTCGACGCCGCGCGGTTCTGCGGCGGCGAAGAAGCCGAGCGCGCGCACGCAGCCCACGAAGAGGCTGCCCGCTCCGCCGAGCGAGCAGCCGGGCATCCTCTCGAGCGCCTGGATGGGCCTCGCGCACCTGACCGGCGGGGCCTTCCGCGTGCTCGGGAAGGAGACCCTCGCGAAGGAGGAGCGTCGTGACGGCGTGCCCTTCCTCATCGTGGTGCTCGCCGTCATCGGCGCGATCGTCGAGTGGTTCACGCCGACCGATCCGGTCGCTCTCGCGCTCGACGCCTACACCTTCGGCGGGCTCGTCGGCCGCGTCGCCTTCGCCCTGCCCGTCATCATGGTGCTGTTCGCGGCATGGCTCTTCCGCCACCCGGCGAGCGTCCACGACAACACGCGCATCGGCATCGGCCTCGGCCTCCTGATCGCGAGCGTGAGCGGTCTGTGCCACATCGCACTCGGCGCCCCGCAGCCGACGGAGGGCGCGCTCGTCCTCGCCCAGGCGGGCGGCGTGATCGGCTGGCTCCTCGGCGGCGCGCTCCTGCTCGCGACGATCTGGGTCGCGATCCCTGCGCTCGTCGTGATCGCGTTCCTGTCGGTGCTGATCATGACGAAGACGCCGCCGAACCGCATCCGAGAGCGCCTCGGCGAGCTGTACGCCTACCTCTTCGGCGCCGAGCTTCCCGAGCGCACGCGCGATCGCAAGACCAAAGCCGCCGACGACGCGATCGCCCCCGAGTTCGGCAGCTTCAGCGAGCTCGGTCTCGACATGGAGGACACCTCCTCGATGCCGTGGTGGCGCAAGGGCCGCCCGCGCGCCGAGGTCCCCGCCTTCGACACGCCCGTCGAGCGCGACCAGCCCACCGACGTCATCGGGGCGGATGCCGTGGCCAAGGCGACGGGCGACCTCGCGGCCGTTTTCGACCAGGCCGAGCAGGCGATCCAGCGCGTCACGGGCGAGCAGCCCGCGCACCCCTCCGGCGTCCGCGAGGATGCGGAGCCGGCGATCCTCCCGGGCCTCCCGACGACGGCGAGCGAGAAGGGCGAGGCGGGCGAGTTCGCACCCCCGCCGATCGCGAAGGCGAGCCCGCCCTACCGGCTGCCCGCCGCATCCGTTCTCGCCCCCGGCACGCCGCCGAAGGCGCGCAGCGCGGCGAACGACGCGGTCGTCGCGGCGATCACGGAGGTGCTGACGCAGTTCCAGGTCGACGCGCGCGTCACGGGCTTCAGCCGCGGCCCCTCGGTCACGCGCTACGAGATCGAGCTCGGCCCGGGAGTGAAGGTCGAGCGCTTCACGGCGCTCACGAGGAACATCTCATACGCGGTCGCGAGCAACGAGGTCAACATCCTCTCGCCGATCCCGGGCAAGAGCGCGATCGGCGTCGAGATCCCGAACGTCGACCGCGAGGTCGTCTCGCTCGGCGACGTGCTGCGCTCGAGCGCGGCCGGCAAGGCGCTGCACCCGATGACGATCGGCGTCGGCAAGGACGTCGAGGGCGGCTACGTCGTCGCGAACCTCGCCAAGATGCCGCACCTCCTCGTCGCCGGCTCGACCGGCTCCGGCAAGTCGAGCTTCATCAACTCGATGATCACGAGCCTCCTCATGCGCGCCAAGCCCGCCGAGGTGCGCATGGTGCTCATCGACCCGAAGCGCGTCGAGCTCGCGGCGTACCAGGGCGTCCCGCACCTCATCACGCCCATCATCACGAGCCCGAAGAAGGCGGCCGAGGCGCTGCAGTGGGTCGTGAAGGAGATGGACATGCGGTACGACGACCTCGCGTCGTTCGGGTTCCGCCACATCGACGACTTCAACCGCGCCGTGCTCGCCGACGAGATCGTCCTGCCGGAGGGCAGCAAGCGCCAGCTGCAGCCGTACCCCTACCTGCTCGTCGTCGTCGACGAGCTCGCCGACCTCATGATGGTCGCCCCGCGCGACGTCGAGGACTCGATCGTCCGCATCACGCAGCTCGCCCGCGCGAGCGGCATCCACCTCGTCCTCGCGACGCAGCGACCGAGCGTCGACGTCGTGACGGGCCTCATCAAGGCGAACGTCCCTAGCCGTCTCGCCTTCGCGGTCTCGAGCATGACCGACAGCCGCGTCATCCTCGACCAGCCCGGCGCCGACAAGCTCATCGGCCAGGGCGACGGCCTCTTCCTGCCGATGGGCGCGAGCAAGGCCGTGCGCGTCCAGGGCGCGTGGGTCACCGAGCCAGAGATCGCCGCGGTCGTCGACCACGTCAAGAAGCAGGCCCGCCCCGAGTACCGGAACGACGTCGCCGTCGAGGCCGAGAAGAAGCAGATCGACGCCGACATCGGCGATGACCTCGAGCTGCTGCTCGCGGCGACCGAGCTCATCGTCGGCACGCAGTTCGGCTCGACCTCGATGCTGCAGCGCAAGCTCCGCGTCGGGTTCGCGAAGGCGGGGCGGCTCATGGACCTCCTGGAGTCGCGCGACATCGTCGGCCCCTCGGAGGGGTCTAAGGCGCGCGACGTCCTCGTCACCCCCGAGCAGCTGCCGGAGGTCCTCGCGCGGCTGCGGGGCGACGACGCGCCGAGCGGCTCCTCGGCCGCCGGCGGCTCGAGCGGCGCGGCCGCGGGCGCATCCGTCGCCCTCGGGAGCGATCCGGTCGACGAGATGACCCGGGGGTATCCTGAGGTCGAGGGCGAACCCGATGAGGACGCCTGGGGGCTCACCGGTCGCGACTGAGCCGCGGCCGGGCTCGACGAGAGGACACCATGCCGCGCTCCGACGCCTCGGACGACGAGACGACGGGCGGCCCCGACGCCGCCGCTTCGGCCGCGAGCCGCTCGTTCGCGATGCGCGGCCGCGTCGTGAGCGCGGGTGAGACGCCGGCCTCGACCGGCAACGTGGCGAACATCATCACGGTCGTGCGCATCCTCCTCGCCCCGCTCTTCGTCGTCCTGCTCCTCCTCGACGGCGGCACCGACGGCGCCTTCCGCGTCGCTGCCGCGATCCTGTTCATCGTCGCGATCGCGACCGACAGTCTCGACGGGCACCTCGCGCGCAGCCGCAATCTCGTGACCGATCTCGGCGTGCTGCTCGATCCGATCGCCGACAAGGTGCTCACGGGCGCCGCCCTGGTCATGCTCGCCGTCCTCGCCGAGCTTCCCTGGTGGGTCGTGGCGGTGATCCTCGTGCGCGAGTGGGGCATCACGCTCTTCCGCTTCCTCATGCTCCGCGACCGCGTCATCCCCGCCTCGCGCGGCGGCAAGCTCAAGACGGTCGTGCAGTCGGTCGCGATCTCGTTCGCCCTCCTCCCGCTGTGGAACCTCCTCGGCGAGTGGGTGCACTGGCTCAACGGCGCCCTCATGACGGCCGCCGTGGTCCTGACGGTCGTCACGGGTCTTGACTACCTCCGTCAGGCCCGCGTGCAGAACCGCCGGGCCGAGTGATCCCGACGCCGCGATCGGGCGGGGCGGATGCCGCTGCCGAGGTCGTGCGTCGGCTGACGGCCGCGCATCGCACGGTCGCGGTCGCCGAGTCGCTCACGGGCGGCCGCGTCCTGGCCGCCCTCGTCGACGTCCCCGGAGCCTCCGCGGTCGTCCGCGGCGGCGTCGTCGCCTATGCGACGCCGCTCAAGTCGTCCCTGCTCGGCGTCGACGCGGGCCTTCTTGCCGCGCGCGGTCCGGTCGATCCGGCCGTCGCCGGGGCGATGGCCGAGGGCGTGCGCCGCGCGGCCGCCGTCGAGGGCGTCCCGGCCGATGTCGGTCTCGCGACGACCGGGGTCGCCGGGCCGGATGCCCAGGGGGACGCCCCGGTCGGGCTCGTGTTCGTCGCGATCGCGGATGACGCGGGCACGGAGGTGCGGGAGCTGCGGCTCGAGGGCGATCGCGCGACGATCCGCGAGGCCTCCGTCGCGGCGGTGCTCGCCCTCCTGCGGGAGCGTCTGGCTGCCCACTCGCAGGGCTGAGTCGGGGAGGCTCAACTTCGTCGACTCGCGGGAATAGCTGTGGTGACGGTCGTGTTACAGACAGCAGACTGACACGCGTCATCCAGGCGCAGCCGGTTAGAGTCGAGGCACTCGGCGGTGGGATACAGTGATCCACCCGGTGCCCGCACCGACCGCGAGTTCAGGCAGAAGAAGGAGGCACCCATGGTTCTCGTCCGACAGGAAATCGGTGAGGTCCTCCGCGATGTCCGCCTGCAGAAGGGCCGCACCCTCCGCCAGGTCGCCAGTCGCGCGAGCGTCGCTCTCGGCTACCTCAGCGAGGTCGAGCGCGGGCAGAAGGAGGCCAGCAGCGAGATCCTCGCCTCGGTCGCCGACGCCCTCGACACCCCGATCTCGGTCATCATGCGCGAGGTGGGCGACCGCCTCGCCGTCATCGAAGGCCTCACGACCGTTCCCGACACCCTCCCCGACGAGCTCGTCGCGGAGTTCGACGCCGACCTCGCGGTCCGCTAGTCGTCCTGCTCGGGTCCTCAGCCCCGCCGGCTCGCCGGCGGGGCTGTTCCGCGTCCGCAGCGCCTCGACGGCCCTGACTAGGGTGGTCGGGTGACCCGCAGCGAGTTCTCCCGCGCCGTCGTCGACGAGTTCGGCGAGGCCTACGGGCGCACGCTCGTGCGCGATCTGGTCCTCACGCCGCTCGGCGAGCGCACCGCCGAGCAGGCGCTCTCCGCGGGCGTCGCGCCGCGCGACATCTGGTTCGCGCTGTGCGCCGAGATGGATGTCCCGCGCGAGCGCTGGTACGGCGCGGGACGGCCCGAGCCTCGCCGCTGAGCGACTCCGCGCTCGTACCCGCGCTCGTGCCCGAGGGGCGACGGGTGCGCGCTTCGGCGTGACACGCCGACCCGTCATTCATTCGAACATCCGTTCGGTTCGCGCGTAGACTCCTCCACAGCGGCTCTCGAACACGAGTGGTGCACGGATCCCGTACGAAAGCCCCCGATGTCGGGGGTCGTGCGTACCGTCGTCCTCGTCGGCGATCGTCGTCACCGCCTTGTCGCAGAGCGATCAGCCCGGCTCCATCGGCTCGTCGTCGCGCGGCAGCCGACAGGCAGCAGCTCACTACGCGAAGGAGACCGCAATGCCCTCACCCGCAGACCGCGAGAAGGCCCTCGAGACCGCTCTCGCCCAGATCGATCGACAGTTCGGCAAGGGCAGCGTCATGCGCCTCGGCTCGGATGAGCGCGCTCCTGTCGCGGTCATCCCGACCGGGTCGATCGCCCTCGACGTCGCCCTCGGCATCGGCGGCCTCCCCAAGGGCCGCATCATCGAGATCTACGGCCCCGAGTCCTCGGGAAAGACGACGCTCACTCTCCACGCGATCGCCAATGTGCAGCGCGCCGGCGGCATCGCGGCCTTCATCGACGCGGAGCACGCCCTCGACCCCGACTACGCCAAGAAGCTCGGCGTCGACATCGACCAACTCCTGGTCTCGCAGCCCGACACGGGCGAGCAGGCGCTCGAGATCGCCGACATGCTCGTGCGGTCGGGCTCGATCGACCTCGTCGTGATCGACTCGGTCGCGGCGCTCGTGCCCCGGGCCGAGATCGAGGGCGAGATGGGCGACTCCCACGTCGGCCTCCAGGCCCGCCTCATGTCGCAGGCCCTGCGCAAGCTCACCGGTGGGCTCAGCCAGACCCAGACGTCGATGATCTTCATCAACCAGCTCCGCGAGAAGATCGGCGTGTTCTTCGGCAGCCCCGAGACGACGGCGGGCGGCAAGGCGCTCAAGTTCTACGCCTCGGTCCGCCTCGACATCCGCCGCATCGAGACGCTGAAGGATGGCACCGAGGCTGTCGGAAACCGCACGCGCGTCAAGGTCGTGAAGAACAAGATGGCCCCGCCCTTCAAGCAGGCCGAGTTCGATATCCTCTACGGCATCGGCATCTCCCGCGAGGGCAGCCTGATCGACTTCGGCGTCGAGCACGAGATCGTCCGCAAGTCGGGCGCCTGGTACACCTACGACGGCGACCAGCTCGGCCAGGGCAAGGAGAACGCACGTCGCTACCTCCTCGAGAACCCGACGGTGGCGGAGGAGATCGAGAAGAAGATCCTCGCGAAGCTCGGCATCGGTGCGGCTCCTGCCGCGGTCGAGGCGGCGCCGGTCGACTCGATCCAGCAGAAGATCGCGCAGCGCAAGGCGGCGGGCGCCTGATCATGCCAGCCCCGACCTCCGGGACCGGGCAGGACGCCGACAACGTCGCGTTCCTGCCCGGCGTCCGGGAGGCCGATGAGAAGCGGGCGGAGAACGTCAGCCTCCACGCGCTCGGCCGACGCGGCATGTCGCGCGCGGAGGTCGTCGACCTGCTGACGCGGCGCGAGATCGACCCGATCGTCGTCCAGGCCGAGGTCGAGCGCCTCGAGGGCGTCGGACTCATCGACGACGAGGCCCTCGCTGCGACGCTCGTCGACCGTCTCGTCGACCGCAAGAAGCTCGGCCCGACGGCGCTGCGCGCCGAGCTCGTACGGCGTCGCATCGACCCCCGCGCGATCGAGTCCGCGCTCGCTCAGCAGGAGCCCGATGACGAGGGCGCGCTCATCACGGCGCTCGTCGATGATCGCATGCGCCGCATCGGCGTCCTCGACCGCGAGACGGCCGAGCGACGGCTTCTCTCCTACCTCGCCCGCAAGGGCCACGGCGGCTCCGCCGCGCGCGACGCCGTCCGGGCCGCGCTCGACGAGGCGGGTTTCGAGCGAGCTCCTCGCGCGAGCGGGTTCGGGTCGCGCGGAGGCTTCGGATCCCGTGGGGGAAGCGGAGGCTTCGGCTCCCGCAACGGGGGCAGCGGCGGCTTCGGTTCGCGGGGGTCCGGCTCCGGCCGAGCGGCCGCGGGAGACGGTCCCCGTCGCGTCGAGTTCGAGTGAGCCCCCGCCGTACACTCGAGACACCATGAGCACGACCCTTCCGCGTCCTGAACTCGGCTCCGTCGACGAGCTCGGCACAGCCCGGGCATCCCAGTCCGGCCGCGTCCGCACCTACGAGGTGCGCACGTACGGCTGCCAGATGAACGTCCACGACTCCGAGCGGCTGAGCGGCTCGCTCGAGGAGGCCGGCTACCGGCGGGCGGAGTCCGGCGCCCCGGCCGACGTCGTCGTGATCAACACGTGCGCCGTGCGCGAGAACGCGGACAACAAGCTCTACGGCAACCTCGGCCACCTCGCGAGCGTCAAGCGCGAGCGCGGCGGCGACCTCCAGATCGCCGTCGGCGGCTGCCTCGCGCAGAAGGACAAGGCCGTCATCCTCGAGAAGGCGCCCTACGTCGACGTCGTCTTCGGCACCCACAACATGGGCTCGCTCCCGGCGCTGCTCGAGCGGGCCCGCCACAACGGCGAGGCGCAGCTCGAGATCCTCGAGTCCCTCGAGGTGTTCCCCTCCACGCTCCCGACGCGTCGTGAGTCGAGCCACAGCGGCTGGGTGAGCATCTCGGTCGGCTGCAACAACACGTGCACCTTCTGCATCGTCCCCGCCCTCCGCGGCAAGGAGAAGGACCGCCGCCCCGGCGACATCCTCGCCGAGATCCAGGCGCTCGTCGACGACGGCGCGATCGAGGTCACGCTCCTCGGCCAGAACGTGAACTCCTACGGCGTCGAGTTCGGCGACCGCCTGGCCTTCGGCAAGCTCCTGCGTGCAGCCGGCGGCATCGAGGGGCTCGAGCGCATCCGCTTCACGAGCCCGCACCCGGCCGCCTTCACCGACGACGTCATCGATGCGATGGCCGAGACCCCGGCGGTTATGCCGCAGCTCCACATGCCGCTGCAGTCCGGCTCCGACCGCGTGCTCAAAGCGATGCGGCGCTCGTACCGGAGCGAGAAGTTCCTGGGCATCCTCGATCGGGTGCGCGCGCGCATCCCGGACGCCGCGATCAGCACCGACATCATCGTCGGCTTCCCCGGCGAGACGGAGGAGGACTTCGCCGACACCCTCCGCGTCGTCGAGCAGGCGCGATTCGCGAGCGCGTTCACCTTCCAGTACTCCATCCGCGAGGGCACTCCCGCCGCGACCATGCCCGACCAGGTGCCGAAGGCCGTCGTGCAGGAGCGCTACGAGCGCCTCGTCGCCCTTCAGGAGCGCGTCAGCCTCGAGGAGAACCAGCGCCAGGTCGGCCGCGAGGTCCACGTGCTCGTCGCCTCGGGCGAGGGCAGGAAGGACTCCGCGACCGAGCGGCTCTCCGGTCGCGCGGAGGACAGCCGGCTCGTCCACGTGGCCGTCCCCGCAGGGCGCGAGCGGCCCCGACCGGGCGACATCGTCACGGCGACGATCACGCACGCGGCGCCCTTCCACCTCATCGCCGACGAGACCGCGCCGCTGCGCGTCCGGCGCACGCGCGCCGGCGACGCGTGGGATCGCCAGCAGGCCGAGAGCTGCGGCGTCCCGAGCGCAGCCTCCACCGGTGCCGGGGCGAACGGCGCGGCCGGCTCCGCTCCGCGCGTCGCGCTCGGCCTCCCGACCCTCCGGGTCGCGACGAGCCCGATCTACGATGCCGGCGACGGAGAGCGCGGCCCGCTGCTGTGATCATCGCGGTCGTCGGCGCGACCGGCACCGGCAAGAGCGAACTGGGTCTCGCGATCGCCGAGCGCCTCGCCGGGCGCGGCCGCCCCGCCGAGATCGTCAACGGCGACGCGATGCAGCTCTACCGCGGCATGGACATCGGCACCGCGAAGCTCCTCCCCGTCGAGCGCCGCGGCATCCCGCACCACCTGCTCGACGTCCTCGAGGTCACCGACGAGGCCTCCGTCGCGCGCTATCAGCAGGATGCCCGGAGCGCGATCGAGGGGATCCTCGCGCGAGGAGCCGTGCCCATCCTCGTCGGCGGCTCCATGCTCTACCTCGCCGCCGTGCTCACCGACTTCCGCTTCCCCGGCACCGACCCGGAGATCCGCGCGAGGTGGGAGACGACGCACGCGGAGCGCGGCACGACCGAGCTCTACCTCGAGCTCGCCCGCCGAGACCCCGACGCCGCGGAGGCGATCGGGCCGCACAACGCGCGGCGCATCATCCGGGCCCTCGAGGTCATCGAGCTCACCGGTGAGCCCTTCAGCGTCGGCCTCGCCGCCCGCGACACCCCCTGGCGGCCCCACGTGCAGCTCGGGCTCTCCCTCGAGCGCTCGCTCCTGACCGCGCGGCTCGACGAGCGAGTCGCCCGCATGTGGCGGCTCGGCCTGCTCGACGAGGTGCGGGGGCTGCGCGACCGCGGGCTCGAGCGCGGCGCGACCGCGAGTCGCGCGATCGGGTACGCGCAGGCTCTCGCGCAGCTGCGGGGCGACTGCGATGAGGCCGCAGCGATCGCCGAGACCGCCGCGCTGACCCGGCGGTACGCCCGGCGTCAGATGAGCTGGTTCCGCCGGGACGGGACGATCGAGTGGTTCGACGCGCTCGATCCCGCGCTCGCGCAGCGGGCCGAGGATCGCGTGCTCGCCGCCCTCGAGCCGGGCGGCGGGGCCGGGGACGCCGCCTGACCGCGCCGTAGACTCGGGGAATGGCCGCGAGCATCCGTTTCACCAAAGGGCACGGCACGGGCAACGACTTCGTGCTCTACGCCGACCCGGAGGGCGAGCACGGGCTGAGCTCCGAGCAGCTCGCCGCGATCGCCGACCGACGCTTCGGGGTGGGCGCCGACGGCGTGATCCGCGCGGTGCGCTCCGCCCACCTGCCCGACGGCGCCGCAGCTCTCGCGGAGGATCCGGACGCCGAGTGGTTCATGGACTACGTCAACAGCGACGGCAGCATCAGCGAGATGTGCGGCAACGGCATCCGGGTCTTCGTGAAGTACCTCCTCGAGACGGGGCTCGCCGAGCTCGAGTCCGGTCAGTCGATCGCGATCGGCACGCGCGCCGGCGTGCGCGACGTGCAGCGCCTCACCGACGGCTTCGCCGCCGACCTCGGCCGCTGGCGACTCGACGGCGGCGAGCCGCTCGTGCGCGCCCGCGAGCTGCCCGTGGCGCGACCGGGTCTCGGCATCAACGTCGGCAACCCGCACATCGTCGTCGCGGTCGCGAGTGATGACGAGCTCGCCGAGATCGACCTGACTCGCGCCCCCGAGCTCGAGCCCGCGCCGCCCGCGGGGGCCAACGTTGAGTTCGTCGTCCCGCGCGATCCGCTCGTCGTCGACGGCATCGGGCGCATCCGGATGCGCGTGCACGAGCGGGGGAGCGGCGAGACGCTCTCGTGCGGCACGGGGGCCGTCGCGGCCGCGCTCGCGGTGCGGCACTGGGCGGGGCCGCACGCGCCCGACGAGTGGCGCGTCGAGGTCCCGGGCGGCGTGCTGGGGGTGCGGATATTCGCGGCCGAGGACGGCGAGCACGTCGCGCTGAGCGGCCCGGCCGAGCTCGTCTTCGAGGGCGAGCTGCGCGTCTGAGACCGGTTCGCGCCGGTCAGGCGACCGGCGACACCGATTCGCCGATGACCGGGATCGCCCCGGTCGCTGCGCCCCTGCGCCGCACGCGCAGGACGCGGAAGCCCTTGCTCGTCGCGGCGCGCTGGACCCGCAGCAGGTCGCCGTGCTCGGCCTCGATCCAGCGCTGGAGCGAGTCCGAGCCGAGGTTGCGGGCGACGACGAGCCACGCGTCCGATGCGTCGGCGATGCGCGGCAGCCACGCGCTCAGCATGCCGTGCAGCTCGTTCTTGCCGACCCGGATCGGCGGGTTCGACCAGATCGTGCGGAACGTCAGCTCAGCGGGAACATCCTCCGGCCGCACGGCGTTGATGTTCGTGAGGCCGAGGCTCTCGGCGTTGCGTCGCGTGAGGTCGAGCGCGCGCTCGTTCACGTCGACCGCCCACACCGTCGCGCGCGGCGATTCGAGCGCGAGCGACAGGGCGATCGGCCCCCACCCGCACCCGAGGTCGAGCAGATTCCCGCCCGGCGGAGGCGGCGGAACGGACCCGAGCAGCACGCGCGTGCCGACGTCGAGGCCGCCCGGGCTGAAGACTCCTCCGGCCGTCTGCACCTCGAGCGCCCGCCCCGCGAGAGTCACGGGGAGCGTCTTGACGACCATGTCACTGCTCGGCTGCGCGCTGAAGTAGTGGTCGGAGGACATGGGCAGAATCTACCGAATGGCAAGAGAGTATGGTGAAGCGGATGAGCGACCAGAGCACCGCCCCCGGCGCTGACGACCCCCGCGAGCTCCCGATCGGCGATGACGCCGAGGGGGATGCCGTGGCGCGCGTCCTCGCGAACGCCGATTTCCGCGCGCGATCGGTCTCGCTCCACGGCGGCCGCGCATCGGCCCTGCAGGACGACGACTCGTACCTGAGCGATCGCGACGGCGACCAGTTCGACCGCGAGGACCGCGCCGCGCTGCGCCGCGTCCGCGGACTCTCCACCGAGCTCGACGACGTCACCGAGGTCGAGTACCGGCAGCTGCGCCTCGAGAACGTCGTCCTCATCGGCGTCTACTCGGGCGGCTCGATCGCCGACGCCGAGAACTCGCTGCGCGAGCTCGCGGCCCTCGCCGAGACCGCGGGCGCTGTCGTGCTCGACGGTCTGCTGCAGCGCCGCCCGCACCCCGACCCGAGCACCTACCTCGGCAAGGGCAAGGCGGCCGAGCTCGCGCTCATCGTCGCCGAGCTCGGCGCCGACACCGTGATCGCCGACACCGAGCTCGCCCCGAGCCAGCGGCGCGCGCTCGAGGACGTCGTGAAGGTCAAGGTCATCGACCGCACGGCCGTCATCCTCGACATCTTCAGCCAGCACGCCAAGAGCCGCGAAGGCAAGGCGCAGGTCGAGCTCGCGCAGCTCGAGTACCTCCTGCCGCGCCTGCGCGGCTGGGGCGAGTCGATGTCGCGCCAGGCCGGCGGCCAGGTCGGCTCGGCCGGCGCGGGCATGGGCAGCCGCGGTCCGGGTGAGACGAAGATGGAGCTCGACCGCCGCCGCATCCACACCCGCATGGCGAAGCTGCGCAAGCAGATCAAGGGCTTCGCGCCGGCTCGCGCCGCCAAGCGCGCCAATCGAGACCGGTTCACCGTGCCGAGCGTCGCGATCGCGGGCTACACGAACGCGGGCAAGTCGAGCCTGCTCAACCGCATCACGCGCGCGGGCGTGCTGGTCGAGAACGCCCTGTTCGCGACCCTCGATGCGACGGTGCGCAAGTCGTCGACCCCCGACGGTCGGCCGTTCACCCTCGCCGACACCGTCGGCTTCGTGCGGAACCTGCCGCACCAGCTCGTGGAGGCGTTCCGCTCGACGCTCGAGGAGATCGCCGAGTCGGACGTCATCGTGCACGTCGTCGACGGCGCCCACCCCGACCCGGCGGCGCAGATCGCGACGGTCCGCAACGTCATCGGCGAGGTCGAGGCCCGCCATCTGCCCGAGATCATCGTGTTCAACAAGGCCGACCTCCTCGACGACGACGCACGGCTCGTGCTCCGCGGACTCGAGCCCACGGCCGTGTTCGTCTCGGCGAAGACGGGCGAGGGCATCGACGAGCTGCGCGCGCGCATCGCCGAGCTGCTGCCGAACCCCGAGGTCGAGCTCGCGCTGCTGATCCCGTTCGAGCGCGGCGAGCTCGTGGCGCTGCTGCACGAGCGCGGGCGCGTGATCTCGACCGAGTACGACGAGCGCGGCACGCGCGTCCACGCGCTCATCGACCCGCAGTTCACGGGGCCGTTCGAGCCGTTCGTCGTCGTCGAGGCCTGACGGCGACCGCGACGGTCGCTCGTCCGGCCACGGCGCGAGCTGCGGCGCAGGCTCAGACCGAGCGCAGGACCGCCACGATCTTGCCGAGGATCGTCGCGTAGTCGCCGACGATCGGCTCGAACGCCGAGTTCCGCGGCAGCAGCCACGTGTGGCCGTCGCGCTGCTTGAAGACCTTGACGGTCGCCTCGTCGTCGAGCATGGCGGCGACGATCTCGCCGTTCTCCGCCGTGCTCTGCTGGCGCACGACGACCCAGTCGCCGTCGCAGATGGCGGCGTCGATCATCGAGTCGCCGACGACCTTGAGCATGAACAGCTCGCCCTTGCCGACGAGCTGGCGGGGGAGGGGGAAGACCTCCTCGACCTGCTGGTCGGCCGTGATCGGGATTCCCGCGGCGATCCGGCCGACGAGCGGCACCATGGCCGCGTCGCCGACGGACGGCCCCGTGGGCGCGTCCGATGAGGGGGATGCCGTGCTCTCGAGATCGATGAGGACCTCGAGGGCGCGCGGCCGGTTCGGGTCGCGGCGCAGGTAGCCGCTGAGCTCGAGCTGCCCCAGCTGGTGCGACACGCTCGACATCGACGACAGCCCCACGGCGTCGCCGATCTCGCGCATCGACGGCGGATAGCCGCGCTGAGCGACGGACGCCTGGATGACCCCGAGGATCGCGCGCTGCTTGTCGCTCAGCGTGGTCCGGCGGCGAGTGGAGGGGGCGGACGCCGCGTCGGCGAGGTCATCGGCCATGAGGGGCTCCGTTCCGAAGCGGTCGGGGAGGAATGTCGGTGGTCACTGGTGGAGTGATCGGTGAGTCTTCGAAACTCTATCCGCCCGAGGCGGCGCATTCAAACACCCGTTCGAACGTGTCGCGCACGAACTGGGCGAAAAGGGCCTCGAAGTCTTGAATCTCTGTTCGATCGAATGTATGTTCGGAACACAGGTTCGCAGAGCTCCTCCCGGCCGAGGGGCGCTGCATCCCCGGCGGTCCCCGCCGCCGGGGGCCTGTCGACATCCTCACCTCGAGGAACCCAGGAGGACTCCATGACCGCCATCGCACTCGCCGAGACCGCAGCCCCCCGCACGCGCCTCCGCATCACGCGCCGCGGCCGCATGGTCCTCACGGGCCTCGTCGCCGCCCCGCTCGTCGTCGGCATCTTCGCCGCGGCCCTCAGCGGGGCGGCGGCCACCGCCACCTCGTCGAACGCCGCGACCTCCGCGCCCGCGAGCATCACGGTCGAGGCCGGCCAGTCGCTCTGGCAGATCGCCGCGATCGTGGCCCCCGAGGCGAACCCCGCCGACGTCGTCGCCGACATCATCGCGGTCAACGACCTCGCCGGCGGCTCGGTCGAGCCGGGCCAGGCGCTCGTGCTCCCCGCGGCCTACGCCGACTGAGCGGGCACCCGACAGGCGGGCCGCCGCGAGCGCCTAGCATTGACGGAGTGACGTCCCTCGCCGACCTCCCCATCCGCGACGACCTGCGCGGTCTGACGCCGTACGGCGCCCCGCAGAAGCCCGTCCGCATCGCTCTCAACGTCAACGAGAACACCCACCCGGTGCCCCCGGAGGTCATCGCGCACGTGACGGCGGCGATCGAGCGCGAGATGCGCAGCATCAATCGCTACCCCGACCGCGAGTTCACTCTCCTCCGCGAGCACCTCGCCGGCTACCTCGGAGGCGGAGTCGCGCCCGAGCAGATCTGGGCGGCGAACGGCTCGAACGAGGTCATCCAGCACATCCTGCAGGCGTTCGGCGGCCCGGGGCGACGCGTCCTGGGCTTCCCCCCGACGTACTCGATGCACGCGATCATCGCGGCCGGCACCGGCACGCAGTGGGTCGAGGGCGCCCGCGACGACGACTACCGGCTGAGCCCTGAGACGGCCGCCGCGGCCGTCGAGCGCACCGACCCTGATCTCGTCTTCCTGTGCGCGCCGAACAACCCGACGGGCACTCCGCTCGATCTCGAGGCGATCGCCGCGGTGTACGAGGCGAGCCGCGGGATCGTCCTGGTCGACGAGGCCTACGCCGAGTTCATGCCGGAGGGGGAGCCCTCCGCCCTGAGCCTGCTCGAGGGGCGCCCGCGCCTCGTCGTGTCGCGCACGATGAGCAAGGCCTTCGCCTTCGCCGGGGGCCGGCTCGGGTACCTCGTCGCCGACCCTGCGGTGATCGACGCCCTGCGGCTCGTGCGCCTGCCGTACCACCTCTCCGCTCTCACGCAGGCGGCGGCAGTGGCGGCGCTCGAGCACGCCCCGGCGATGCTCGCGACCGTCGGCGCGATCCGCGAGCAGCGCGACCGCCTCGACTCCGAGCTCGCGCGCCTCGGCTACGCGCCGCACGAGAGCTGGGCGAACTTCGTCCTCTTCGGCGGGGTGACCGATCCGCACGCGACCTTCGAGCGGCTCCTCGAGCACGACATCCTCATCCGCGATCTGGGGATCCCGCACCACCTCCGCGTCACCGCGGGCACCGAGGCCGAGACGACCGAGTTCCTCGACGTGCTCGGTAGGATCGAGCGGTGACCTCCCCCCGCACTGCCGAGCTCCGTCGCGAGACGAGCGAGTCGAGCATCCGCCTCTCGATCGATCTCGACGGGAGCGGCCAGTCGTCGATCTCGACGACCGTGCCGTTCTTCGACCACATGCTGACGGCGTTCGCGAAGCACGCGCTCGTCGACCTGACGGTCGAGGCGCACGGCGACACCGCGATCGACGTGCACCACACGGTGGAGGACACGGGCATCGTCCTCGGCCAGGCGATCCGCACAGCGCTCGGCGACAAGACCGGCATAGCGCGCTTCGGTGACGCCCTCGTGCCGCTCGACGACGCCCTCGCGCAGGCGGTCGTCGACGTCTCCGGACGCCCGTACCTCGTGCACTCCGGCGAGCCCGCCGGCTTCGAGCTCCACCTCATCGGCGGCCACTTCACGGGCTCGATGGTGCGCCACGTCTTCGAGGCGATCACGATGCACGCCGGTCTCACCGTGCACCTGACCGTGCTCGCCGGCCGCGACCCGCACCACATCGCCGAGGCCGAGTTCAAGGCGTTCGCGCGCGCGTTCCGACAGGCCGTGGCGCCCGATGCGCGCGTGCAGGGCGTGCCGTCCACCAAGGGCGCGCTCTGATCGTGAGCGAGCGTCCCAGCGTCGTCGTCCTCGACTACGGCTCCGGCAACATCCACTCGGCCGCGAAGGCGCTCGAGGCCGCCGGCGCGCGCGTCTCCCTCTCCGCCGACCGCGGGCGCGTCCGCGACGCGGACGGCCTGCTCGTCCCCGGCGTCGGCGCGTTCGGTGCGGTCATGGGCGCGCTGCGCGCCGTGCGGGGCGACGAGATGATCGACCGGCGGCTCGCCGGTGGGCGACCCGTGCTCGGCATCTGCGTCGGCATGCAGGTGCTGTTCGAGCGCGGAGACGAGCGCGGCGTCGTGAGCGAGGGCCTCGGGCAGTGGCCGGGCACGGTCTCCGAGCTCGACGCCCCCGTCCTCCCGCACATGGGCTGGAACACCGTCGACGCCCCGGCCGACTCGCGACTGTTCGAGAGCCTCCACGACGAGCGCTTCTACTTCGTGCACTCCTACGCCGCCCGCGACTGGACGCTCGAGATCACGAACCCGAAGATCCCGGCGCCCGCGATCACGTGGGCCGATCACGGCGGGCGCTTCGTCGCTGCGGTCGAGAACGGCCCGCTGAGCGCGACGCAGTTCCACCCCGAGAAATCGGGGGAGGCCGGTCTCCGACTCCTCGGGAACTGGCTGAGCACTCTCTGAGCACGGATGTCCGTGCGAAGGAGAGTACGATTCTGTGCTTGTGCCCGGGCCGACCCTGATGCCCTCCACCACCGCACACGCACCCACAGGAAGACTGTTATGAGCGAGTTCTCTCGAATCCCCGCCCTCACGCTGCTCCCGGCGGTGGACGTCGCGAGCGGCAAGGCCGTCCGACTCACCCAGGGCGAGGCCGGGACCGAGACGAGCTACGGCGACCCCGTCGACGCCGCCCTCGAGTGGGCGAACGACGGCGCCGAGTGGATCCACCTCGTCGACCTCGATGCTGCCTTCGGGCGCGGCAACAACCGCAAGATGATCCAGAAGGTCGTCAAGGCTGTCCCGCGCCACGTCAACATCGAGCTCTCGGGCGGCATCCGCGACGACAAGAGTCTCGAGGCCGCGCTCGCGACGGGCGCCAAGCGCATCAACCTCGGAACCGCCGCCCTCGAGAACCCGGAGTGGGCCGCCCACGTCATCGCCGAGTACGGCGAGGCCATCGCGGTCGGCCTCGACGTCCGCGGCACGACCCTCGCGGCGCGCGGCTGGACGGAGGAGGGCGGCGACCTCTGGCACGTCCTCGAGCGCCTCGAGGAGGCCGGCTGCGCCCGCTACGTCGTGACCGACGTCACGAAGGACGGCACGCTCAACGGCCCCAACCTCGAGCTGCTCCGCGACGTCATGGAGCGCACCCACCGCCCCGTCATCGCCTCCGGCGGCGTCTCGAGCCTCGACGACATCGCGGCGCTCCGCGAGCTCGTGCCGCTCGGCCTCGAGGGCGCGATCGTCGGCAAGGCGCTCTACGCCGGGGCGTTCACGCTGCCCGAAGCCCTCGACGTCGCCGGCAACTGACGTCGACGGTCGCCGCTCACGATGTCCGCGACCGACTCCGCCGGCCAGCCCTGGGCCGGCCGCGGCTTCACCCCGAACCCCGCCGCCGGTGACGACGGCTCGGCGCCCGACGCCTACGTCGAGGGGATGCGCGCCTTCCGCGCAGGCGAGCTGAGCGCGAGCGGCCTCGTCGCCGCGATCGCCGACTGCCGATTCCTCATCCCGCTCGTCGCCGTCGCCGGCGAGGAGGGCGAGAACGAGCACGGCGTCCGCATCGACAAGACGCAGGAGCTCTCGATCATCACCGTCGCCGGCCCCGACGGCCGTCCGATCCTGCCCGTCTTCTCCTCGGTCGCGGCCATGTCGACCTGGCGACCGGATGCCCGTCCCGTGCCCGCGACCGCGCAGCGGGTGGCCCTCGCCGCCGCGAGCGAGCAGACCGATCGCGTCGTGATCGACGCGCGCGGCGACGAGCTCGTGCTGCCGCGACCCGCCGTCTGGGCGATCGCGCGCGGCACGGCCTGGGTGCCCGCGATCGACGACCCCGAGGTCGTCGAGGCGATCGCGCGTCCGGCCGAGGAGCACACCGAGATCGTGGCGGTGGCGCCCGTGGGCGGCGACCCGGAGCTGCGCGGGAGCGGGCCGGAGATCGTCGTGCGTCTCGCCGTCGCGCCGGGCGTCGGGGCCGACCGCCTGCGGGAGGTCATCGGCGCGATGAGCGCTCGATGGGCATCCGACCCGATCGTGGCGGAGCGCGTCGACGCGCTCTCCGTCCAGCCGGTCATGCTGCCGGTCGACGGCGGATAGAGCCCTACGAGACCGGACCGGTCCACTTCTCGCCCGGGCCCTGGCCGGGGGCGTCGGGGAAGGCCGAGGCCTCGCGGAACGCGAGCTGGACCGAGCGGAGTCCGTCGCGCAGCACGCGCGCGTGGTGGTCGCCGAGCTCGGGCGCCGAGGCCGTGATGAGACCGGCGAGAGCGGTGATGAGCTTGCGCGCCTCGGCGAGGTCGATCTCGTCCTCGCCCTGCTCGGAGAGCCCGCACTTCACCGCGGCGGCGCTCAGCAGGTGGACGGCGACGGTATTGATGATCTCGACGGCGGGGACGTCGGCGATGTCGCGAGAGGCGTCCAGACCCGTGTCGGGCGCGTCGTTCAGGGGCTCGGTCATGAGGCCTTCCGGGTGGAGGAGGGGCCGCGACTTCTCGCAGCGGCGCAGTACTGCTATCGTTATGCGGGCTCCGGGGCCAGATCCCCGGTACGAAAGTGGAGGACTCCTCCCACCCGCGCTTGACCGCATCACTAGGTTACCGGGTCAGATCACCCCGCTCGTCGGCAGCAGTGCCGTGCGAGGGCCGTGGGTGGGCACGGCGTTGCGCCGTGCGGAGTCGCTCTCTCTCGACATCATCACGACAGAGGAGACTCGCATCAGCGAACCGAGAACGAACGACCGCATCCGCGTCCCCGAGGTCCGACTCGTCGGTCCCAGAGGCGAGCAGGTCGGCGTCGTCAAGATCGAGGTGGCTCTGCGCCTGGCGCAGGAGGCCGACCTCGACCTCGTCGAGGTCGCCCCGAACTCGAAGCCGCCCGTGGTCAAGATCATGGACTACGGCAAGTTCAAGTACGAGGCGGCGCAGAAGGCCAAGGAGGCCCGACGCAATCAGGCGAACACCATCCTCAAGGAGGTGCGCTTCCGCCTGAAGATCGACAAGCACGACTACGAGACCAAGCGCAAGCGCGCCGAGAGCTTCCTGCAGGCCGGCGACAAGGTGAAGGCCATGATCCTGTTCCGCGGCCGCGAGCAGTCGCGCCCCGAGCAGGGCGTGCGCCTGCTGCAGCGCTTCGCGGAGGACGTCGCCGACTTCGGCACCGTCGAGTCGACGCCGACGATCGATGGCCGCAACATGGTCATGATCATCGGCCCGCTCAAGAACAAGGCCGACGCGAAGGCCGAGCAGAACGCCGCTCGCGCGCAGTCGAAGGCCGAGCGCAAGAGCGCGGAGGCCTCGGCGAAGAGCACGGATGCCGCGGCGGCCCCCGCCGCGGAGAAGCAGGCGGACACGACGCCCGTCGCCGAGAAGCCGACCCCCGAGCGGGACGAGGCCGAGGCCGAGCTCGCGAAGGTCGCGCCGAAGAAGGCTGCACCGCCGAAGGCGGAGCCCGTGACGGCCGAGCCCGTCGCGGAGGAGTCCGCTGCGGCCGAGCCCGCGAAGGCGGAGCCGGCGAAGGCCGAGCCCGCCAAGGCGGCGAAGCCCGCGACCAAGCCGGCCGCGAAGCCCTCGACCCGCACCGGCACGGCGAAGACGACCACGGCGAAGCCCGCCGCGGTCAAGCCGACGCCGGCCAACGCACCGAAGCCGTCGGGCAAGCCCGCGGCTCCCACGACGCCCGCCCCCGCGGCGGAGTAGTTCCAGCCCACGAAAGAGAGAAACGAATGCCTAAGCAGAAGACCCACTCGGGAGCGAAGAAGCGCTTCAAGCTGACCGGCTCCGGCAAGGTCATGAAGCAGGGCGCGGGTATGCGTCACAACCTGGAGAAGAAGTCGAGCGAGGTCACTCGCCGTCTCAACCGGGAGCAGGTGCTGGCTCCGGCCGACGCCAAGGTCATCAAGAAGCTCATCGGCAAGAAGTAGCCGGCACGGAAAGACTGAAGGACACCGAAAATGGCAAGAGTCAAGCGGGCCGTCAACGCCCACAAGAAGCGTCGCGTCATCCTCGAGCGCGCCGAGGGCTACCGCGGTCAGCGGTCGCGCCTCTACCGCAAGGCCAAGGAGCAGGTCACCCACTCCCTCGTCTACGCGTACCGCGATCGTCGCGCCAAGAAGGGCGAGTTCCGCCGCCTCTGGATCCAGCGCATCAACGCGGCCGCCCGCGCGAACGGCATGACGTACAACCGCCTCATCCAGGGCCTCGGCCTCGCGGGTGTCGAGGTCGACCGTCGCATGCTCGCCGAGCTCGCCGTGAACGAGCCCGCCGCGTTCACCGCGCTCGTCAAGGTCGCCAAGGAGGCCCTCCCGGCCGACACCTCGGCGCCGAAGACCGCCGCGTAACGCAGCACTCCTCGCACGAAGGCGCGCTCCCTCTTCGGGGGGCGCGCCTTCGTCGTCCGCGGCGTCCCGGCGCCGCGAGGCCGGGCATCCGCCGCCCGTCGGCGCGGGGCCGCGGATCGTTTCCCGGCGATCCGTATCATGACGCCATGATCGACAACCCGCGCTCGCCGCGCGTGCGGGCGGCAGCGAAGCTCGCGAAGCGCTCCCAGCGCGCCGAGACCGGGCTGTTCCTCGTCGAAGGGCCGCAGGCCGTCGACGAGGCGGTGCGCAGGCGGCCCGAGCTCGTGCGCGAGATCTTCGTGACGCCCGCCGCCGATGACCGCCATCGTGCGCTCCTGGACGTGGCGCGCGCCGCCGGCATCCGCATCGAGCAGGTGAGCGATCCCGTGCTCGCCGTCATCGCCGACACCGTCACTCCGCAGGGCATGGTCGCGGTGTGCGCGCTCTTCCCGACGGGGCTGGACGAGGTCATCGCGCGCGAGCCACGCCTCGTCGCGGTGCTGGAGGAGGTCCGGGATCCGGGCAACGCGGGGACGATCATCCGCGTCGCCGATGCCGCGGGCGCCGACGCCGTGATCCTCACGGGCACGAGCGTCGACCCCTTCAACCCGAAGGCCGTCCGCGCCACGACCGGCTCGATCTTCCACATCCCCGTCGTGGTCGGCGTCTCGCTCGACTCGGCCCTCGACCGGCTGCGGGCGAGCGGCGTCCGCGTGCTCGCCGCCGACGTGTCGGGGGAGGACCTGCTCGGCGTCCGTGCGGCGGGCGAGCTCGACGGTCCGACGGCATGGCTCTTCGGCAACGAGGCGCGCGGCCTGACCGCGGAGCAGCTCGAGCTCGCCGACCGCGCGGTCATCGTGCCGATCTACGGCGCCGCCGAGTCCCTGAACCTCGCGACGGCCGCGGCCGTGTGCCTGTACGAGAGCGCCTTCGCGCAGCGATCGCACGACGCGCACCGTCGTACGGCGGCCGAGTGACCGACCGGGCTCGGCCGTGACGGTGCTGATCGTCGAGGACGACGATCGATTGATGGATGCCCTCCGCGCGTTCCTGCGCAAGGCCGGCTACGACACGGTGAGCGCCGCCGACGGCGCGCAGGCGCTCGAGGCGCTGAGCTCCGACACGGAGGTCGTCCTGCTGGATCTCGGCCTGCCCGACGTGGACGGCATCGAGCTGTGCCGCCGCATCCGCGAGCGCTCGGGCGTGCCGATCATCATCGCGACGGCCCGCAGCCATGTCCAGGAGCGCATCCGCGGCCTCCGCGCCGGCGCGGACGACTTCCTCGTGAAGCCCTACAACGTGCTCGAGCTCGTGGCGCGCATCGAGGCGGTCACGCGTCGCTCGCGCGCGCTCGCGGCGGAGCCCGCTCCGGAGCAGGTGATCGACGTCCTCGACGTGCGCATCGACCTCTCGGGCCGGCAGCTTCTCGTCGGCGGTGCGCCGGTCGAGCTGACGCGGACGGAGTTCGACATCGTGGCCGTCCTCGCCCGGTACCCCGGCGTCGTCGTGCCGCGCGAGCGCATCATCCGCGAGGTCTGGCAGACCGACTGGCACGCGTTCAGCCGCTCGCTCGAAGTGCACGTCGGGTCGATCCGGCGCAAGACCGGGCGGGGCGAGCTGATCGAGACCGTCCGGGGCGTCGGCTACCGGTTCGCGGGGCGGTAGCGGTGCGCAGGCGTCTCATCGTCGTGTTCCTCGTCCCGCTCGTCGGGGTGCTGCTCGTGCTCGGCGGCGCCTACGCGTGGAGCGCCGCCCGCAGCGTGCAGCAGGAGCAGATCTCGCAGCTGCTGGGCGACGTCGCCTACTTCGTGACGAGCGCGCGGCAGGCCCTGCGCTCGGGGAGCCCCGACGTCGTCGCGAGCGAGGCGGAGCGCTACTACGAGCTCTACGGCACGCGCGTTCAGGTCATCGACCGGTCGGGCGCCCCCTGGGTCGACGGCGCCGATGATCAGGGCGTGCTCGATGAGGCGACGACGGCGCAGATCCAGCTCGCGCTCGCCGGCCGCCGGGGCGAGGTCCCGGAGCCCGCCCCGCCGTGGGCGCTCAGCGACACGATCATGGTCGAGCCCGTGATCGACACGGGGGAGGCGATCGGAGCCGTCGTCATCACCGCGAGCGGCGACGTCGCGCGCGAGACGATCCTCCGGCAGTGGGGTCTCCTGCTCGGCGGCGCGATCCTGGCGACCACCATCGGCATCCTCGTCGTCTTCCGGCTCGCCAACTGGGTGCTCCGACCCGTCCGGCGCGTCGACCGCGCGATGGAGGCGATCGAGCGCGGAGAGGTCGAGGCGCGCATCGCGGACGAGACCGGCCCGCCCGAGCTGCGCAGCATGATCCGGATCTTCAACCGCATGGCGGGCGAGATCGAGCGGGTGATGTCGCGTCAGCAGGAGTTCGCGCTCAATGCCTCGCACGAGCTCCGGAATCCCCTCAACGCGCTCCTGGTTCGCGTCGAGTACCTCGCGACCGGGCTCGATGAGGAGTGGGAGCGCGACGTCGAGGAGACGCGTGAGGAGGGGCGGCGCATGACGCGCATCCTCGACACGCTCCTCAACCTGGCCCGCAGCGGCGAGCGCGGAGCGGCCGCCGGCGAGGTCGACGTCGTCGAGATCGTCCGCGGACGGGTCGACGCGTGGACGCAGGCGGCGGCGCGGGAGGGCGTCGATCTCGTCGCCTGCTCGGCGGAGCCCGTCCTGGCGATCACCGACCGCACGATCCTGGAGAGCGCGCTGGACGCCGTGATCGACAACGCCGTCAAGTTCTCCCCGGCGTCGACCCGCGTCGAGGTCTCCGTGAGCGACACCGGCGAGGGCTGCGAGATCATCGTGCGCGACCACGGTCCCGGCGTGGAGGACGACGAGCTCGCCCACCTCGCGGAGCGATTCTGGCGCAGCCCGCGCAACCGCAGCACGCCGGGCTCGGGGCTCGGCCTCGCGATCGCGACCGACCTCCTGCACTCGATCGGCGGTCGGCTCCGCGTGGAGTCGCCCGAGGGCGGCGGGCTCGCGGTCCATCTGCGGCTGACCGGCGGGGAGGCGTCGTGAGACGCGCGTCTCGCCGGGCGCTCGCGGCGGCCCTGACCGCGATCATCGCGCTCGCGGCGATGAGCGGATGCGCCCCCACGTCGGCGCCCGATCGCTTCTCCCTCGCGGGCGGCGGCGTCACAGGCGTCTACTACGCCTTCGGCGGCGAGCTCGCCGAGGCGCTCTCGAGCCGTCTCGGGTCGGTCGTGACGGTCGACGAGACGAACGGCTCGGTCGACAACCTGCAGCGCGTGGCCGACGGGCGCGCCGTCTTCGGCTTCGCGCAGAGCGACGCCGCCGCGGATGCGGTCGCGGGCGTCGGGGCGTTCCCCGCGCCGCTCGACGTGCAGGCGGTCGCGCGCCTCTACGACGAGTACGTGCACGTGGTCGTCCGCTCCGACTCCGACATCCGGCGGATCGCGGATCTCGCGGGGCGGGCTGTGTCGCTCGGAGCGCCCGGCTCGGGCGTCAACATCGTCGCGACGCGCGTCCTCGAAGCCGAGGGACTCGCTCCGATGGACGTCGCGGACGAGGCGCTCGGGCTGACCGACTCGATCGCCGCATTCCGGGCCGGCGAGATCGAGGGCTTCTTCTGGGTGGGAGGGGTCCCGACGCCGGGGCTCGCGGAGCTCTTCTCCGAGGCGCCCGCTCGACTCCTCCCGATCGAGGCGGAGACGGTCGAGAGCGTGAACGCCGAGCACGGCGGCGCGTACCGGCTCGCGGAGTTCCCGATCGGCGCGTACGGCCGCACGCAGGCGACGGCGACGATGACGGTGCCGAACTATCTCATGGTCGCGGAGGAGGCCCCGGACGAGCTCGTGCGCGCGGTGCTCGCGGTGCTCTTCGAGTCGCGGTCCGCGATCGCGGCCGAGGTGCCGGCGGCGGCGCTCCTCGACCGACGGCAGGCCATCTTCACCGATCCGGTCGATCTGCATCCGGGGGCCGTCGCCTACTACAGCGAGTCGAGGCGCTGAGCGCACACCGGGCCGTTCGCTCAAGAATCGCTCAAGGCCTGCGGCGGTCGGACCTCGGGGTCTTAGCGTGAAGCCGTGTCACCAATGTCGATGCGCTCACCCGTCGTCGTCCTCGGGATGTGTTACCCCGACGACATCGGCAACGGGCTAGGCTCCCGCAATCCGCTGTTGGTCACGCACCGAGGACGAAGGGATGGCACTGATGGCTGAACCGCTGGTCGCGATCGAGAAGATCAACAAGTCGTTTGGCGAGGTGCACGTCCTCAAGGACATCTCCACGACCGTCCAGAAGGGCGAGGTCGTCGTCGTCATCGGGCCCTCCGGCTCCGGCAAGTCGACCTTCTGCCGGGCGATCAACCGGCTCGAGACGATCGATAGCGGTCAGATCCGCATCGACGGCACGCCGCTGCCGGAGGAGGGCACCCAGCTCGCCGCGCTCCGCGCCGACGTCGGCATGGTCTTCCAGTCGTTCAACCTCTTCGCCCACAAGACCGTCCTCGAGAACGTGACGCTCGCCCCCATGCGCGTGCGCGGCACCTCGAAGGCCGAGGCCGAGAAGCGCGCGATGGAGCTCCTCGACCGCGTGGGCGTCGCCAATCAGGCGCAGAAGATGCCCGCGCAGCTCTCCGGCGGTCAGCAGCAGCGCGTCGCGATCGCCCGCGCCCTCGCGATGGACCCGAAGCTCATGCTCCTCGACGAGCCCACGAGCGCGCTCGACCCCGAGATGATCAATGAGGTCCTCGACGTCATGGTCCAGCTCGCGAAGGACGGCATGACGATGATCGTCGTCACGCACGAGATGGGCTTCGCGCGCAAGGCGGCCGATCGCGTCCTCTTCATGGCCGACGGCCGCATCCTCGAGGATGCTCCTCCCGCGTCGTTCTTCGACAGCCCGAAGACCGACCGCGCCAAGGACTTCCTCTCCAAGATCCTCAGCCACTGAGCTCACGTTCCACAGGCCCATTCCGAAACGCACCACTCGATCCGACACCAAGGGGTACAGCACATGCGCATCACACGGAAGAGCACCATCCTCAGCGCGGCGGGCGCCGCGCTCCTCCTGGGCCTCACGGCCTGCGGCCCGGCCGGCAGCGCCGGCCCCGGCGGCGTGGACGAGCCCGACGAGGGCGGCGAGACCGCGACCGGCAACGGCCCGTACAGCCTCGAGATCGCCGAGAACCCGGAGTTCGAGGAGGGCACGACGATGGCCGAGCTCGCCGAGGCGGGCACCATCCGCGTCGGCACCAAGTTCGACCAGCCGCTCTTCGGCCTCCAGGGCCCCGACGGCGTGCCGGTCGGGTTCGACGTCGCGATCGCCGCGCTCGTCGCCGCCGAGCTCGGCATCGCGTTCGAGGACATCGAGTGGACCGAGGCCCAGTCGGCCGTCCGCGAGTCGTTCCTCGAGTCCGACCAGGTCGACATCGTCGTCGCGACGTACACGATCAATGACGCCCGCAAGGAGCGCATCGACTTCGCCGGCCCGTACTTCGTCGCCGGCCAGGACATCATCGTCGCCGCGGGGAACCCCGAGGGCATCACCGGCCCCGAGGACCTCGAGGGACTCCCGGTCTGCTCCGCGGAGGGCTCGACGCCCGCCGCGACGATCTCCGAGGAGTACGGCGCCGAGCTGCTCGCCGCCGGCGCCTACAGCGACTGCCTCGACCCGCTCCGCAACGGCCAGGTCGTCGCGGTCACGACGGACAACGTGATCCTCTCGGGCTTCGTCGACCAGAACCCGGGCGAGTTCGAGCTGCTCGGCGAGACCTTCACCGAGGAGCCCTACGGCATCGGCCTGCCCAAGGGCGACGACGCCTTCCGCACGTTCATCAACGACGTGCTCGAGGAGGCCTTCGAGGACGGCACGTGGGCGCGCCTCTACGAGGAGACCGCGGGCACCGTGCTCGAGGTCCCCGAGCCGCCGTCGGTCGACCGCTACTAGGCGCTCGCCGCACCACCCGGAGTGCGGGGCGGCCGCAGGGCCGCCCCGCACCATCCCGTTCACCTGACGACTGGAGGACCGCGTGCAGTTCCTCATCGAGAGCGGCGACGTGCTGCTCGAGGGCTTCCTCGCGACGCTGCGCATGCTCGCGCTCACGGTGCTGCTCGCGCTGCCGCTCGGCGTCGTGCTCGCGGCCATGCGCATCTCGCCCGTGCCGAGCCTGCGGTGGGTCGCGACGGGCTTCACCGAGCTCCTGCGCAACACGCCGCTCACGCTCGTGTTCTTCCTGCTCGTCTTCGTCGTCCCGCGCCTCGGCGTCGTCGTCGACTTCCAGATCAGCGCCGTCATCGCGCTGACGCTCTACACCGCCCCGTTCTACGCCGAGGCGATCCGCTCGGGCGTCAACTCGGTACCGGTCGGTCAGGCCGAGGCGGCCCGGTCGGTCGGCCTCACGTTCAGTCAGACCGCGCGCTTCGTGATCATCCCGCAGGCGCTGCGCTCCGTCGTGCCGCCGCTCATCAACGTCACGATCGCCCTGACCAAGAACACCTCCGTCGCCGGCGGGTTCCTCGTGTTCGAGCTCTTCGCCTCGAGCCGCCGCCTGGCCAACTCCTACGCCGATGAGACGATCGCGATCTTCCTCGCGGTCGCGGCGTGCTACCTGCTCGTGACGATCCCGCTCGGCCGGATCGCCGACCGGCTCGAGAAGAAGGTCGCGGTGATGCGATGACCTCCGTCCTCTACGACGTCCCGGGCCCGAAGGCCCGCCGCCGGTCCCTCATCGCCTCGATCGCGACCGGACTCCTCCTCGCGGGCGCGCTGGCGTGGGTCATCGCGACCCTCGCGGGCGAAGGCCTGTTCGACGCCGAGCGGTGGGACATCTTCCAGGACCCTCTGGTCTGGGCGGCCCTCGGCAACGCGCTCCTCGTGACGCTGCAGGTCGCCGTGCTCGCGAGCGTGCTCGCCGTGCTCGTCGGCAGCGTGTTCGCGGTGCTCCGGCTGTCCTCCCTGAAGATCGTGCGCGTCCCCGTCACGGTCGTCCTCGAGTTCTTCCGCGGCATGCCCGTGCTGCTGATGATGTTCTTCATCCTCATCCTCTTCGCGACGAGCCAGTACTGGGCGGTCGTGATGGGTCTCGCGCTGTACAACGGCGCGATCATCGGCGAGGCGCTCCGCTCCGGCATCGTGGCGCTGCCGAAGGGGCAGCGCGAGGCGGGCCTCGCGCTCGGGCTCTCCCCGCTCAAGGCACGGCTGCTCATCGAGTTCCCGCAGGCGTTTCGCGCGATGACGCCGATCATCGTCGCCCAGCTCGTCGTCCTGCTCAAGGACAGCTCGCTCGGCTACATCGTCGGCCTCGAGGAGCTCGTCCGGCGCCAGCGCACCCTCGCCGAGTTCTACGGGTTCTCGCAGTACGGCTTCTCATTCTTCGTGATCACCCTGCTCGCGTTCCTCATCGTGAATCTCACGCTGTCGTGGTTCGCCCGCCGCCTCGCTTCCCGCACGCCGGGCGGGCGCGGTCCGCGACGAGCGGCGCGTGCCGCGATCGGCGAGAGCGCCGACACCACGGTCATCCGCACGGCGGGCGCCGGGGGCGCTTAAGGGGCACGGGGTCGTCGCGCCCCGCGGCTAGACTCTCGTCTCGTGCCTGACACCCCCCAGATCTCCGAGTCGGCGGTCGAGTCGGCGGTCGAGGCGGCTCTCGCCGCGATCGCCGCCGCACCCGACACCGCCGCCCTCAAGGCCGCGCGCTCCGCCCACGCGGGCGAGGCCTCGACGCTCGCGCAGCTCAACGCGACCCTGCGCGACGTGCCGAACGACCAGAAGGCCGCCCTCGGCAAGCTCGTCGGTCAGGCGCGGGGCCGCGTGCAGCAGGCCGTCGCCGCACGCGAGGGCGAGCTCGCCGTCGCGGAGGAGCAGGCCAGACTCGACGCCGAGACGATCGATGTGACGGGCATCCCCGCCCGCCGGGCCCAGGGCGCCCGTCACCCGCTCACGACGATGATGGAGCAGATGAGCGACATCTTCCTCGCCATGGGGTGGGAGGTCGCGGAGGGCCCCGAGCTCGAGAACGAGTGGTTCAACTTCGACGCCCTCAACTTCGACCCCGATCACCCGGCGCGCGCGATGCAGGACACCTTCTTCATCGACCCCGTCGAGCGCCACCTCGTCCTGCGCACGCACACGAGCCCCGTGCAGATCCGCTCGCTGCTCGAGCGCGAGCTGCCCGTCTACGTCGTCGCGCCCGGTCGCGTGTTCCGCACCGACGAGCTCGATGCGACGCACACGCCCGTCTTCCACCAGATGGAGGGCATCGCGATCGACAAGGGCCTCACGATGGCCCACCTGCGCGGCACGCTCGAGCACATCGCCCGGTCGATGTTCGGCGAGGGCGCCCGCATCCGCCTGCGTCCCAGCTACTTCCCCTTCACCGAGCCGAGCGCCGAGCTCGACGTGTGGCACCCGACCTTCACGGGCGGTGCGCGCTGGATCGAGTGGGGCGGCTGCGGCATGGTCAACCCGAACGTGCTCCGCGCCGCGGGCATCGACCCCGACGTCTACCAGGGCTTCGCGTTCGGCATGGGGATCGAGCGCACGCTCATGTTCCGCAACGGAGTGAGCGACATGCGCGACATGGTCGAGGGCGATGTGCGCTTCTCGCAGCAGTTCGGAATGGTGGTCTGATGCGCGTCCCTCTCAGCTGGCTCCGCGAGTGGGTCGACGTCCCCGCGTCGGGCGACTCCGCGACGGATGCCGATCACGTCCACGCCGCGCTTGTCAGGGTCGGCCTCGAGGAGGAGGGCGTCCACGGCGGCGCTCTCACGGGCCCGATCGTCGTCGGCGAGGTGCTCGACTTCGTCGAGGAGCCGCAGTCGAACGGCAAGACCATCCGCTGGTGCCAGGTGCGCACGGGCACGACGGCCGACGGCGAGCCCGAGGTTCGCGGCATCGTGTGCGGCGCGCGCAACTTCATGATCGGCGACCTCGTCGTCGTGTCGCTGCCCGGGGCCGTCCTCCCGGGCCCCTTCCCGATCTCGGCGCGCAAGACGTACGGGCACGTCTCCGACGGCATGATCGCCTCGGCGCGCGAGCTCGGACTCGGCGACGAGCACGACGGCATCCTCCGCCTCGCCGAGCTCGACATCGCCGCCGAGCCCGGCACCGATGCGATCGCCCTCCTGGGCCTGGATGACGTGGCCGTCGAGGTCAACGTCACTCCCGATCGCGGGTACACGCTCTCCATCCGCGGCATCGCCCGCGAGTACTCCCACTCGACCGGTGCGTCCTTCCGCGACCCCGCGAAGGCGCTCGAGGTGGGGGAGGGGCTCGGCTACTCCGTCGTCGTCGACGATCAGGCTCCCGTCCGCGGGCGTCGCGGGTGCGACGTGTTCGTCACGCGCGTCGTGCGCGGTGTCGACGCGACCCGGCCGACGCCGCGGTGGATGGTCTCGCGCCTTCAGCTCGCGGGCATCCGCTCGATCTCGATCGCCGTCGACATCACCAACTACGTGATGCTCGAGCTCGGCCAGCCGATCCACGCCTACGATCTGGCGAAGCTCTCAGGGGGCATCACGGTGCGCCGCGCGCTGCCGGGCGAGTCGCTCGTCACGCTCGACGACCAGACCCGCGCGCTCGATGCGGAGGACCTGCTCATCACCGACGAGTCGGGCCCGATCGGCATCGCGGGCGTCATGGGCGGCGCGAGCACCGAGGTGAGCGACTCGACGACCGACGTGCTCATCGAGGCCGCGAACTTCGACCCCGTGTCGATCGCGCGCTCGGCCCGCCGGCACAAGCTCCCGAGCGAGGCGTCGAAGCGCTTCGCCCGCGGCGTCGACCCGCTCGTCGCCGAGCCCGCCGCCCAGCGCGTCGCCGACCTCCTCGTCGAGCACGCGGGCGGCACGATCGACGAGCTCGGCTCGGCGTGGATCGAGGCCAAGCGCCCCGAGTCGATCGCGCTCGCCGAGGGCTTCGTCGACCGGCTCATCGGCGTCGACTACTCGCTCGACGAGGTCACCGACTCGCTCGGCGCCGTCGGCTGCAAGCTCAAGCCCGAGGGCGACGGCTGGCTCGTCGAGCCGCCGAGCTGGCGCCCCGACCTCGTCGACGCCCCCTCGCTCGCCGAGGAGGTCGCGCGCATCGTCGGCTACGACCGCATCCCCTCCGAGCTGCCGGTCGCGCCTCCCGGGCGCGGCCTCACGCGCTCGCAGCAGGTGCGCCGCGGCGTCGGCCGCGCGCTCGCCGCCGCGGGCCTCACCGAGGTGCTCGCCTACCCGTTCGTCCGCAGCGCCGACAACCGGCTCATGGGCGGCGACGACGTCGCGCAGGTGCGCGTCGCGAACGCGCTCGACGCCGAGCAGGGCATGCTCCGCGTGAGCCTCGTCCCCGGCCTCGCCGCGATCGCCCACCGCAACCTCTCGCGCGGCCTCACCGACGTCGCCGTCTTCGAGCTCGGGCACGTGTTCCGCCCCGAGGCGGGGCGCACGTACGGGGTCGACGCGGTGCCCTTCGGCACGGCGCGGCCGAGCGACCAGGCCGTCGCCGAGCTCGAGCAGAGCATCCCGCACCAGCCCTGGAGCATCGCCGCGCTCTTCGTCGGCGACCGGCGCGCCCGCGGCATCGGGCAGTCGGCCGAGGAGTCGGGCATCGCCGACGCGCTCGACGCCGCTCGCCTCATCGCGAGCGTCGCGGGCGCGACTCTCCGCGTCGAGTCCGGGTCGCACCCCGCGCTGCACCCGGGTCGCACCGCCGCGCTGCTCGTCGGCGACGAGACCGTCGGGTACGCGGGCGAACTGCTGCCGCAGGTAGCGCTCGACCGCGATCTGCCGCGCCGCGTCGGCGTGCTCGAGCTCGACCTCGATCGCCTCATCGCGCTCGGCTCGGGCGAGGTCGCTGCGACGTCGCTCGCGACCTTCCCGGCCGCGACGCAGGACCTCTCGCTCGTCGTCCCCGTCGAGGTGCCCGCGGGCGCCGTGCGCGACGCCGTCGTCGAGGGCGCGGGCGACCTGCTCGAGCACGCCGAGCTCGTCGACGACTACCGCGGCGCGGGTCTCGAGCCCGGCACGAAGTCGCTCACGCTCGCGCTCCGCTTCCGGGCGCCCGACCGCACGCTCACGGCCGCCGAGGCGACCGAGGCGAAGAGCGCCGGGATCGCGCGCGCGGCCGAGCTGTTCGGGGCGACGCTCCGCGGGTGAGGATGCGCGGCGGGCGGCGACGCGGCGGCACCGCCGAGCGGCGCGCGCGGTCAGCGGCGCGCCCGGCGGGCTCCTAAGCTAGAGCAATGCCGTATTCCGTTACGGTCGCCGGCGCGAGCGGGTACGCCGGCGGCGAGGCCCTGCGACTCCTCTCCGCGCACCCCGAGCTCGAGGTGCGCACCGCGACCGCGCACTCCAACGCCGGTCAGCGACTCATCGACGTGCACCCGCACCTGCGATCGCTCGCCCACCTGAGTTTCGCCGAGACGACCCCCGAGGCGCTCCGCGGCCACGACATCGTCGTCCTCGCCCTGCCGCACGGCGCCTCCGGCGCGATCGCGGCCGAGCTGCCCGGCGACGTCCTCGTGCTCGATCTCGGTGCCGACCACCGGCTCACGAACGAGGCCGAATGGAACCGCTACTACGGCGGCGAGTGGCACGGCTCCTGGGCGTACGGCCTCCCCGAGCTCGTCCACGCCGGCAGCGGCCGCCAGCGCGACGCCCTCGCAGGCGCGCGCCGCATCGCCGTGCCCGGCTGCAACGTGACCGCGGTCACGCTGGGGCTCGCCCCGGGCATCCGCGCCGGCGTCATCGAGGCGGGCGACCTGACGGCCGCGCTCGCCGTCGGTCCGAGCGGAGCGGGCCGGTCGCTCAAGACCGAGCTCCTCGCGAGCGAGCTGATGGGCTCGGCCTCGCCGTACGCCGTCGGGGGAGTCCACCGGCACATCCCCGAGATCCTCCAGAACCTCGGAGTCGCGGGCGCCGAGACGCCGACGATCTCCTTCACGCCCGTGCTCGTGCCGATGAGCCGCGGCATCCTCGCGACCGTCACCGCCCGCCTCGTGCCCGGCACGAGCGCCGCGGCCGTGCGCGACGCGTGGGTCGACGCCTACGCGACCGAGCACTTCGTCCACGTGCTGCCCGAGGGCCGGTTCCCGAAGACCGCCGACGCGCTCGGCGCCAACACCACGCTCATGGGCGTCGCGGTCGACGTCGACGCCGGCCGCGTGGTCGTCGTCGTCGCGATCGACAACCTCGTGAAGGGCACCGCGGGCGCGGCCATCCAGTCGCTCAACATCGCGCTCGGCCTCGACGAGACGCTCGGCCTCCCGCTCGACGGGCTCGCCCCGTGACCGTCACCGCCCCCGCCGGCTTCGAGGCCGCGGGCGTCGCCTGCGGGCTGAAGTCGAGCGGGGACGCCGATCTCGCGCTCGTCGTCAATCGCGGCCCGCGCCGCGCCGCCGCCGCCGTCTTCACGAGCAATCGCGCGAAGGCCAACCCCATCCTGTGGTCGCAGCAGGTCATCGCCGACGGCGAGGTGAGCGCGATCGTGCTCAACTCGGGCGGCGCGAACTGCTTCACCGGCGCGGAGGGCTTCCAGACGACGCACGCGACCGCCGAGACCGTCGCCGAGGCGCTGCAGGTGGGCGCGGGCGATGTTCTCGTGTGCTCGACGGGGCTCATCGGCCAGCAGCTCGATCGGTCGAAGCTCCTCGCGGGCGTCGCGGCCGCCGCGGGCGCGCTCTCCGCCGACGGCGGGGCGGATGCCGCACGCGCCATCATGACGACCGACTCGGTTCCGAAGACGGTCGTCATCGAGGGCCCCGGCTACTCGATCGGCGGCATGGCGAAGGGGGCGGGGATGCTCGCCCCGGGTCTCGCGACGATGCTCGTCGTCCTGACCACCGACGCCGACCTGCCCGCGGCCGAGCTCGATCGGGCGCTGCGGGCCGTCACGCGGCTGAGCTTCGACCGCCTCGACTCCGACGGCTGCATGTCGACCAACGACCAGGTGACGCTCATGGCGAGCGGAGCATCCGGCGTCACGCCCGACACCGACGCCTTCACGCTCCTGCTCGTCGATGCCTGCATGTCGCTCGTCCTGCAGCTGCAGGCCGACGCCGAGGGCGCGAGCCACGACATCCAGATCCACGTCCGCGGCGCCGCGAGCGAGGACGACGCCGTCGAGGTCGGCCGCTCGGTCGCGCGCAACAACCTCTTCAAGGCCGCCGTCTTCGGCAACGACCCCAACTGGGGCCGCGTGCTCGCGGCGATCGGCACGACGAGCGCCGCCTTCGACCCGTACGCGGTCGACGTGAGCATGAACGGCGTGCGCGTCTGCCACGCCGGCGCGCCCGACCGCCCGAGCGACGAGGTCGATCTGACGCCTCGCACCGTCGTCGTCGAGATCGAGCTCGCCGCGGGCGACGCCGCCGCGACGATCTACACGAACGACCTCACGCACGACTACGTGCACGAGAACAGCGCCTACTCGAGCTGACAGGGCCGGCATGAGCGAACTGAGAACCCCCGACGAGGTCGCGAGCGAGCACGCGCGCGCCGCCGCGAAGGCCGAGACGCTCATCGAGTCGCTGCCGTGGCTGCAGACCTTCCGCGACGCGATCGTCGTCGTGAAGTTCGGCGGCAACGCGATGGTGAGCGACGAGCTGCAGCGCGCCTTCGCGGAGGACATGGTCTACCTCCGCACCGTCGGCCTCCGCCCCGTCGTCGTGCACGGCGGCGGCCCCCAGATCTCGGCGATGCTCGAACGCTTCGGCATCGAGAGCGAGTTCCGCGGCGGGTACCGCGTGACGAGCCCCGAGGCGATGGACGTCGTCCGCATGGTCCTGACCGGCCAGATCAGCCGCTCGCTCGTGAGCCTCATCAACCAGCACGGCCCGCTCGCGGCCGCCGTCTCCGGCGAGGATGCGGGTCTCTTCCGCGGCCAGCGGCGCGGCACCGTGGTCGACGGGGTCGAGGTCGACCTCGGGCTCGTGGGCGATGTCGTGGGGGTCGACCCCGCGGCGGTGCTGCAGCTGATCGACGCGGGGCGCATCCCCGTGGTCTCGTCGATCGCCCCCGACATCGACGCGCCCGGGCAGTCGCTCAACGTCAACGCCGACTCGGCGGCGGCGGCGCTCGCCGCGGCCCTCGGTGCCCAGAAGCTCGTGATCCTGACCGACGTCGCGGGCCTCTACCGCGACTGGCCCGACCGCGACTCGCTCGTGTCGTCGATCGACACCGACGAGCTGCGCGCGCTGCTGCCGAGGCTCGAGTCGGGCATGATCCCGAAGATGTCGGCGTGCCTCGACGCGGTCGACGCGGGAGTCCCGAAGGCCGCGATCATCGACGGCCGCGTGCCGCACTCGATCCTGCTCGAGATCTTCACGCGCTCGGGCATCGGCACCGAGGTGGTCGCCCCGTGAGCGCGACGCCCGCCCCGACCGCCCTCCCCGCGGGCTTCGCCGCGGGCCCGCAGACGGATGCCGTGCGCGCGCGATTCGCGCACGTCGCGATGCGCTCCGCCCCGGCCCCCATGGCCGTCCTGAGCCATGGCGCGGGCGCGACGGTGTGGGATGTCGACGGGCGCGAGTACCTCGACTTCCTCGCCGGCATCGCCGTCAACGCGCTCGGCCACGCGCACCCCGCGCTCGTCGCGGCGGTGAGCGAGCAGGCCGCGCGACTCGTGCACGTGAGCAACTACTTCACGACCGAGCAGGCCGTCGGCTTCGCCGAGCGGCTCGTGCGCCTCACGGGCGCGGGGGAGTCGGGGCGCGTCTACCCGGCGAACTCGGGCGCGGAGGCGATCGAGGCCGCCGTCAAGCTCGCCCGCCGCACCGGCCGGCCGCGCATCCTCGCCTTCGAGCAGGCCTTCCACGGCCGCACGATGGGCTCGCTCGCGCTCACGGGCAAGCCCGCGCTGCGCGCGCCCTTCGAGCCCATGCTCCCGGGGGTCGAGCACCTGCCGACCGATCTCGACGCGCTCGAGGCGGCGCTCGGCGACGACGTCGCCGCCCTCGTGCTCGAGCCCATCAAGGGCGAGGCGGGCGTCGTGCCTCTGCCCGACGGGTTCCTCACCGCGGCGCGCGAGCTCACGGCGCGCCACGGCACGCTGCTCATCGTCGACGAGATCCAGACGGGCGCCGGCCGCACGGGCGACTGGTTCGCCTTTCAGCACGAGGGCGTCGTGCCCGACGCGATCGCGCTCGCGAAGGGCATCGGCGGCGGCATCCCGATCGGGGCGCTCGTCACGATCGGCGCCGCGAGCGAGCTCTTCTCGCTCGGCCAGCACGGCTCGACCTTCGGCGGGAATCCCCTCGCGACGGGCGTCGCGAGCGCCGTGCTCGACGAGATCGAGCGCGCCGACCTCGTGAGCAACGCGGCTCGCCGCGGCGAGCAGCTGCGGGCGGGCATCCTCTCTCTCGGGTCGCCCCTCGTCGCGGAGGTGCGCGGTCGCGGCCTGCTGATCGGCGTCGGGCTCGACCGCCCGGTCGCGGGCGCGGTCGTCGCCGCCGCGATGGATCGCGGGCTCATCGTCAACGCCGCCAATGGGTCGAGCATCCGCCTCGCCCCGCCGCTCATCATCGGCGACGCCGAGATCGAGCGCTTCCTGACCATCTTCGCCGCCAGCCTGGAGGCCGCCGCATGACGCACGCCGCCGCATCATCGACCGCTACGCCGCCCGATTCGGCCGCCGTCCGCCACTTCCTGCGCGACGACGACCTGAGCCCCGCCGAGCAGGCCGAGATCCTCGACCTCGCCGACCGCCTCAAGGCCGACCGCTACGTCGAACGACCCCTCGCGGGCCCCGAGACGGTCGCGGTCTACTTCGACAAGACCTCGACGCGCACGCGCGTGAGCTTCACCGTCGGCATCGCCGACCTCGGCGGGCAGCCGCTCGTGATCCAGTCGGGCGAGAGCCAGCTCGGCGCGAAGGAGTCGATCGCCGACACCGCCCGCGTGCTCGAGCGCATGGTCGCCGCGATCGTCTGGCGCACCTTCGCGCACGCCGGGCTCGAGGAGATGGCCGCGAACGCGAGCGTCCCCGTCGTCAACGCGCTGAGCGACGACTTCCACCCGTGCCAGCTGCTCGCCGACCTGCAGACGATCCGCGAGCACCGCGGCGCGCTCGCCGGCCTGACGGTCGCCTTCCTCGGCGACGGCGCGAGCAACATGGCCCACTCGTACCTGCTCGCGTGCGCGACCGCGGGCATGCATGTGCGCATCGCGGCACCGGCCGAGGCGTCGCCCGAGTCGCGCATCGTCGCCGACGCCGAGCGCCGCGCCGCCGAGACGGGCGGCTCCGTCCTCGTCACGACCGACGCCGACGCGGCCGCCGCGGGCGCCGACGTCGTCGTGACCGACACGTGGGTGTCGATGGGCAAGGAGGACGAGAAGGAGGCGCGCGTCGCCCTTTTCGACGCCTACCGGGTGGATGCCCGGCTCATGGCCCTCGCGGCCGACGACGCCCTCTTCCTCCACTGCCTGCCGGCCTACCGCGGGTACGAGGTCACCGCCGACGTGCTCGACGGCCCGCAGTCGGTCATCTGGGACGAGGCGGAGAACCGCCTGCACGCGCAGAAGGCCCTTCTGGTGTGGCTGCTGAGGCAGTCCCGCGGCGCCGGCCTGACCGCGGCCTCGACGGAGGGCGCCCGATGAGCGGCGCGACGAACGAGGGCTCGCTCTGGGGCGGCCGCTTCGCCGACGGCCCGAGCCCCGAGCTCGTCCGACTGAGCCGCTCGACGCACTTCGACTGGCAGCTCGCCCCCTACGACCTCGCCGGCAGCCGCGCCCACGCGAGCGCCCTCGCGGCGGCGGGCTATCTCGACGCCGACGAGCTGCGCCGGATGCGCGACGCGCTCGACGCGCTCGAGTCCCGCTGGCGGGCGGGCGACCTGCAGCCCCGCCCCGAGGACGAGGACGTGCACGGCGCCCTCGAGACCGCCCTCCTGGCCGAGGTCGGCACCGAGCTCGGCGGCAAGCTGCGCGCGGGCCGCAGTCGCAACGACCAGATCGCCACGCTCATCCGCATGTACCTGCGCGACCACGGCCGCGCGATCGCGACGGAGGTGCGCCGCCTCGTCGAGGCGCTCGCGCAGCAGGCCGACGCGCATCCGGACGCCGTCATGCCCGGACGCACGCACCTGCAGCACGCACAGCCCGTGCTGCTCGCGCATCACCTTCTCGCCCACGCGTGGCCCCTCGTGCGCGACCTCGAGCGCCTGCGCGACTGGTGGGCGCGCGCCGACCGCTCGCCGTACGGCTCCGGTGCGCTCGCGGGCTCGAGCCTCGGCCTCGACCCGGGGATCGTCGCCGCCGAGCTCGGGTTCTCGGGCCCGACCGAGAACTCTATCGACGCGACCGCGAGCCGCGACCTCGTCGCGGAGTTCGCGTACATCGCCGCGCAGATCGGCATCGACCTCTCGCGCCTGGCCGAGGAGATCATCTTCTGGAACACGCGCGAGGTCGCCTTCGTGACCCTGCACGACGGCTACTCGACGGGGTCGTCGATCATGCCGCAGAAGAAGAACCCCGACATCGCCGAGCTCGCGCGCGGCAAGGCCGGCCGCCTCATCGGCGACCTGACCGGCCTGCTGACGACGCTCAAGGGCCTTCCGCTCGCGTACAACCGCGACCTGCAGGAGGACAAGGAGCCCGTCTTCGACGCCGTCGAGACGCTCGAGGTGCTCCTGCCCGCATTCACGGGCATGGTCGCGACCCTGCGGTTCGACACCGCGCGCATGGCCGAGCTCGCTCCGCAGGGCTTCTCGCTCGCGACCGACGTCGCCGACTGGCTCGTGCGGCAGGGCGTGCCGTTCCGTGAGGCGCACGAGATCTCGGGCGCGCTCGTCGCGCACTGCGAGCGCGCGGGCCTCGAGCTCCACGAGCCGAGCGACGCCGACTACGCCGCGATCGACCCGCGGCTGACGGGCGAGGTGCGCGCCGTTCTCACGGTCGAGGGCTCGATCGGCTCGCGCTCCGGCGCGGGCGGCACGGCCGCGGTCGCTGTCGCGGCGCAGCGCGCCCACCTCGACGAGCGGGTCGCCGCGCTCTGAGCGACGTGAGCTCCACGAGCGATTCCGGCGGCGGCGGTCGGCCCGCGCCCGATCTGCGCCCGTCCGATCCGCGTGCGCCCGACCAGAGCGCGCCCGACCCCGCGGCGGTCGCGCTGCTCGCGGGCGATCCGCTCGAGGTCGCGCCGCGCCTGCTCGGCTCGCTCCTGCACGGCCGCGGGGTCACGGTGCGGCTGACCGAGGTCGAGGCGTACCGCGGCGCCGACGACCCCGGATCGCACGCCTTCCGCGGCGAGACCCCGCGCACGCGCCCGATGTTCCTCGGCGCCGGTCACGTCTACGCCTACTTCACCTACGGCATGCACACGTGCGTCAACCTCGTCGCGGGCGAGCCCGGGGTCGCCTCGGGCCTGCTCATCCGGGCGGGGGAGGTCGTCGAGGGCGCCGAGCTCGCGCTCGCCCGCCGGAGAGCGGACCACCAGCGCCGCGCCATCCCGCACCGCGATCTCGCCCGGGGCCCCGCTCGACTGGCCCGTGCGCTCGGCGTCGTGCTCGCCGACTCGGGCTCGCCGCTCCTCCCGCTCGACCGCCCCGATCTCGACGGGCTGCGGCTCGAACCGCGGCCCGCACTGCCGACCGAGCGCATCGCGAGCGGCCCGCGCGTGGGCGTCGCGGGCCCGGGCGGGGATGCCGCTGCCCACCCCTGGCGGTTCTGGATCGCCGGCGACGCGACGGTCTCGCTCTACCGCCCCGCGGTCGCCCGTCGGCGTCGACCGCCGGCCTGACCCGCCCCCGACGGCAGCGGCCACCGCCGCGTCGGCAGCTCAGGCGAGGACGATGAGGCCTGCGCACGCGCCCGCCCACAGCAGGCTCACGAGCGTGCCGATGATGAAGCGCTCGGTCGCGGCGCCCGCATCGAGGTCGCGGAAGCGCCCGAGTCCCTTGATGGCGATGAGCGCGGCGAGGAGCTCCCACCGGCCGATGAGCACCGCCGCGACGATGATCGTGCGCTCGAGGAAGCCGATCGTGGTGCCGCCGCGCAGCACCTCGCGCCCGACGCCGTCCCCGACGAGGATGCCGCCGTGCGTGCCTTGCGGGGCCGCGCTGCCGCGGGAGGCCGCGGCGAGGACGAGGGTGGCGACGGGCCCGCCGCCCGCGACGCCGAGCGCCGCCATGCCGAGCTGGGCGAGCAGCGTCGAGGACGACGGCAGGGCGTCGCTCGCACCCGAGGCGACGGCGAGGCCGCCCACGAGCACGACGCCGACGCCGACGATGACGAGCCGCGGCTGCGCTTCCGTCGTCGCGAGAACGGCGAGGACGACGGCGAGCCAGACGATCCCGACGAGTCCCGACCAGGCGAGCGCGAGCGAGAGCTCGACGGGGTCCAGGATCATGCGGCGGAGTCCTCCGAGGTCGGGCCGATCGCGCTCTGCGTGCGATCGGCGTCGGCGAGCAGGCGGCTGAGAGAGGCGCGCGCCTCCGCATCGAGCCTCAGCCCCGCGGCGCGAGCGCGCTTGCTCGCGGCCTGGGGCGTGATGCCGATGCGCTCGGCGGCGTCGGCCTGCGTGTCGCCGCCCTCGAGCAGGTCGTGCATCTCCCAGCCCTGCTCGCTCCATCGTGCCCGCTGGGTCAGGAGCAGGTCGACGAGCGCCCCCAGGTCGGCGACGCGGTCCTCGTCTCCCGACGACCCGCGCACCGCGCAGTGCGTGGGTCGTTTGTCGGCGGCCTCGACGGCGGCGCGCGCGGCGAGGAAGGCGGGCCCGCGCGCCTCGCGAACGCTGTCGGGCAGGGGAGTCCGCACCGAGCCGAGCCCGATCCCGACGCGCCAGTGCTCGTCGCGCAGCAGGTGCAGGGCGATCTCGAGGGCGGTCTCGGCGCTCGCGGTCATGAGCTGCAGCTCGTCGCCGGCCGTGCGCTCGGGAGGAAGGGCGAGGCTCCCTCCGTGCTCGCGCTCGATGTCGGCGAGCGCTCCGGCGACACGGTCGTCGTCGTGTCGGCTGTCGATCTGGTCGGCGATGATGACGAACACGGGATTCTCCTCTCGCGATGATGAGACCCATCAAGTCTACCGGGCTGATTCCATCAGTAGCAACCGCGCAGGGTTGATCACTGTCCGCTCAACCGCACAGGGTGGACTCTCCGCGGCGCTCCGGCGAAGCGCGACGACAGCCGCTCCGCCCGCCCGTTGATACGCTGGCGCGGTGCCCGCCGCATCCGTGACCCTGACCGAGCCGCGCAACGACGACTCCTTCGAGACGCTGTGGGACGAGATCGTCTGGCGCGGCCTCGTCCACGTCTCGACCGATGAGGCGGCGCTCACCGCGCTGCTCGACGGCCCGCCGATCACGTACTACTGCGGCTTCGACCCCACGGCGCCGAGCCTGCACCTCGGCAACCTCGTGCAGCTGCTGCTCATGCGCCGCCTGCAGCTCGCCGGCCACCGCCCGCTCGGGCTCGTCGGCGGTTCGACCGGTCTCATCGGCGACCCGAAGCCCACCGCCGAGCGCACCCTCAACGACGAGGCCGTCGTCGCCGAGTGGGTGGGCTACCTGCAGGCGCAGGTCTCGCGCTTCCTCTCGTTCGAGGGCGACAACGCGGCGCGCCTCGTGAACAACCTCGACTGGACGGCGCCGATGAGCGCGATCGAGTTCCTGCGCGACATCGGCAAGCACTACCGCGTCGGCACGATGCTCAAGAAGGATGCCGTGAGCGCGCGCCTCAACAGCGATGAGGGCATCAGCTACACCGAGTTCAGCTACCAGATCCTGCAGGGCCTCGACTTCCGGCGCCTGCATCTCGACTACGGCTGCGTGCTGCAGACCGGCGGCAGCGACCAGTGGGGCAACCTCACGAGCGGCGTCGATCTCGTGCGCCGCGCCGAGGGCACGGCCGTGCACGCGATCGGGACGCCGCTCGTCACGAACGCCGATGGCCGCAAGTTCGGCAAGAGCGAGGGCAACGCGGTGTGGCTCGACCCCGAGCTCACGAGCCCGTACGCGATGTACCAGTTCTGGCTCAACACCGACGACGCCGACGTGATCGACCGGCTCAAGGTCTTCACGTTCCTCTCGCGGTCCGAGATCGAGGAGTACGTCGAGAAGGTCGAGAACGAGCCGTTCCGGCGGGAGGCGCAGCGCCGCCTCGCGCTCGAGGTGACGGGCCTCGTCCACGGTGCCGATGCCGTCGCTGCGGCGATGGATGCCACGTCCGCCCTGTTCGGCGGCGGCGACCTCCACGCGCTCGACGCACCCACTCTGGCCGCGGTGCTCCACGAGCTCCCGCACGCGGAGGTCGACCCCGCGCAGACCGTCGCGCACGCGCTCGTCGCCACGGGGCTGTGCGCGAGCCTCAGCGATGCCCGCCGCGCGATCGCGCAGGGCGGGGTCACGGTCAACAACGAGAAGGTCGACTCCGACGAGGAGACCCTCGAGGGGCGCTCGCTCGCCGGGGGAGTGGCGGTGCTACGGCGCGGCAAGAAGACCCTCGCGGGCCTGCGCCTCGCGCACTGATCGCGAGCGGCGCATCGCGCCTCACGGAGCGCGCAGGCCGAGCGCGCGAGCTGCCTGCGCGCGCACGCGCAGCACGGGGTCGCCCAGCAGCTCCACCAGGGCGGCCTCGTCGACGACGAGCTCGTGCCGAGCGACGACCTTGAGCGCCATCTCGCGCACGCGCCAGGCCTCATCGCCGAGCGCGCTGGCGACCGCGGCACCGGATCCCGCGTCGACGCCGACGTGCATCAGCAGTCGCAGGCCCCATACCCGCGCCCAGTAGGGCCGCCACCCACGGGTGCACCGAGCCATTCGATGGCCGGATGCTCGGGGGAGTCCTCGCTCACGTCGCCAGTCGCGAGTCCCGCCCCCCCTGCCCGCAGCACAGTGAGCGGCACGTCGCGCTCCAGCCGCGCGAGTCGGTCGCGCAGCGGAAGGTCGGGCTCGGGCAGCGACGTCGGCACCGGGCCAGTATCGCGCGACACGCCCGGGATGCCTCGCTGATTGGCCCGGACCGCCGGCGCCGCGTACATTTCAACTCGTCGCCCCAAAGGCGCAGGAGAGCCGAAGAGCCTCCCGCCTCACGTGGAGACCACATCCCCTTCCGAACGTCGTGACTTGTCGCGAGCCGATCGGAGGCGTAGGATGGCGAATCCGGCCCAGGCAAGATCCGACGCCGTCGCCCGCGGTTCACCGCGGACGCCGACTTGCGTCGAGACACCGAGCCGGATAAGTTAGGACAGTTGCCCTGAAACAAGCGCCGAGAGGCGTGCGGTCAGGTGCGCCCGATCCTTGAGAACTCAACAGCGTGCACTAAGTCAATGCCAAATTATCCTCGTCGGTCGACGTTTGTCGGCCGGTTGAGATTCCTTTGGATTGAAACGAATGTCAGTAGATATTCGAACTTCAGTCAGACAAACTCGTGGCAGCTCATCACTTCGGTGGCGGTTGTCGCAACTAGATGTGCCGGTGGCTCTTCGGGGCTGCTT
>NZ_JAUSMI010000139.1 GCF_030645145.1 Microcella sp. | reverse complement strand
GGCCCGGCCCCCCCGCGGGCCGCACCCCCGGCTCGCACCCAGCGGGCCCGCGCCGCCCCCTGCGAGAATGGCCGCATGGCCATCGAGACCGGCGCGCCCGCGGGCGCCCCCGCATCCCCCCTCGCCCGCGTGATCGAGCGCAACGGCGTCCCCTTCGCCGTGCGCGACCTGTCCCTCGCCGAGGCGGGTCGCCACCAGCTGCGCCTCGCGGAGCACGAGATGCCGGGCCTCATGGCCCTCCGCGAGGAGTTCGGCCCGCACCAGCCCCTCGCCGGCGCGCGCATCGCCGGCTCGCTGCACATGACCGTGCAGACCGCGGTGCTCATCGAGACGCTCGTCGCTCTCGGCGCCGACGTGCGCTGGGCGAGCTGCAACATCTTCTCCACGCAGGACGAGGCGGCCGCCGCGGTCGTCGTCGGCCGCACCGGCACCCCCGAGGCACCCGAGGGCACGCCGGTCTTCGCCTGGAAGGGCGAGACCCTCGAGGAGTACTGGTGGGCGACCCAGCAGATCTTCGACTTCGGCGTCGACGAGTCGGGCGCCCCGATTGGGCCGACGATGATCCTCGACGACGGCGGTGACGCCACCCTCCTCGTGCACAAGGGCACCCAGTTCGAGGCGGCGGGCGCGGTCCCGGATGCCGCGGCCGACGAGAGCGCGGAGGGCCGCGTCGTCCTCGACGTGCTCCGCGCCTCGCTCGCGAGCGACCCGCAGCGCTGGACGCGCGTGGGCCAGGGCATCCTCGGCGTCACGGAGGAGACCACGACGGGCGTCCACCGCCTGTACGAGCTGCACCGCGACGGCCAGCTGCTCTTCCCCGCGATCAACGTCAACGACTCCGTGACGAAGAGCAAGTTCGACAACAAGTACGGCATCCGCCACTCGCTGCCCGACGGCCTCAATCGCGCGACCGACGTGCTCATGGGCGGCAAGACCGTCTTCGTGTGCGGCTACGGCGACGTGGGCAAGGGCAGCGCGGATGCCCTCCGCGGCCAGGGCGCGCGCGTCATCGTCTCCGAGATCGACCCCATCAACGCGCTGCAGGCGGCCATGGACGGCTACCAGGTCGCCCGGCTCGACGACGTGATCGGCGAGATCGACATCCTCGTCACCGCGACGGGCAACGAGTCGGTCGTGACGCTCGAGCACCTGCAGGGGCTCAAGCACCTCGCGATCGTCGCGAACGTCGGCCACTTCGACAACGAGATCGACATGGCGGGGCTCGAGAGCCTCCCGGGCGCCGAGCGCATCGAGATCAAGCCGCAGGTGCACGAGTGGCGCCTGCCGACCGGCCGCTCGATCCTCGTGCTGAGCGAGGGCCGGCTGATGAACCTCGGCAACGCCACGGGGCACCCGAGCTTCGTGATGAGCGCGTCGTTCACGAATCAGGTGCTCGCGCAGCTCGAGCTGCACACGAATCCCGACGCGTACCCCCTCGGAGTCCACGTCCTGCCGAAGGCCCTCGACGAGAAGGTCGCGCGCCTGCACCTCGCGGCGCTCGGCGTGAAGCTCACCGAGCTGACCCCGCGCCAGGCTGCGTACATCGGCGTGGACGTCGACGGTCCCTACAAGGTCGATCACTACCGCTACTGAGCGGCGACGGATGCGGGCCCGGTGCGACGCACCGGGCCCGTTCCGGTTCCCCGGCCACGGCCTCGCGGGCGCGCGCGAGCGCGACACGCCCGAGGCGGCCGCGATTTGCCCGATGCCCCGCTCAGCCGTAATGTATCTACCTGTTGCCCCAAGCGGGCGGGAGAGCGAAAAGCCTCCCGAACCCCAAGCGGAAACGAACCCCCTTCTTCTCAGCCAGAACGGCTCGCCGTTCCGATGCGTGGAGGAGCGGGAAGCGGATCCCCTCCGATGACAGCGACTCTCTCGAGAGCCGGCCAGTCGAGGGGAGCCGGAAGGAAGAGCCCTGTTGCGAGCGCTGCGAAGCGCGAGGTCAGGTGCGCCCGATCCTTGAGAACTCAACAGCGTGCACTAAGTCAATGCCAAATTATCCTCGTCGGTCGACATTTGTCGGCCGGTTGAGATTCCTTTGGATTGAAACGAATGTCAGTAGATATTCGAACTTCAGTCAGACAAACTCGTGGCAGCTCATCACTTCGGTGGCGGTTGTCGCAACTAGATGTGCCGGTGGCTCTTCGGGGCTGCTT
>NZ_JAUSMI010000155.1 GCF_030645145.1 Microcella sp. | reverse complement strand
CGCGCTCGAGCGCGCCCATCGGGGGCGGCCCGGCTGCGGGCCCCGCCCCGGCGAGCGCCGCCACGGGACCGCGCCGACTGAGCGGCGGGGCGATCGCGCTCATCGCGCTCGCGGTCATCCTGCTCATCGCGCTCGTCGTGCTGATCTTCGCCCTCCTGAACCGCGACGACGCGCCCGCGCCTGCGGCGTCGGACACGCCGAGCGCGAGCTCCTCGCCGTCGGAGACCCCGTCCCCCTCGCCCACGCCGAGCGAGACCGAGGAGCCGTCGCCCTCGCCGACGCCGACCGAGACGAGCGCCGCCCCCGAGCCCGCCCCGGCGCCGACGTTCACGGTCTTCCAGGCGGAGAACACCGCCAACTGCCCCGATGAGAGCGGATCGGTTCCGCTGTTCTGGAGCTGGAGCATCGACGGCGCGACGACCGCGTGGTTCGGCATCGGCACTGACGACGCGCGGGCCGAGCCGTTCGAGGAGGTCCCGACGACGGCGACCTACGAGTTCGCGTACCAGTGCTCGGAGGAGAGCCAGCTCTACACGGTCTCGGCCGAGAACGCCGATGGGCTCGTGACGCATCAGACCGTCGAGGTCGTGCGCCTGCTGCCGTAGCCCGCACGTCCCCGACGCGCAGGAGCCCCGCGGCGTGGACGACCGCGAGGCTCCTGCTCTCCGGTGGGGCGGGGCTAGTTCGCCGCCGCCTGGTAGGCCTGCTGGATGGCCGTGCCGAAGTACGGACCGAACATCGTGTTGCGCACGCCCGAGTAGCCGAAGCTGTTGACCGAGTTCTGCAGGCCCTGCGTGAACCACGGTCCGCCCGAGGAGCCGCCCGTCATGTCGCACGGGATGCCCTGCGAGAGCGTCTGGTTGTACGGGTCGGGGCGCGCCGTTCCCGTGCAGCCCTGGAGCGTCTCGCCGGTGAACGGGCGCGCCGCCGGGTAGCCGAACGCGTCGTAGGCGAGCCCGCGGGAGAGATTGAAGCCGACGCCCGTCGCGCCGACCGTGTCGCTCAGGGTGCGGCCGTTGAGCGGGGCCATGACGGCGAAGGCGCCGTCGTAGCTGATGTCGCCCGAGTTCGCCCAGGCCGAGGTCGTCACGAGCTCGGTGGCCGTCCACTGCCCGTAGGGCGCGCGGCCGTTCTCGTAGGCGGGCACGAAGATCCAGCGCGAGGCGTAGGCGCCGCCGCCCTCGTTGACGCAGTGTCCCGCGGTCGAGACGGTGAGCTCGTTGGCGGAGGAGACCGCGTTGCCCGAGCAGACGTAGTTGCCGCCGCCCAGCGTGAAGAACACCTTGCCGACGTGCGAGATCGGCGTGAGGCCGCTCGCCTTCGGCTTCTGCGCCTGGACGCGCTGCGGCTGGCCCGCTTCGACGGGCTTGCCGGGGTTCGCGTTCTTCGCGGCGCGGGCGTTGTCGGCGACGAGGACGTCGGCGGGGATCGCGGAGCGCATGCGCTCCTCCGTCCAGTACGCGGCGGCCGACGCGGCGTGCGCGGGGACGTGGCGCTCGATGCCGTTGTCGAGGCCGTTCTGGCTCGGAGCCGCGGTGGCGGTGGCCGGCGCGGACAGCAGCGCGGCGGCCATGAGCGCGGCGAGCGCGCCCAGGCGAGCGCGGGTGGCGTGCGTTGTCATGGTTCTCCTTCAGGGGGTGACCGCCGTGCCGCCGGCCCGGCTGGACCGCGATCATGACGTGATGAGATGCTGGCGCTCACCCCCCTCCCGGGGGTGATTTTCTTTGATAAGACAGAAAGGTCTGTCTATTAGCCACAAAGCCCGGTTCCGGGCTGCCTCGGCCGACTACTCTCGACGGTCGGCCGCGACGTCGGCGGACGGGCTTGATCGGGCCCACCGGTAGCATGGGATGACGACCACACCCAGGCACCCTTACCTCTGACACGGTGCCGCCCATACGGAGCGAGATCCCATGAGCAACGCCATTCCCGACAAGCCCGCCCTCGAGGGTCTCGAGCCGAAGTGGGGCGAGGTGTGGGAGGCCCAGGGCACCTATCGCTTTGACCGCGACGCCGCCCTCGCCGCGGGCTCCGACGCGGTCTACGCGATCGACACTCCCCCGCCGACCGCCTCGGGTTCTCTGCACATCGGGCACGTCTTCAGCTACACCCACATGGATCTCGCCGCGCGGTTCCAGCGCATGCGCGGCCAGCACCTCTTCTACCCGATGGGGTGGGACGACAACGGCCTGCCGACCGAGCGCCGCGTACAGAACTACTACGGCGTGCGCTGCGAGCCGGCCCTGCCCTACGACCCCGACTTCACGCCGCCCTTCGAGGGCGGCGGCACGAGCGGCAAGCCCGCCGACCAGGTGCCCGTCAGCCGGCGCAACTTCATCGAGCTGTGCGAGCGCCTCACCGTCGAGGACGAGAAGCAGTTCGAGGACCTCTGGCGCGCGCTCGGCCTCAGCGTCGACTGGACCCAGACCTACCGCACGATCGGCGACGAGGCGCAGCGCGTCGCGCAGCGCGCCTTCCTGCGCAACCTCGCCCGCGGCGAGGCCTACCGCGCCGACGCCCCCACGCTGTGGGACATCACCTTCCGCACCGCCGTCGCGCAGGCCGAGCTCGAGGACAAGGAGATGCCCGGTGCGTACCACCGGGTCTCGTTCCACAAGCCCGACGGCGGAACGATCGAGATCGAGACCACGCGCCCCGAGCTCATCGCCGCGTGCGTCGCCCTCGTCGCCCACCCCGACGACGAGCGCTACCAGCCTTACTTCGGCACGACCGTGCGCACGCCGCTCTTCGGCGTCGAGGTGCCCGTCGTCGCCCACCACCTCGCGCAGCAGGACAAGGGCTCCGGCATCGCCATGGTGTGCACCTTCGGCGACGTGACCGATGTGGTGTGGTGGCGGGAGCTGGACCTGCCGACGCGCCCGATCCTCGGGAAGGACGGCCGCATCCTCGCCGACGCCCCGGAGGGCATCGAGGGCGACGCCCTCGCGGTCTACGGCGAGCTCGCCGGAAAGACCGTGTTCAGCGCGAAGGCCCGCATGGTCGAGCTGCTGCGCGAGTCGGGCGACCTGCACGGCGACCCGCGACCCATCACGCACCCCGTCAAGTTCTTCGAGAAGGGCGACAAGCCGCTCGAGATCGTCACCACGCGCCAGTGGTACATCGCCAACGGCGCGCGCGACGAGGGGCTGCGCGAGCGTCTGCTCGAGAACGGCCGTCAGATCGCCTTCCACCCCGACTTCATGCGCGTTCGCTACGAGAACTGGGTCGGCGGGCTCTCCGGCGACTGGCTCATCTCGCGGCAGCGCTTCTTCGGCGTTCCCATCCCGGTCTGGTACCGCCTCGACGAGAACGGCGAGCAGACGGGCGACCCGATCGTGCCGACCGAGGACATGCTGCCGGTCGACCCGGCGTCGATGCCCGCCCCCGGGTTCGACGAGGCGCAGCGCGGCCAGCCGGGTGGCTTCATCGGCGAGGTCGACATCATGGACACGTGGGCGACCTCGTCGCTCACCCCGCAGATCGCCGCGAAGTGGGAGGACGACCCGGAGCTGTTCGACCTGGTCTTCCCCTACGACCTGCGCAGCCAGGGTCAGGACATCATCCGCACCTGGCTGTTCTCGACCGTGCTGCGCGCCGAGCTCGAGCACGGCACCGTGCCGTGGAAGCACGCCGGCATCTCGGGGTTCATCGTCGACCCCGACCGCAAGAAGATGTCGAAGTCGAAGGGCAATGTCGTCACGCCGCAGGGCATGCTCGACGAGCACGGCTCCGATGCGGTGCGCTACTGGGCGGCCTCCTCGCGCCTCGGAACCGATGCTGCCTTCGACCCGCAGAACCCCAAGCAGATGAAGATCGGCCGGCGCCTCGCGATCAAGGTGCTCAACGCCGCGAAGTTCGTCTACTCCTTCCCCGTGCCGGCGGGCGACGCGGTCGTCACCGACCCGCTCGACGTCGACATGCTCGCGACCCTCGGCGACGTCGTGCGCCAGGGGACGAAGGCCTACGAGGAGTACGACCACGCCCGCGCCCTCGAGGTCACCGAGCAGTTCTTCTGGACGTTCTGCGACGACTACCTCGAGCTCGTGAAGGAGCGCGCATACGGCTCCACGCCCGGCGATGAGTCGGATCGGCTCGACGGGCAGGCGAGCGCCGTGACCGCGCTGCGCCGCGCGGTGGACGTCATGCTGCGCCTGCTCGCGCCGGTCATCCCCTTCGCCACGGAGGAGGTGTGGAGCTGGACCCACGGCGACAGCGTCCACCGCGCGCCCTGGCCGACGGTCGACGAGCTCGGAGTCGAGGCCGCCCCGAGCGGGCTCCTGCCGCTCGTCTCGGCCGCCCTCATCGGGATCCGCCGCGCGAAGACCGACGCGAAGGCCTCGCAGAAGACGCCCGTCGCGCACGCGACGATCTCGGCACCGCTTCTGCTCGCCGAAGCCGCCGGCGATCTCAAGGCCGTCGGGCGCATCGACACGCTCGACATCCAGCAGGGCGAGAGCGTCGAGGTGCTCGCGATCGAGCTGGCCCCGTTGCCCGAGGCGCCGTAGCCCGCGCCCTGTTCGTTCGAGCCGCTCGCGACGCGCGCCCCGCCGATTCCTCGGCCAGGCGCGCGTCGTGGTTCACTGAGCGCATGACCGTTAGCCCCCTGACGATCCGGCCGATCGCCGCCGCCGATCGCGACGAGTGGCAGCGGCTCTTCCTCGCCTACGGCGCGTTCTACGAGACGGCGTTCGAGACGCCTGTCATCGACGACGTCTGGGCCTGGCTGATGGATGCCCGCCACCCGCTGACCGCGTTCGTCGCGGAGATCGACGGGGCGGTCCGCGGCTTCGCGCACGTGCGCGAGCAGCCCGACACCTTCACGGCCGGCCCCGGCTGGTTCCTCGACGACCTGTACGTCGACGAGGAGCTTCGCGGGTCGGGCGCCGGCACCGCCCTGCTCGACGCGGTCGCCGCGCATGCGACCGCGCACGGAGGCGGAACCCTGCGCTGGATCACCGCGCACGACAACGACCGCGCCCAGCGCGTGTACGACCGGCTCGCGACACGCACGAGCTGGGTAACCTACGAGAAGGAGTGCTGAGCATGCAGCTCGGAACCCGTTGGACCGTGGGCGGCGAGCCGCCGGCCCGCGTGAGCCCGGCCGTCCGCGCGGCGATCCGCGCCGTCGAGGGCGACTTGCTCGGGCGCGACACGACCCAGTGGCGCTGGACCCTCACGTGGCTGGAGGGGCGACCCGTGGTGGAGCTCGACGACGGGACGGTCATCCGCGAAGGGCACGACGGAAGCGTCACGACGACGCTCGACGACGACGACGCGCACGACGCCTGACGGTCCGCGCCTGAGCCCGCTCACGCGGACGAGGCGCTGGAGACGCGAAACGGGCGCGCCGACCAGGAGGGATCGGCGCGCCCGTTGATCGTGGGGCGGCGGGGCTACTGCACGAAGCCGTAGCGGAAGCCGTCGCGGGTGCGGCGCACGGCGTTCTCCGTCGCGATGAGGCGAGCCTGCTCGTCGTGCCCGCTGACCGCGGCGCGAGCGCCCAACCAGGTGAGCAGCGCGAGGCCGGCGCTCAGAGCGAGACGGCGGAGAACAGGAGTGCGACGGCGCGGCAGCTGGATGGTGATCATGCCCGTGCTCATGGTGACGGCGGTCATGCTCGCTCCTCCTTCGCGGTGTCGGTGGTGGTGGTGTCGGATGATTCGGGGGTGCTGCCGTCGGCAGGAGCGTCTCCCTCTGCAGGGATCTCCACTCCGTCGACGACCGGGAAGGCGTAGAACTGCACGAGCGCGGGGCGGGAGCCCGGCACCCGCTGACCGCGGTGCTTCTCGACGAACTCGTGGACGATCTCGCCGACGTCGTGGTGGAGCTGGGCGAGCTGCTCGGCGGTCACGTGGACGTTCGCCATGTTGATGCTCGAGGCGTGATGCCACTCCTCGCTCAGCTCGGTCATGCCGCGCTCGATGAAGTCGCGGAAGTACTGCTCGCGGTGGTGGGCGAACTCGCGCATGACGATGCGCGAGACCTCGCGCCCCGTCTCGCTCTTGCCCGTCTCCTCGTCGCCGAGGTAGATGGGGGCCTGGACGCGCTGCCACCAGCGCTCGCGGCCCGTGCCCTTGTCGGCGAGCTCCTCCACGTAGCCGTGCTTCTCGAGCTGGCGGAGGTGGTAGCTCGTCGAGCCGCTCGACTCGCCGAGCCGCTCGGCGAGCATGCTCGCGGTCTGCGGGCCGTAGGTCGAGAGCGCGTCGATGATCGTGACGCGAAGGGGGTGCGCGAGAGCCTTGAGGCCCTCGAGGTCTGCCCTGCCGTTCGGATCGTGTCCCATGACTGCAAAGATACGCTTGCAAAAGGTTCTTTGCAAGTACTTCTTTGCAGAAAGTTTTTTGCAGACGAATGTTTGCAGAGAACTGTTTGCAGATTCGCGATCGGCGGGGCGGACGGCTCTAGGGTGAACGGATGAGCAATCCCTTCCTCTCCCCCAGCACCCTGCCGTACCAGCTGCCGCCCTTCGCCGAGATCAGCGACGATCACTTCGGCCCCGCGATCGAACGGGGCATGGCCGAGCAGCGCGCCGAGATCGCCGCGATCACCGCGCAGACCGAGCCGGCGACCTTCGCCAACACCATGGAGCCCCTCGAGCGCAGCGGCCAGCTGCTCACGCGCGTGCTGCGCGTGTTCTTCAACAAGAGCTCGGCCGACTCGAACGACGCGAGCAACGCCCTCGAGGAGGAGTTCGCGCCGAAGCTCGCCGCGCACGAGGACGCCATCACGCTCGACTCCGCGCTTTACGCGCGCATCGCCGCGCTCCACGAGCAGCGCGACGACCTCGACCTCATCCCCGAGCAGCGCTACCTCATCGAGCGCCGCCACACCGTCATGACCCTCGCCGGCGCGGGCCTCGACGACGCCCAGAAGGAGCGGCTCAGCGAGCTGAACTCGCGCCTGTCGGTGCTGCAGACCCGCTTCGAGAAGAACCTCCTCGCCGACACCAACGACCTCGCCGTCGTGATCGACGACGTCGCCGAGCTCGACGGGCTCACCCCCGGCGAGATCTCGGCGGCAGCGCAGGCGGCCGCCGATCGCGGACTCGAGGGCAAGCACCTCGTCACCCTCGTGCTGCCGACGGGGCACCCGTGGCTGGCCTCCCTCACGAACCGCGATGTCCGCGCCCGGATCATGGCGGCATCCCGCGCTCGTGCCGCGCGCGGCAACGAGAACGACAACAGCGCCGTGCTGCTCGAGACCGCGCGGCTGCGCGCCGAGCGCGCCGAGCTGCTCGGCTTCGAGAACCACGCCGCCTTCGTCACCGCCGACGGCACCGCGAAGACCCCCGCGCGCGTCGCCGAGATGCTCGAGAAGCTCGCCCCCGCCGCCGCCCGCAACGCGCGCGCCGAGCAGGAGAAGCTCGAGGCGCTCGCCGGCCACCCCATCGAGGCGCACGACTGGGCCTACTACAGCGAGCGCGTGCGCACGGCCGAGTTCGACGTCGACACCGCCGCCCTGCGCCCCTACTTCGAGGCCGAGCGCGTGCTGCAGCAGGGCGTGTTCGCCGCCGCGACCAAGGTCTTCGGCATCACGTTCTCCGAGCGCACCGATCTCACGGGCTACCACCCCGACGTGCGGGCGTTCGAGGTGCGGAACGAGGACGGCTCGCAGCTCGGCCTCTATCTGCTCGACCTGTTCACGCGCGACAGCAAGCGCGGCGGCGCCTGGATGAACGAGCTCATCGGCCAGAACGAGCTGCTCGACCACCCGACGATCGTCGTCAACAACCTCAACGTGCCCAAGCCCGCCGCGGGCGAGCCGGCGCTGCTGACCTTCGACGAGGTCAACACGTTCTTCCACGAGTTCGGCCACGCGCTGCACGGCCTGTTCGCGCACGTCACCTATCCGTCTTTCACGGGCACGAACGTGTACCGCGACTTCGTCGAGTTCCCCAGCCAGGTGAACGAGATGTGGATGCTCTGGCCCGAGATCGTCAACGACTACGCCGTCCACCACGTCACGGGAGAGCCGATCCCCGCCGAGATCCTCGACCGCATCCGGGCGAGCGAGACCTGGGGCGAGGGCTTCAAGACGAGCGAGTACCTCGCCGCGGCGCTGCTCGACCAGGCCTGGCACACGCTCAGCGCCGCCGAGGCCGCGGCCGTGACGGATGTCGCCGCGTTCGAGGCCGAGGCGCTCGCGCGCGTGGGTCTAGACAACCCCGCCGTGCCGACCCGCTACAGCTCGACGTACTTCGCCCACGTGTTCTCGGGCGGGTACTCGGCCGGCTACTACAGCTACATCTGGAGCGAGGTGCTCGACGCCGACACCGTCGAGTGGTTCCACGAGAACGGCGGCCTCACGCGCGCCAACGGCGACCGGTTCCGGCAGTACGTGCTCGGCATCGGCGGCACGCGCGACCCGCTCGAGGCGTACCGCGAGTTCCGCGGCCGCGACGCGGTCATCGAGCCGCTGCTGACGCGGCGCGGGCTCGCCGCCTGAGCGACTAGAACCAGAAGCCCAGGCACGGCGGCACGGGAGTGACCGCCATGACGTGCAGGCGCTCGACCGCCGCCGCGTCGCCCTCCAGGCGACCGGCGGCGGCGAGCGTGATCGGGCTCGCGCCGCCGAGCAGCAGCGAGCTCAGGGCCGCGATGCCGAGGCTAACGTCGGCCGGCTCGTCCGTCGTGGTCACGCGCGCGGCGCCCGCGTCGTCGACCTCGAGCGCGAACCGCCCGCCGGCGAGGCCGAGGTCGTCGGCGACGTCGAGCACGACGCGGCCGGCGCGCTGCCAGGTGCGACCCTCGAGGCACCTCGGCACGTCGAGGATGCGCGCCCACAGGTGGTCGGTGACCGACCTCGTGAGCACGGCACGGGCATCCGCGACCATCCACTTGACGGGCTCGTCGACGCTGCGCTGCCAGGCGACCACCTCGTGGACGAGGTCGAGCTCGAGCACGTAGCGCCAGAGCGCGGCGTAGGCGTCGGGGGTCGCGGCGATGAGGTCGATGATCTCGACGGGGTGCCTTGTGAAGTCGGGGCCGGCGTCCTTGACGCGATACACCGCGAACCCCTGCGGCTCGCCCGCCGCGTCGTCGTAGCGCACGGCCCGGAGGTCGGCCGACTTCGACGCCTGCGAGGGGCGGAGGCCGAGCTGGCGATCCCAATGCCCGCCCCACGTCGGGATGCCGCCCGCGGCCCGCGCGCGCTCCTCCAGGTCGAGCGCGATCGCGCGAGTGCTCTCGCGCGAGATGAGGTGCACGCGGCCGGCGGGTGTCGGCCCGACCCAGCGCGCGCGCTTCGTGTCGACGACGAGCTCGGCCGCCCACGTGGCGGGGCCGAAGCCGTAGCGGCCGTAGATCGTCGACTCGGAGACGGTGAGGATCGCGAGCGGCGTGCCGTGCGCGATCGCCGCGCGCAGCTCGCCCTCGAGGAGCCCGCGCGCGATGCCGCGCCGCCGGTGGGTCGGGGCGACCGTCACGACGCTGATCGCCCAGGCCTCGAGGTCGCGGTCGCCCGGCACGCGCAGCGGCGTCGGCCAGCTGTCGACCGTCGCGACGGGCACCTCGGGCTCGGCAGCCGAGTCGTCCCAGACGCCGATCGCGCGTCGCTCGCGCGATGACTCGCGCATCTCGACGAGCGCCTGCTCCTCGGGCGCTCCGCCGTGGAAGCCGCGCGCGACCGCCTGCGAGAAGGCGTCCTGGCGGGCCGTGTCGCCGCCGACGAGCTCGTAGCGCAGCCCCTGGCTGGCGAGGGCATCGCGTGAGGCGGTGTCGGCGGGGATGGTGCGGAAATCGGCGAGCATCCGCCCAGGCTAGTGAGCCGGGGGCTGCGGTGACGGCGCGGGCGCGGCGAGCCCGCGGCGCAGAGCAGCGAGCGCGGCCTGCGGGGCGTCCACGCCGTCGGCCGACGCGCGGTGCTCGAGGGTGCGCGCGACATCGGCGGGCAGCGTGAGGACGAGTCGCTCGGAGCCGCCTGCGGGGCGGGCGGGAGCATCCCCCGCCGCATCGACGACCGCGACGGCCGGCGCATCGCGCAGGAAGATCGCGAGCACGGGCACGACGACCGTGCCGAGCGCGTCGAGGATGCCGACGACGCCGAACAGTCGCCAGTACCACTCCTCGTTCCGCGGGCCGGGGATCTCGCCCTCGGAGACGATCGGGAGGACGATCATGATCGCGACGGCGGCGATCATGACGAGCGTCACCATGAGCCCGATGCGGATGACCTCCCGCCGACGGCCGGCCAGGAGGAGCAGGAGGTTCGCGTGCGCGAAGCTCACCGCGACCACTCCGGCGGTCGCGAAGGCCTTGAGCAGGTCGTCGAATCCGGGGGAATCCCACTCGCGCCAGATGAGCACGAGGCCCGTGACGAGCGCGACCGAGCTCGCGGCGAGGCCGACGACGCCGACGACGCGCATCGCACGGTCGGCGATGGCGAGGTGGCACAGGGCGGTGATGCTCGTCGCGCCGAGCAGCACGGTCGTGAGCAGGATGCGGCCCTGCGTCTCGCCGAACTCGCCGCTCAGCAGCGCGATGATCCCGACGACCGCCGCGAGCGAGAACGAGACGATGATCGCGTAGACGGCGGCACGGCGAGCGATGCCGACCTTCCCGGGGCGGCGGTCGGACTCGGGCTCGCGGGTGCTCGTCATGACTGCTCCTTCGCCGGGGTGGAGCTGACGCTACTCCTCGCCCGCCACGTCGTCACGAACAGGACGAGCGCGCCGACGACGAGGCCCCAGAACGCGCTCCCGATGCCCGCGACGACGACGCCCGAGGCCACGACGATCAGGGTCGCCGCCGCGGTCAGCCGCGTCTCGGGCGCCTCGAACGCGCTCACGAGGCTCGTCGTCAGCGCGCCGAGCAGGGCGAGACCCGCGACGGCGATGATGAGGATGGGCGGGGCCGCGGAGGCGACGGCGGTCGCGACCCCCGCGGCGAGGCCCAGCAGCACGTAGGTGACGCCTCCGGCGACGGGCGCAACCCAGCGCCGCCGCGGGTCGGGATGCGCGTCCGGCCCCGCCATGAGCGCCGCCGTGATCGCGGCGAGGTTGAGGGCGTAGCCGCCGAGCGCGGCGACCGCGGCCGTCATGCCGCCGGAGGCGACGAGGATCGCCCGCGCCGGCACCGGCTCGAACCGGAACGTGCGGAGCACCGCGAAGCCCGGCACGTTCTGGCCCGCCATCGTGACGATGAACAGCGGCACGCCGAGCGACACGATCACGAGCGGGTCGAGAACCGGGAGCGTCACGACGAGGGCGGGCGCGAGGCCCGCGTCGAGCATCCCGCTGCCGGTCGCGGTGATCGCGATGCCGACGACCGCGACGAGCATCGCCGCGGGGACGGCCCACCGGGGGGCGAGCCGTACGAGCACGAGCCAGACGAGCACGACCGGGATCGCCAGCAGCGGCTCGTCGATGACCGCCGTGACCGGGGCGAGGCAGATGGGGAAGAGGATGCCCGCGAGCATCGCGCCCGCGAGCGGCATCGGGATGCGCGTCATCGCCCTCCCGAGCGCGCCCCACAGCCCCGTGAGCGCGATCAGGAACCCGCAGACCAGGAACGCGCCGATGGCGGCGGCGTACGAGCCGGTCGTGCCCTCGGCCGCGATGAGCAGCGCCGCGCCCGGAGTCGACCACGCGAACGACAGCGGCAGCCGGTACCGCCATGAGAGCGCGATCGCGAGCACCGCCTGCCCGAGGCACAGCGCGAGCAGGCCCGACGCGGCCTCGGCGGGGCTCGCGCCGACCGCGATGAGCCCGGCGATGACGAGCGCGAACGAGCTCGCGAACCCGGTGACGGCGCCGATGACTCCGGCGATGACGGGCTGCAGCATCGAGGGGCTACGCCTCCTGGCGCGCGATCGCGGCCTCGAGGCGCTCGACCTTGCCGTCGAGCTCGCCGACGTGGCCGGGGCGGATGTCGGCCTTGAGCACGAGCGAGACGCGCGAGCCGTACGCGCCGACCGCCTCCGTCGCGCGCCGCACGACCTCCATGACCTCGTCCCACTCCCCCTCGATCTCGGTGAACATGCTGCTCGTGCGGTTCGGCAGCCCCGATTCCCGCACGACGCGCACGGCGGCGGCGACCGCGTCGTGCACCGAGTCCGTCGAGGATCCGCCTGACGGGGCGACCGAGAAGGCGACGATCATGAGTGGGGCTCCCTGTCTCTCGCGCGGCCCGCGGGGCCGTCGACCTCCAGCGTGCCATGACGCGGGCGGGGCGGATGCTCGGCGCCCGTCGCTCCGGACCGCCACGCCCGCACGACCGCGACGATCGCCCAGCCGAGCAGCACGACGTCGAGCGCGTTGCGGAGGGTGAGGATCACCACGAGCGGGGTCTGCAGCCCCAGGAGCTCGCCGTACTGGAACGGGTACACGGCCTGCGTGAGCGCACCGATCGCGAGCGCGAGCCCGGCGGGCACCGCGAACGGTGCCCCGCCGCGCGCCCGCCACAGGAGGCCGAGGAGGATCGGGGCCGCGAGCCACGTGCCGAACTGCGGCGAGCCCACCTTGTTGACGACGATGAGCGCGGCGACGAGCGCGAGGGCGAGAGCCGGGACGAGCCGCTCCTCCGGCGCACCCGCGCGCAGCGCGAGCAGGCCGAGCGCGACGATCGCGAGCACGACGATCGCGAGCAGCGGCGTCGCGAGCGCGGCCGCCTGCTGCGAGCCCTCGCCGAACACCTGCCAGGTGAGGATGTCGCGGTCGTAGTAGACGCGCGCGCTCCACTCCCCCGCCCACGCCGCCCACAGCCACGGCGTCGTGAGCGGCGCCTCGACCTGCAGGCCGCGCCCCGACTGCTCGGTGAGCGGAGACAGCAGCGAGGCGCCCGCGCCGACCGCGAGCCCGCCCGCGACGACGACCATCGTCACGGCGACCGTCGCGAGCACGATGCGCGCGCGCTCGCGCAGCCCGATGACCGCGGCGAGGAGGATCGCGGCGGGCCACACCTTGATCCACGCCGCGAGGGCGAGGAGCCCGGCGGCGGTCCGGGGGTGGCGGGCGAGCAGGGCGACCGCGGCGACCGCGAGAGGCGCCGTGATCGAGTCGATGCGGCCAAGCGCGATCGGTCCGAGGGCGAGGAGGAAGAGCATCCACCACCAGGCGGCGGCCGCATCGCGCACGCGACGGCCGGCTCCCGCGGTGACGAGCAGGGCGCCCGCGTTCATGAGCATGACGATCACGAGCCAGACGACCGGGTACGGGTCGGGGCCGAGCGCGTAGGCGGCGAGCATCGGCACGAGCGCGACGATCGGGTACACCCACGGCCCGTCGATACCGACCCAGTCGTTCGCGATGAGGCCCTGCTCGACCCAGAAGCGGTAGACGAGCGTCACATCGCCGAGCGGAAGCCCCGGGCCCAGCAGGTTGTAGCCAATGAGCCAGAGGTGGATGAGCCCGAACGCCGACCACAGAGCGAGGGGATGCGCGCCGACCTCGACGAGGCCGCGCGCGACGGCGGCCCCTGCTGCGCGCGCGGGGCGGGGCTCGGTCACCGGGCCAGCGTAGTGGCGGGGGTGCGACAGAGGGTCGTACCCGCGGTACCGCGGTCGCGGGGCTCGCACCGCGGTCGCGCGGCTCGCACCGCGCATCCCGCACTCCCCACCCCGCGCGGCGCGCGCGGCGC
>NZ_JAUSMI010000148.1 GCF_030645145.1 Microcella sp. | reverse complement strand
CCGCCGCCAGGCCGAGGCCGACCGCCTCGCCGCCGAGCGCCGCGCGCGCGTCGCCGAGTATGAGCGGCAGCGCCAGCTGCGCCGCCGCACGCGCTCGCACCCGCTCTTCACGCTCGCGGCCATCGGCCTCGCGCTCATCGCGGGCGCCGTCACGACGCTCACCTCCGGCGGCACCGAGATCGAGCGCGGCGACGTCGTCCTCGGCTTCGCGGTCGCGGTCGGCGTGCTCGGGCTCGCGATCATCGTCAACGGCGTCATCGGCAAGCGCTCCGGCGGTTCGACCGCCGCGGCGATCGTCGCCCTCATCGGGCTCGCGATCGCCGGGGCCTCCCCCGGCGCGGGCAGCGACCTGCGCTTCGTCGGGTCGGGCGAGTACGCGCCGCTCTACACCGACGACGACGACCAGGCCTTCGTCGTCGGAGCGGGCTCGACCACGGTCGACCTCTCCGACTACTGGGACGGCACGCGCTCCGGCGCCGGGCTCGAGGGCGTCATCACGATCGTCGCAGGAGCCGGCGACGTCACCGTCGTCCTGCCCGAGCAGGGCGCCGTCGAATGGGAGATCGTCTCCGGCGCCGGCGACGCGACCCTCGTCGAGGGCGACGAGTCCCGGACGATCCCGCGCGAGAGCGGGCTCGACTCGCCCGACGGCGGCGACCGCGTCCTGACGCTCGAGGTCATCTCGGGCGCCGGCGACATCCTCTTCACCACGGAAGGAACGGACCGATGAGCACCGACACCCCCTACGGCCATGGCGCCTCGAGCGTCGACCTCGAGCCGCTGCGACCGCGCGTCTCGACGATCATCTGGGGCGTGATCCTCGTCGGCATCGCCGCCCTGGCCCTGCTCGCCGAGCTCGGCTGGCTCGACGAGCTGCCCAACGGCTCGGTGCCGATCATCCTCGTCGCCGGCATCGGCGGGCTTCTCGTGGTCGGGGCGATTATCGGGGCGGCGACCTCGGGGGCACGGCGCGAGAGCCGGGCATCCGGCACCGCGACGACCACCACGAGCGCCGCCTCGAGCACCACCGGCGACTGACCGCGGCACCGACCGCGCACCGCCGCCCTCGCGGGCGGGGGCCTCCACCGATCGGTGGAGTCGACGACGGGCCGAACGGCCGTTGCCGACGGGGCCCCCGCCCGCGAGACTCATGCCATGACCACTCCTCAGAACGTCGTCGAGGTGCGCGACCTGCACAAGACCTACGGCGACACGGCGGCCGTCGACGGCGTGAGCTTCGACATCCACCGCGGCGAGACCTTCGCCCTCCTCGGCCCCAACGGCGCCGGCAAGTCGACCGCGATCGAGATCCTCGAGGGGTACCGCCGACGCACCTCGGGCGAGGTCCGCGTGCTCGGCGCCGACCCCGAGAAGGCCGGCCTCGACTGGAAGGCCCGGCTCGGCATCGTCCTGCAGAGCTCGGGCGAGGTCGGAGCGGTCACCGTGCGCGAGCAGCTGACGCACTTCGCCTCGCTCTACCCGAACCCGCGCGACGTCGACGAGGTCATCGCCGCGGTCGGCCTCGAGGAGAAGGCCGGGGCGCTCATCCGCAAGCTCTCGGGCGGTCAGCGCCGCCGCGTCGACGTCGCCGTCGGCATCATCGGCCGGCCCGAGCTCCTCTTCCTCGACGAGCCCACGACGGGCTTCGACCCCGAGGCGCGCCGCAGCTTCTGGGCGCTCGTGCGCCAGCTGCAGAGCGAGGGCACGACGATCCTCCTCACGACCCACTACCTCGACGAGGCGGCGCAGCTCGGCGACCGCGCGGGCGTCATCGCGAGCGGCCGCATGGTCGACCTCGCGCCGATCGACGAGCTGGGCGGGGCGGATGCGCGCATCCCGATCGTCCGCTGGGTCGAGCAGGGCGGCGCGCGCGAGGAGCGCACGCACGCCCCCGCCGCCGTCGTCGCCGCGCTCGTCGCGCGGCTCGGCGGCGAGCCCGAGGGCCTCGAGGTGATCCGCCCGAGCCTCGAGGACGTCTACCTCGACCTCGTCGGCCACGAGCATGCCGACCACCTCGTCGCCCCCGACACCCTGACGGAGACCCGCGCATGACCGCACCGACGACCGCGACCGGCGCGACCGGCGCGCGCCCGGCATCCCCCGCCCTCGGCTCGCCGCTCGCCCGCACCCTGCGGCTCGGCGTGCTGCGCATCGGCTACGAGGTGCGCGCGTACTTCCGTCAGGGCGACACCGTGTTCTTCACCTTCCTCTTCCCCGTCGTCATGCTCACGATCTTCTCCGTCTCGTTCAGCGAGGCGAGCTTCGGGCAGACCGCCGACGGCGACGACATCACCGCCGCGTGGTTCTTCCTGCCCGCGATGCTCGCCGCGGGCGTGCTGCTGAGCGGGCTGCAGAACCTCGCGATCGACATCGCCGCCGAGAAGAGCAACGGCACGCTCAAGCGCCTCGCCGGCTCGCCCCTTCCGGTCGTGAGCTACTTCATCGGCAAGATCGGCCAGTCGGTCGCGACGGGCGTGCTGCAGGCGGTGATCCTGCTGCTGCTCGCGTTCACCGTCTTCCAGGTGCCGCTGCCGGAGGAGCCCGCGCGCTGGGGCGACTTCGTCTGGATCTTCCTGCTCGGCGTCATCACCTCGGCGATCCTCGGCATCGCGCTGTCGGCCGTGCCCCGCAGCGGCGAGTCGGCGACGGCCGTGGTCATCCCGATCACGCTCGTGCTGCAGTTCATCTCGGGCGTCTACCTGCGCTTCAGCGACCTGCCCGACTGGCTGCAGAGCGTCGCCTCGATCTTCCCCCTGAAGTGGATGGCGCAGGGCATGCGCAGCGTGTTCCTGCCCGACGAGCTCGTCGTGCTCGAGCAGAACGAGAGCTGGGATCAGCCGGGCATCGCGCTCGCGCTCGCCGTCTGGCTCGTCGCCGGGCTGATCCTCACGCGGCTCACGTTCCGCTGGATCCGCCGCGACTCGTAGGGCGAGCCGGTCATGAACGAGCGATCGGATGCCGCGGGGAGCCTGACCTGGTGGGATGCGGCCGTCATCGGGGTCGCCGCCCTCCTGGCCGTGCTGCTCGTCCTGCAGACCGCCGAGCCGTGGCGACTCGCGACGGGCGGATCGGGGCTCGCGCTCCTCGTCGTCTCGTGGCTCACCCTCGGGCGCCGCGGCCCCGCGGCGCCGACCGCGCCCTGGTTCGTCGCGCTCGCGGCGCTCGCCGCGGGCATCGCCGTCGCCGGGTACCCGACGCTTGCGATCCTCCAGGTGGTCGTCTACCCGATCGCCTGGGTCTACGCCCCGACCGTGCGGCGCGCGATCGTGCAGAACATCGCCGTCGCGATCGCCGTCGGCGTCGGCTTCCTCGTCTCGCTCGGCACCGAACCGGAGAACCTCGCGCAGACCGCGTTCACGATGACGCTCTCGCTCGGGTTCAGCCTCGCGATGGGGCTCTGGATCAGCCGCATGACCGCGCTCGGCGAGCGCAACGGCGCCCTGCTCCGCGAGCTGCAGGGCGCGCAGGAGCAGATCGCCGCCCTCAACCGTGACGCCGGGGCCGCCGCCGAGCGCGAGCGACTCGCCCGCGAGCTGCACGACACGATCGCCCAGGACCTCACGGGGCTTGTCCTGCTCGCCCAGCGCGCCCGCCGCACGGGCGGCGACCCCGAGGTGCTCGCGCTCATCGAGGACGTCGCGCGCGAGACGCTCGGCGAGACGCGCGCGCTCGTCGCCGCGGGCGCTCCCGTCGCCGGGTCGGCCGGCCCGATCGGCGTCCCCGAGGGGGAGTCGCTCGACCTCGCGGGGGCGCTGCACCGCCTCGCCGAGCGGTTCGAGCGCGAGACCGGGGTCGTCGTGGCGGTCGCGGTCCTCGACGGCGAGTCGGGCGACCCGGCCGGGCGGCTCGCGCTGCCGCGCGACGTCGAGGTGGTCGTGCTGCGGTGCGCGCAGGAGGCGCTCGCTAATGCGCGGAAGCATGCCAGGGCATCCCGGATCGAGGTGTCGGTGACGCGCACCGCGGAGTCCGTCGCCCTGCGCGTGACCGACGACGGCATCGGCTTCGACCCGGCGGGCGCGCGCGACGGATTCGGGCTGCACGGCATGCGCGACCGGCTCGCGCTCGTCGACGGGGTCTTCTCCGTCGACTCGTCACCGGGGCGCGGAGCGGTGCTCACGGCGAGCGTCCCCCTGCGCTCGGCGGCGGCGGAGGCGGGCGCGTGATCCGCGTGCTCGTCGCCGACGACCACGCCGTCGTGCGCGCCGGCATCGTCGCTCTGCTCGACGACGTCGACGGCATCGAGGTCGTCGGGCAGGCCGCCGACGGGCTCGCCGCGGTCGAGGAGGCGCGGCGCCTGCGCCCCGATCTCGTCGTCATGGACGTGCGGATGCCCGGTGCGACGGGCGACGTCGCGACGGCGCGCATCCGCGCCGAGCTGCCCGGCACGCGCGTGCTGATCCTCACGACCTACGAGTCGGATTCCACGATCATCGCCGCGATCGAGGCGGGCGCGAGCGGCTACCTGCTCAAGGCCGCCCCCGCGGAGGAGCTCGTCGAGGGCGTGCGCTCGGTCGCGCGGGGCGAGACGGCCCTCTCGCCCGCGATCGCCGCGCAGCTCGTGGCCCGACTGCGCGCGCCCGCCGCGGCCGAGCTCACGCCGCGCGAGCTCGACGTGCTGCGCCTCGTCGCCGCAGGCTGCTCGAACCGCGTCATCGGCGAGCGCCTCTTCATCGGCGAGGCGACCGTCAAGAGTCATCTGCTGAGAGTGTTCGAGAAGCTCGGCGTCCACGACCGCACGCGCGCGGTGACCCTCGCGATGGAGCGCGGACTGCTGTAGTCGGGCCTACAGATCGAGGTTCACGAACACCGGCTCGGGGTGCAGCACGACCCCGAACTCGCTCATGACCCGCGTCTGGATGTACCGGGCCAGCTGGGCGATCTCGCCCGCCGTCGCGTCGCCCGTGTTGATGAGCGCGAGGGTGTGCTTCTTCGACACGGCGGCGCGCGACCCCGGCAACGCGAAGCCGCGCGTGATGCCGGCGTGCTCGATGAGCCAGGCGGCGCTGAGCTTGACATCGTGCGAGGCGGGTTCGGCCGGGGGCGCGGGCTCCGCGCCGAGCGGCACGGCGAGCGCGGGCGGCTCGGGGGCGAGCGGCCAGCGCGGGGAATCCGTCGGCAGCGTGCGCGCGAACGCCTCGCTCACGATCGGGTTCGTGAAGAACGAGCCTGCGCTCACCGAGTTCGGGTCGGCCGCGTCGAGGACCATGCCCTTGCTGGCGCGCAGCGCGAGCACCGCAGCCCGAACGCCGACGAGAGGCGCGCGCTCGCCGATCGCGACGCCGAGCGCTTCGGCGAGCTGGGCGTACTGCACCGGCCGGCTGCGGGCATCCGCGTTCTGCTCGAGGGCGAGGTCGACGCTCAGGACGACCGCGCGGGTTCCGCCGTGCTTGAGCACGCTCGTGCGGTAGCCGAGCTTCAGGTCGGGCGCCGGGATGACTCGCCGCTCGCCGTCGTCGTCGAGCACCTCGACGGCGATGAGGCTCTCGGCGACCTCCTGCCCGTAGGCGCCGATGTTCTGGATCGGGGCTGCGCCCGTCGACCCGGGGATGCCCGACATCGCCTCGAGCCCCGCCCACCCGTTCTCGACGGTGAGGGCCACGAGCGCCTCCCAGCCTTCGCCGGCCTGCACGCGGAGGCGGATCGGGCGGCTCGAGCCGGGCGCATCGGGCAGTCGCTCGACGCCGCGGGTGGCGATGCGGATGACCGTGCCGTCGACGCCCTCGTCGCCGATGACGACGTTCGAGCCGCCGCCGAGCACCATCCAGTCGTCGAACCCGGCCTGCGCCTCGCGCACGGCGTCGACGACCTCGTCGATCGTCGCGGCCTCGACGAAGCGCGCGGCGGGGCCGCCGACGCGCAGGGTCGTGTGCGCGGAGAGCGGCTCGTTCTCGCGGGTCGTCGTCATCGTCGGGGTGTGGGTCAGAGAGCGGTGACGCGCAGCTGCGCCTTGCCGAGCACGGTCTGCTCGCCGACCGTCGCGGTGAGGTCGATGCGGGCTCCGGCGTCATCCAGCGCCCCGACCTTTGCCGCGACCGTCACGACGGCGCCGAGCTGCGGGTCGACGACGACCGGGCGCGTGAACCGCACCTGGTAGTCGCTGACCCAGCCACGGGCATCCAGCCAGTCGACGACGGGTTGCACGGCGAAGCCCATCGTCAGCATGCCGTGGGCGAGCACGCCCGGCAAGCCGACGGCGGCGGCCACGTCGTCGCGGTAGTGGATGGGGTTGAAGTCGCCGCTCGCGCCGGCGTAGCGCACGAGGGTGTCGCGCGTGAGCGGGAACGAGCGCTCGGCCACGACCTGGCCGACCTCGAGACCGTCGAGCAGGCTCATGCGTCCTCCCCCCGCACGACGAGCGTCGAGATGCTCGTGACGACGTGCGCTCCGTCGGCGTCGACCATCGCGGTCTCGCTCGTGATCATGCTGTTGCCGCCGAGCGACTTGATGCTCGTCACGCGCAGCGTCGCCGTGAGCTCGTCGCCCGCGACGACGGGGCGCGAGTAGGTGAAGCGCTGGTCGCCGTGCACGACGCGGCTGAAGTCGATGCCCGCGTCGGGCTCGGCGAGCAGCTGCGCGAGCGTCGCGTCGGCGACGACGATCGGGAAGGTCGGGGGAGCCACGACGTCGGCGAAGCCCGCGGCGCGCGCGGCCTCCGGGTCGTGGTGCAGCGGGGCCGTGGCGAGCACGGCGCGCGCGAACTCGCGCACCTTCTCGCGCCCCACGAGGTAGGGAGCGACGGGCGGGAAGTCGCGCTCGGTCAGAGCGGGGTTCACGGGCACCGGCCCAGTCTAGGCGGGGCGCGCGCGGCGGGCTCGGGACGGCGCCGATCGGCGAGGGGCCGACGATCAGGCGACGGATGCTCGGCGCGAGCCGAGCCGTCAGTACAGCGTCTCGCCCAGCAGCCGATCGAGCATCTCGCGCCCCTGGGCGGCGAAGGCCAGGTCGTCGTGCTCGAGCGCCCACGCGATCGTCGCGATCGCGCTGACCGCGTGGAAGGCGTGCAGCACGGCGTGGTCGCGCTCGTCGGGGCGGCGGCCGTAGCCGTCGAGGAAGGACTCGCGCAGCAGGGGGGCGTCGAGCCACTCGCGCTGCTGCAGGCGGAACAGGTCGACCGCCCACGGCTCGAACTCGACGGCGGCGAAGTCGATGAGGCGCACGTGCCCGTCGGGTCCGAGCATCCAGTTGCGGGAGGAGTTGTCTCGATGCGCCGGCACCATCGCCAGCGGCCCGAGCTCGAGCGAGGTCGCCGCGATGCGCCGAGCGATGTCGAGCTCGGCCGCGCTCGCGGCATCGCCGATGCGGTCGGCCCAGTAGGCGAACTTCGACATGACGGCGTCGCCGAAGTGGTCGTTGGCGATCGCGGGGGTCGAGTCGTGCAGGCGGCGCAGGACCTCGCCGGCCCGCACCTGCACGACCGGGTCGTGCTCGGCATCCGAGCCCTCGACGAGGGCGCCCGGCACGCGCGACAGGATCAGCAGCTGCAGCCGGTCGTCGCTCGCGACCAGGCGGGGGGCGTCGCCGCCGAGCGCGGGCACGTAGAGCTGGTACGCCGAGAGCTCGCGGTGGTAATTGCGGCCGCCGCGATGCCACTTCGCGATCGCGTGCTCGTCGCCGCGCGTGCGCACCTCGAGCACCCGAGCCTCGCCGTGCGCCCACGAGCGGTCGGCGACGACGTCGACGGGCCCGAGCACGCGGTGCACGTGGTCGAGCGCCTCGGCATCGGAGGCGATCTCCTCGACGACGCTGTCCGGGGCGCGGTACACGGCGGGCTCCTTCTTATACGGACGAAGCCCCGGTCACCGATTAGGTGAGCCGGGGCTTCGTGGAGTCAATGACCGATGACTACTGGCAGCTCTCGCACTGCAGCATGTCCATCGGGTCGACGGGCACCGCGTAGCCGCCGACGGTCTCGTTGTCGTTGTCCATAGCGGACCTCCTGTCGAATCGTTCTCCGGCCTGCCTGGCCGGTGGAGTCACACTATATAACGGGAATGACAGGGATGTCATTCCCCTACATCTAGTGTTTCGGCGTGTCGCGCGACATTTCTCGGATGCCCGCTCCCTGCGCGCGCGCAGGCGGCGGCCCCGCGGTCGCCGTAGCCTGGATGCGCCGCGGATGATCCCCGCGGCTCCCCCGGGCTGACGCCCCGACAGACGTGAAGGCCGCCATGCGCTTCTGGTCCCGCCGCGCCGCGCGCGATGAGGCTCGACCGCGCCGTCCGCGCCCCTTCGAGACGCTCGACAACCTCGACCACCTCGTCGACGAGGGCCACCTCGTGGCGCTCGCCGCGGTCCGCCTGTCGACGAAGAACGAGATCGTGCTGCGCACGCTGCGCGACGGCGGATCGTGGAACGAGGACGACGGCGTCGCGATGGCGCAGCGCGCCGTCGACGCCCTGCTCGTCGAGCTCGGCGCCACGGCGCACCGGCTCGCGCAGGAGACCCAGCGCGCGACCCCGATGCCGCTGCCCGACCCGGATGCGCCGGGCGCGCGCCGCCCGGGCCGCGCCGAGCGCGCTCGACTCGCGCGCCTCCGCAAGCACTTCGAGCGCCAGCGCGAGGAGTCGGAGCGCCTGAGCGCCCGCACCCGCACGATGCGCGGCGTCATGGACCGCCTCCGGACCACGCGGCAGGACGACGAGACGCTCCGCGAGATCGCCCTCCGCGCGCGCGACGACACCCTCGCCGAGCTCGTGCAGGCCCGGCTCATCCCCCGCCGCGCGATCGTGCGCCAGACGGAGGAGGAGCAGCGCGAGGCGATCGCGGGCGTCAAGGCCGACCTCGCCCGACTGCTCGAGGAGCACGAGGGGTACTGACCGGCGGCGCACCGGCCGCGGCGACGCGCCGGCCCGGCCCGCCGCGGCGCTAGCATCGCGATCGTGAGCGCGACCGAGGCCCTGTGGCAGTTCGCGATCGTCGCCGCCCTCCTGACGATCACCCCGGGCATGGACTCCGCGCTCGTCCTCCACGCCGCCATCCGGCACGGCCGCGGCCCGGCGTTCGCCGCCGGCGCCGGCATCTGCCTCGGCGCTCTCGTCTGGGGCATCGCCGCCGCCCTCGGTCTCTCGGCGCTCTTCGCCGTCTCGGCGGTCGCCTTCACGGTGCTCAAGGTCGTCGGAGCCGCCTACCTCATCTTCTTGGGGGCGCGGATGCTGTGGTCGGCATTCCGCCCCGGCCACGCGCTCGTCGTGACGGGCACGATCGCGGCGCCGGGCATCCGCGCCGCCGCGACGAAGGGGCTGCTCACGACGCTCCTCAACCCGAAGGTCGCGGTGTTCTACGTCGCCGTGCTGCCGGCGTTCCTGCCCGCCGACGTGCCGGCGGCGCTGTTCGGGGCGGCGCTCGCGAGCATCCACGCGGTCGAGAGCGCGGTGTGGTTCACGGTGCTCATCCTCGGCGCGCAGGCGCTGCGGCGCTGGATGGCGCGCGAGTCGACGCAGCGCGGCATCGACGTCGTGACGGGGCTCGCGTTCGTCGGATTCGGCGCCGCGCTCGCGTTCACCGAGCAGTAGCCCGCGCCGTGCACGAACGCGCGACGCGAGTCGAGAAGGAGTAGCGAGGGCGGGACTCGAACCCGCGACACCACGATTATGAGCCGTGTGCTCTAACCACCTGAGCTACCCCGCCGGGCAGGCCTCCGGCGCGAACCGGAAGTACCAGAGCCCCGAGTCAGGATTGAACTGACGACCCCTTCCTTACCATGGAAGTGCTCTACCACTGAGCTATCGGGGCGCTGCCGAGACCCTACCGGGCTTCGGCACCAGAGAAGATTAGCACCCGTCGGCGCACCATCCGAAACGCGGTCGGGCCGCGCGCGGGCGCGCGTCAGCGGGGTGCGGGAACCTCCTCCGAGCCGAACGCGGGGAGGGCCACGCCGGGCAGCGACCACGCGGTGAAGGACATCCCTCGCGACCGGATGCGGCCATCCGCGAGCGCGCCATCACCGGTCGCGCGCACGGCGTCGCCGGCGATCGCGGAGGCCGGGAGCGCGATGTCGGCGTCGGCGCGCGCGGCGCAGACGAGGATGCTCTCCTCGGCCGTCTCGCGCACGAACACGAGCGCGTCGGCGGAGGCGTGGAGCCAGCGCATGCCGCCGTGGCTCAGAGCGGGGTGCGCGCGGCGCAGGGCGATGAGCTCGGCGTACAGGTCGATCGTCTCGGCGTGCTCGTCGACGCGGCTCCACGGCATGGTCGTGCGCGAGTGCTCGCCGTTCGTGCCCGTGTGCCCGAACTCGTCGCCCGCGAACACGACGGGGATGCCCGGCACCGTCATCGACAGCCCGACCGCGACGCGCACGGCGCCGGGCCGCGCCCACGTCGCGAAGCGCGCGGTGTCGTGGGTGTCGAGCGCGTTCATGGTGCACACGCGCGTGCGCCACGGGAAGGCCGCCGTGAAGCGCCGGTGCGACTCGTAGACCTGCTCGCCCGACCACTGCGGGATCTCGGGGTACGGCAGCCCGAAGAACCACTCGCTCGAGCCGGGCTCCGACAGCCAGGCCCAGATCGGGCGCGTGAAGCTCGGGTAGGTCATCGCGCCGTGCCACGCATCGCCGGCAAAGTCGCTCGCGGCGTCGTTCGTCACCTCGGCGAAGAGCACGGTGTCGGGGTTCGTCTCGATCATCGTGCGGCGGATCGTCTGCCGCACCTCGGCGTTGAGATCCTGCTCGCGGTAGCGTCCGGTCATGTTGGCGACGTCGATGCGCCAGCCGTCGAGCGAGAACGGCGGCTGCAGCCACTTCGCGACGACCGAGTCCTCCCCCTCGATGAAGCGGCGCCGCAGCTCGGGCGATGACCAGTCGAACTTCGGCAGGCTCGGCACCCCGAGCCACGACACGTAGTCGAGCTGGGCGTCGTCGAGCCACAGGTAGAAGTCGCTCTCGGGGGCACCCGGCTTGCCGCGCGAGGCGACGAACCACTCGTGCGCGTCGCCCGAGTGATTGCTCGTGAGGTCGCCGATGACGCGGATGCCGCGCGCGTGCGCGGCCTCGACCAGACGTACGAGGGCGTCATCGCCGCCCAGCACCGGGTCGACGTGGTGGAACGAGTGCGCGTCGTAGCGATGGTTCGACCGGCCGGGGAACACCGGCGTCAGGTAGAGCAGCGTGACGCCGAGCCGCTCGAGGTGGTCGAGGTGCTCGACGATGCCGTCGAGATCGCCGCCGTAGTACTGCACCGGAGTGGACGCGCCGCGCCCGATCGGCTCGTCGTCCCACTCCGCGGGCTCGGCCCACTCGGGGATCGGCCGCGCGTCGGCCGCCGCCGAGCGCGCGAACCGGTCGGGGAAGACCTGGTACATCACCTGCTCGGGCGCCCACGCGGGCGGGGGCGCGTGCGTCACGAGCCGGAAGTCGTCGTCGTCGCGCGGCTCGATGTCGCTGAGCCCTGCGCTCGTCAGCCACTGCACCGTGCCGTCGCCGCGCCCGATGAGCCAGCGGTAGCCGTGCACGGGGTTCTCGACGAGCAGCTCGGCCTCCCACCACTCGGCCTCGGGCGTCGCGGCCACGCGCGCGGCCTGCGACCAGCGCGGCTCGTGATCGGGATTGGAGCGCGCGGTCACGGCGGCGACCGGTCCGTATTCGCGGGGGATGCGCATCCGCACCCGCACCGCCTCGCCGAGCTCGGGAGCGGGCGTGGAGACGTAGAGCGATGACCCGTCGTGGTGGGGCTCGCTCGCGAGATCGCGCGTCACCGGAGCGGGCTCACTTCACCGAGCCGGCCGTGAGGCCGCCGATGATGTACTTCTGCAGGTAGAGGAACAGCGCCATGACGGGGATCGCCGCGAGCACCGCGCCGGCCGAGAAGATCGCCCAGTTGCGCGAGGTCTCCTGCGAGACGAACTGGTAGAGGCCGACCGCGAGGGTCTGCGTCTGCGGGTCGGTGAGCATGATCGAGGCGATGACGAACTCGCTGAAGGTGCCGATGAACGACAGCAGTCCGACGACGGCGAGGATAGGGGCGACGAGCCGCAGCACGATGCCGAAGAAGATCTGCGCGTGGCTCGCGCCGTCGAGCTTCGCCGCCTCGTCGATCGAGACCGGGATCGTGTTGAAGAACCCGTACATGAGGTACGTGTTCACGCCGAGCGCGCCGCCGAGGTAGACGAGGATCAGGCCCGACTGCGTGCCGATGCCCACCTGCGGGAAGATCTCGCCGATGCCCGACATGAGCAGGAAGATCGCGACGACGCCGAGCAGCTGCGGGAACATCTGCACGAGCAGGAGCGTCAGGAGGCCGACGCGGCGGCCCGTGAACCGCAGGCGCGAGAACGCGTACGCGGCGAGCGCGGCGAGGAAGACCGTGCCGGCCGCCGTCACGAGTCCGATGACGAGCGAGTTGAGGAACCACGCCGCGTACGGCTGCTGCGGACGCTGGAACAGCTCGACGTAGTTGCTGAAGTCGACGACGCGGAACAGCTGGTTCGAGCCGACGAGCGTGCCCGTCGGGTTGAGCGAGGCCGAGAGCACGTAGAGCAGAGGGAAAGCCGCGAAGACGAGCATGACGACGCCGATGAGGTGGCGCCAGCCGGTGTCGGCGAACCAGCGCCCGAAGGAGCGGCGCCGGCGCGTCGGGAGGACGCGGCCGTCGGCGGTCTGGACTGTGCGCGGAGCGCGGCTGGCGCGGTCGGTCGCTCCGCTTCCGGCGACGAGCGGATTGAGGCGATCGCCGATCTCGGCGCCCTGCTGGGTGTTGAACGGGTTCGTCATGTCAGTTCAGCTCCTCGAGGGCCTTGGTCTGGCGGAAGGAGATGATCGAGACGGTCGCCACGATCAGGAAGATCAGGATCGCGAACGCGCTCGCGAGCCCGTAGTCGCGGCCCGTCCCCTCGCCGAACGCCACCTTGTAGACGAGCGTGATGAGGATGTCCGTGGCTCCGGCATCGACGCCGGCCTCGATATCGCGCGGCCCGCCGCCGGTGAGCATGTAGATGAGATTGAAGTTGTTGAAGTTGAACGCGAAGCTCGAGATCAGCAGCGGGGCGACCGAGACGAGCAGCAGCGGGAACTTGATGAGGCGGAACACCGCGAAGGGCTTCGCTCCGTCGACCGTCGCGGCCTCGCTCAGCTCCTCCGGGATCGACTGGAGTGCTCCCGTGCAGATGAGGAACATGTAGGGGAAGCCGAGCCAGAGGTTCACGAACAGGATGCTGAACTTCGCCAGCCACGGATCGGTGAGCCATGGGATGCTCGCACCCCCGAGCAGCACCTGGTTGAAGAACCCGAACTGCTCGTTGAAGAGGCCGAGGAAGACGAGCGCCGACAGGAAGCCGGGGAACGCGTACGGCAGCACCATGATGACGCGGTAGATCTTCTTGCCGCGCATGTGCGGGGCGTTGAAGACGATCGCGAGGAAGAGGCCGAGGACGAAGGTCGAGGCGACCGAGAGGATCGCGAAGGCGAAGGTCCAGAGCGTCACGCTCAGGAGCGGCCCGCGGATGTCCTCGTTCGTGAAGGCGCGCTGGAAGTTCTCGAATCCGACGTCGATCTTCCAGCCGGGCTGCAGCTCGCGGCCCGCCTCGTTGACGAAGGAACCGTCGCCGCCGTCGACGTAGACCTCGCCCCCCGTGGTGTCGGTGAAGGTGTCTGCCGTCTCGTCGTAGACGAGGTCGGAGGTGTAAACGTAGGCGCTCGAGCCGTCGGGCGTGCGCAGGGCCCCGTCGTTGGGGTCGTCGCTGAGCGGAACGCTGAGGTCGACGACGATGCTCTGGTTGGCGAGGAGGTCGCCGAAGCCGAGGCTCGTCCAGCCCGCGACCGAGACGGCCTTGCCGGTGCTGTCCTCCTCGGCGTCGACCTCCTCGAGAGGCTGCTCGGGGGTGCCGAGAAGGGTGTCGCCATCGGGGTCGGTGACGAGGAAGCCGTACGTCCCGAACTGCTCGACGACCGTGAGGCGGTAGGTGGGGGAGTCGGGGACGCGCGTGAGGGAGTTCGCGATGATCGACTCGATCGCGTCCTCCTTCGTCGAGTTGTGGCCGTCGCCGTAGTTGGTGAAGGCGATGTAGCCGCTGTAGCCGACGACGAAGATCTGGAAGACGGCGAGGAAGAAGACGCCGGGCGCGAGGTACTTGGCCGGGAGCCAGCCCGGCCGGAGGTAGATGACGTTGATGATCACCGTCACGACCGCGGCGATCGCGAAGACCAGCCACTCCTCGCGCATCACGAGGATGAACATCGCGAAGAGCGCGATGGCGTCGACGATGCCGAGCAGCGCGATCTTGATCAGCAGGCCGCGCACGGTCTGAGCGTGCGATCGAGCCGCCGTCCGAGGGCCGGACGGCCGGGCCGCGGGCGGCGCGAGCAGGGGCTGCTGGGCGCCGGGGGTCGTGTTGCTCATGAGGCTCCGAGGGGTCGGGGGTCCGATTCGCGAACGTGCCGGGAGCACGACCCCGACCCTTGCGGGCGGAGCGGCTCCCGGCACGTCATGGTGCGGAAGAGGCGGGCGGTCAGCCCGTGATCTTGCTCTGGATGCTCTCGACCATCGCGCGCCACAGCTCGACCGGGTCGCCCTGGCCGTTGATGATCGCGACCTCGGTCGAACCCCAGTCGGACCACACGACGTCCATCGCGGGAACGTTCGGCATCGGCACGCCCTCGGCGCCCACGGCGCCGAACGCGGCGACGTCGGCGTCGGACTGCGCGGCCTCGAAGGCGCTCAGCAGCGCGGGAGCGCGGCCGCCGACCTCGTAGAGGGCGGTCTGGACCTCGTCGGTGCCGACGTAGTTCACGAGGAACTCGTTGGCGGCGAGCTGGTTCTCGCTCTCGCTCGAGATGTAGAAGCCCTGCACGCCCACGAACGGCGTGGCGGTCTCGCCACCGGCCGAGGGGATCGGGTCGATCGCGTAGTTGATGCCGGCCTCCTTGATGGCGGGCAGGTTCCACGGACCGGTCAGGAAGTAGCCCGACTTGCCGGCGACGAACTCCTCCCGGGCGATGTCGCCCGAGATGTTGGTGTTGAGGATGCCGGCCTGGCCCCACTCGCGCAGCTTGACCGCGAAGGCCTCGCCGCCCTCGTTGCCGAGCGCGAGCGTGGTCGGGTCGTAGGTGCCGTCAGCGGTGATCTCGAAGACCGGGGCGCCGAACGAGGCCTGCAGCGGGTACAGGTGGTAGGGGTCGGCGGCTGCCGGGTCGAGGCCCACGAGGAAGGGGTACTCGGCGGCGCCCTCGGCGACGGCGGCCTGGCCGGCGGCGATGAGGTCGTCGAACGTCTCGGGCGCCTCGGGCGCGATGTCGACGTTGCGCACGAGCGCGATGTTCTCGACCGAGTACGGGAGGCCGTAGGTCTGGCCCTCGTAGCTCATGGCCGCGACGGCGACGTCCTGGAACTCGGAGGCCTTGTCGCCGAGCTCGAGCGGCGAGACGACGCCGTTCTGGACGAGCTTGCCGAGCCCGTCGTGCGCGCCGACGATGATGTCGGGGCCGTTGCCGGTGGGGGCCTGCGTGATGAACTCGTCGCGGATCGCGCCGAAGTCCTTCGTCACGAGCTCGACGGAGACGCCGCGCTCATCCTCGAACGCCGCGGCGGCGTCCTCGAGGACGCCGGCGCGGTCTGCGTCGACCCAGACCGTGAGCGAGCCCTCGAACTGGGGCTCCTCCGAGCCCTCGCCGGGCTCGCCTGCGGGTGCCGTGCACCCGGCGAGGACGATGGCCGACATGGCCAGAGCCCCCGTGATCGTGAAGCTGCGTGAGGTCACCTTCATCGGTGTTCACCCTTTCGTGTGCGGACGGCCTCATCGCCGGACGCGCTGCCGGCACCCGTACGGGAACGGGCGCCTCGCCCAAGAGGCCATTCTCTTGATGTGCCTGCATCTGCAAGCGCTTCCATTAGAGCAGGTGTCTGACTTGCCCACAACTCCCCAGTTCTGCGCGCTACTTCCGGGAATCGCTCAGCGAACGCCAGGGTTGAATGCAAACGCTTCCATTTTGGCGGGGGTGACGTAGGGTTTTATGCATGTCCACCGACACCACCCCTACCACCACACGCTCGGACGCGCGCGAAGCGTCCACACCCGGATCGGAATGGTGGCGCTCCGCCGTCATCTACCAGATCTACCCGCGGTCGTTCGCCGACGCATCCGGTGACGGCATCGGCGATCTCGCCGGCATCACCGAGCGCCTGCCCTCCCTCGCGGCGCTCGGCGTCGACGCCGTCTGGCTCTCGCCGTTCTTCCGCTCGCCGCAGAAGGACGCCGGTTACGATGTCGCCGACTACTGCGACGTCGACCCGATCTTCGGCACGCTCGCCGACTTCGACACGATGCGCGACCGCGCGCACGAGCACGGCCTGCGCGTCATCGTCGACCTCGTCCCCAACCACTCCTCGAGCGAGCACCCGTGGTTCCAGGAGGCCCTCGCGGCCGCCCCGGGCTCGCCGGAGCGCGACCGTTACATGTTCCGCGACGGCACCGGCGAGAACGGCGAGCTGCCCCCGAATAACTGGCCCTCCGTCTTCGGCGGCGCCGCCTGGACCCGCGTGACCGAGCCCGACGGCCGGCCAGGCCAGTGGTACCTGCACATCTTCGACAGCTCGCAGCCCGACTTCAACTGGGAGAACCCGGTCGTCTGGGAGGAGTTCCGCCGGATCCTGCGCTTCTGGCTCGACCGCGGCGTCGACGGCTTCCGCGTCGACGTCGCCCACGGGCTCATGAAGAAGGAGGGCCTGCCGGACATCGCCGAGAAGTCCAGCGGCGACGGCATCGCCGACGCGCTCATGGCCCCGGAGGAGGTGCCCTACTGGGCGCAGCCCGCCGTGCACGAGGTCTACCGCGACTGGCACCGCGTGCTCGCCGAGTACCCGGGCGACCGCGTGCTCTGCGCCGAGGCGTGGGTCGAGCCGCTCGAGAAGGCCGCCCTCTGGGTGCGCCCCGACGAGATGCACCAGGCGTTCAACTTCAGCTACCTCAGCACTCCGTGGAGCGCGCCGAGACTGCGCGCCGTCATCGACGAGTCGATCGCCGCCTTCACGGGCGTCGGCGCGCCCAGCACGTGGGTGCTCTCGAACCACGACGTCGTGCGCCACGCGAGCCGCTACGGCCTGCCCGAGCACACGGCCGGCCCGAACGCCGGCATCGGCCCGAACTCGCCCGACAAGCCCGATGTCGAGATCGGTCTGCGCCGCGCGCGCGCCGCGACCGCGCTCATGCTCAGCCTGCCCGGCAGCGCGTACCTGTACCAGGGCGAGGAGCTCGGGCTGCCCGAGGTCATCGAGCTCGATGACCACGTGCGCGAGGACCCGACCTTCCACCGCACCGGCGGAGAGGCCTACGGCCGCGACGGATGCCGCGTGCCGATCCCGTGGGAGGCCGACGCCCCCGCATTCGGCTTCAACGAGACCGGTTCGAGCTGGCTCCCCCAGCCCGAGGTCTTCGGCGAGTACGCGCGCGACCGCCAGGAGGGCGTTGCCGGCTCGACGCTCGAGCTCTACCGGTCCGCGCTCGACATCCGCGCCGAGCGCGAGCTCGGCCTCGGCTCGGTCGAGTGGCTCGACGGCTACGGCGAGGACGTCGTGGCGTACCGCAACGGCTCGCTCACCGTCCTCGCGAACCTCGGCAGCACGCCCGTCGAGCTGCCCGCCGGCGACGTCCTGCTCGCGAGCGACGCGATCGACGGCCGGGCCGTTCCCGCCGACACGACGGTCTGGATCGCCTAGCCGGGCGACGCGGCGAACGAGAGAAGGCCCCGGAGGGATCCGGGGCCTTCTTCGTGCGTTCGGGAGTCGCTAGCTCGCGTTGGTGGTGAGCCAGGCGAACGGGTCGACCGGGATGCCGTCGAGGCGAACCTCGAGGTGGAGGTGGGGGCCGGTCGACGCACCCGTGTTGCCGACGAGTCCGACGAAGTCGCCCGCGGCGACCACCTGACCCGGCACGAGCGGCGAGCTGCCGGACTCCATGTGGGCGTAGAGGGTCGTGACCTTCTGGCCGTTGACGACGTGGTCGATGAAGACGTGCGAGCCGTATGACCACCCCTCCTGCAGATCGGAGACGACGCCGTCGGCGACCGCCTGGATGGGCGTGCCGTAGCCGGGTGTGAAGTCGGTGCCGCGGTGGTAGCTCGAGCAGCCGCGGCACGGGGCGACCCGGTCGCCGTAGCCGGAGCTGATCGTCGTCGCGAACGGGAACGGCCAGCGCACCGCGCCGGTGCCCGAGGTCGTGTAGGTGAAGTCGCGGTTGCCGTACTTCGCGCGGAGGATCTCGGCGTAGGACGTGACCGACCAGTCGTCACGGCTCGCGACCGGTGCGGCTGCGGTCGCCGCGGCGTTCATCTCGAGCACCTGGGCGGGCTCGGTCGACTTCTCGGCGGCCGCGCCCGTCGCGATCGCGCTCAGGTTCGTCGAGGCGGCGACGTCGCTCGGGCGGAAGAGCGCGTTCGCGGGGACGGTCGTGCCGATGAGCAGTCCGGCGACGGCGAGCATGACGGTCGGCGGCAGGGCCCGCTGAGCGATGCGGCGCATCATCGGGACGCGCGAGGGGTGCACGCCGTGCCTCATCGCCGGACGCGAAGCGGGGCGCTCGACGGCGCGGTGCGCGCGACGGCCGGCGGGTGCCGCAGCCGCGGCTGCGACGGGCGCGGAGGAGGAGGTCGCCGTGGCGGCCGACGGAGCGGGGACGGCGGGCGAGACCGCGGGAGCGGTGAAGGCAGGGACGGCGG
>NZ_JAUSMI010000024.1 GCF_030645145.1 Microcella sp. | reverse complement strand
CGCGCCGCCCGCGCCGCCCGACGCCGAGCCCGCGCCGCCGGCACCGGCGCCCGCCCCCGGCACGACCTCCCCGACCGCGGGCACGTACACCTGCTCGCCGTCGACGAGAGCGCGCGCGAGGTTGACTCCCCCGAGGTCCGCGTCGTCGAGAGCGCCGCCGGCCGCGGCGATCGCGTCGACGACGCGGTCGCCCAGTCGCACCTCGACGATGCCCGGCTCGCGGACGGAGCCCAGCACGTGGACGATGAGGGCCGCCTCCGTCGGCGCGCCCCCGGCATCCCCGCTCGCCGGCGGCGCCAACGGATCGAAGGGGGCCGCGGACGGAGAGGCGCCCACGACGCTCGTCGACCCGCCGGGCGCGAGCAGCGCGCTCACGACGGCGGCGCCGACCCCGACGAGCGCGAGCACGACGACCGCGCCGACCGCCGCCCGCACGCGCGGGCTGCGCCGCGGAGGGCCCGCGGGGTGGTCGTCAGGCGCCTCGGGGTCTCCGCTCACGCGGGCAGGCTAGGCACCCTCCCGACAGCGCGCGGCCCGGGCGGAAGACTCCGGGGAGTCCTCAGCCGCGCGTAGCGATGTTGACGACGCGCGGGGCACGCACGATGACCTTGACGATCTCGCGGTCGCCGATCGACCGGACGACGGCCTCGGACGCCCGCGCGAGCGCCTCGAGCTCGTCCGAGCCGATGTGCGGCGAGACCTCGAGCCGGTCGCGCACCTTGCCGTCGACCTGCACGACCGCGGTCACCGAGTCCTCGACGAGGAGGAGCGGGTCGGGCTTGCGCCAGCCGGCGAAGGCCACGAGGTCGTTGCGTGAGGCCGCGCCCGAGCCCGAGCGCGCCGTCGAGCCGTCCGCCGCCGGGGCGACGCCGTGCCCGAGCCGCGCCCACATGTCCTCCGCTGTGTAGGGCGCGAAGAGCGAGAGCGCGATCGTGACGGCCTCGACGGCCTCGCGCACGGCGGGGTCGCCCGCACCGGGGCCCGAGTCGACGGCCTTGCGGATCGCGTTCACGAGCTCCATCGTGCGCGCGACGGCGACGTTGAACTTGAACGCCTCGACGAGCGGAGGAACGTCGGCGAGGAAGCGGTGCGTGACGCGGCGCAGGGCGACGTCGCCGAGGTCGAAGTCGACGCCGACGGGCGCCGAGACCTCGCCCGCGAGGCGCCAGGCCCGCGCGAGGAACTTCTGCGAGCCCGTGACCGACACGTCGCGCCAGTCGATGTCGTCCTCCGGCGGGCCGGCGAACGCCATCGTGAGGCGCACGGCGTCGACGCCGAAGCTGTCGAGCTCCTCGGTGAAGTAGACGAGGTTGCCCTTCGACTTCGACATCTTCGCGCCGTCGAGGATGACCATGCCCTGGTTCAGCAGCGCGCTGAACGGCTCGGTGAAGCTCACGTAGCCCATGTCGAAGAGCACCTTGGTGATGAAGCGCGCGTAGAGCAGGTGCAGGATGGCGTGCTCGATCCCGCCGACGTACTGGTCGACGGGCGCCCACTTCTCGGCCTCGCGCGGGTCGAAGGCCTGCGTGTCGTCGGTCGGCGAGAGGAACCGCAGGAAGTACCACGACGAGTCGACGAAGGTGTCCATCGTGTCGGTGTCGCGGCGGGCGGGCCGGCCGTCGGGCGTCGTCGTCTCGACGAACGAGGCGAGACCGCCGAGCGGCGAAGTGCCCTTCGGCTTGAGGTCCATGCCGTCCTCGTACGGGAGCAGCAGCGGCAGGTCGTCGAGCGACAGGGGAACCTCGGTGCCGTCCTCCGTGTACATGATGGGGATGGGCGTGCCCCAGTACCGCTGCCGGCTGATGAGCCAGTCGCGGAGCCGGTAGGTCTTCGCGGCGCGACCCGTGCCGCGCTCCTCGAGCAGCTCGATCGCGCGCCGGATGGCGTTCGACTTCGACAGCCCGTCGAGCGGGCCCGAGTTGATCATGCGGCCGTCGCCCGTGAGCGCCTCGCCCGTGACCGACGGGTTGAGCTCGGGGATGTCGCCGGATTCGAGCATCTCCGGCGTGATGACGGGGATGGCGCCCGTGACGGGCGCGAGGGTGTCGACGACCACGCGCACGGGCAGGTCGAAGCGCCGCGCGAAGTCGAGGTCGCGCTGATCGTGCGCGGGAACGCCCATCACGGCGCCGTGGCCGTAGTCGGCGAGCACGTAGTCGGCCGTCCAGACGGGGATGCGCTCGCCGCTCACGGGGTTGATCGCCCAGCGATCGAGCGGGATCCCGGTCTTCTCGCGGGTCGCGTCCTGCCGGTCGATCTCCGACTTCTTCTGCACCTGCTCCAGGTAGTCCTGGAACCGCATCCGCACCTCCGGGCTCGATCCGGCGGCGAGCTCGGCGGCGAGGTCACTGTCGGGGGCGACGACCATGAAGGTCGCGCCGAAGAGCGTGTCGGGGCGCGTCGTGAAGACCGTGACGGGGCTGTGGTGGCCCTCGATGACGAAGTCGACGTCGGCGCCGGTCGAGCGGCCGATCCAGTTGCGCTGCATCGTGAGGACCTTCGCGGGCCACGAGCCCTCGAGCTGGTTGAGGTCGTCGAGCAGGCGGTCGGCGTAGTCGGTGATCTTGAAGTACCACTGGGTGAGCTTCTTCTTCACCACGACGGCGCCCGAGCGCTCGGAGGTGCCGTCAGCGAGCACCTGCTCGTTGGCGAGCACGGTCTGGTCGACCGGATCCCAGTTGACCCAGCTGTCCTTGCGGTACGCGAGGCCCTTCTCGTACATCTTCAGGAAGAGCCACTGGTTCCAGCGGTAGAAGTTCGGGTCGCTCGTGTGCAGCACGCGGGTCCAGTCGAAGCTCGCCGCGTAGCGCTTCATCGACGCGCGCTGCTGCGCGATGTTCTCGTAGGTCCAGATGCGCGGGTCGGCGCCTCGCTTGATGGCGGCGTTCTCGGCGGGCAGACCGAAGCTGTCCCATCCGATGGGGTGCAGCACCTGGAAGCCCTGCTGGCGCCAGTACCGCGCGACGACGTCGCCGAGCGCGTAGACCTCCGCGTGGCCCATGTGCAGGTCGCCCGAGGGGTACGGGAACATGTCGAGCACGTACTTGCGCGGCCGTGCGTCGGTCGGGTCGTCGACCGAGAAGGGCTCGAGGTCGTCCCAGATGGGCGTCCAGTGCGCCTCGATGCGCCGGAAGTCGTAGTCGTTCTCAGCGCGGTCGTCGTGGGCGCGGTCAGCGGCGCGGTCGTCGTGCGGGCGATTCTCGGTCACTCGTCCGAGCTTACTGGGGGTCGGCGGTGCGCTCCGGCCGGGCATCCGGCTCATCGCGCACGCCGAGCGCGGTCAGGAGCGAGCGCGCCTTCAGCCGCATCTCGGCGACCTCCGCCTCGGGCTCGCTGAGCGCTGTGATGCCGCCGCCTGCGCCGATCGTCGCGACGCCGTCGGCGACGAGGATGCTGCGGATCACCATCGCGAGGTCGGCCGAGCCGTCGACGGCGAGGTAGCCGAACGCGCCCGAGTAGACGCCGCGCGGTGCCCCCTCCCACGCGGCGAGCAGCTCAATCGCGCGGCGCTTGGGCGCGCCCGTCATCGACCCCGCGGGGAAGCACGCGGCGATCGCGTCGAGCGCGTCGAGCCCCGCGCGCAGCCGCCCCTCGACGGTCGAGACGAGCTGGTGCACCTGCGCGTACGACTCGACCTCGAGCAGGCCCGTCACGACGACCGATCCGAGCTCGCTCACGCGCGAGAGGTCGTTGCGCATGAGGTCGACGATCATGAGGTTCTCGGCGCGCTCCTTGTCGCTCGCCTCGAGCTCGGCGATAAGCGCGGCGTCGGCGTCGAGGTCGGCTCCCCGCGGGCGGGTGCCCTTGATGGGGCGCGTGCGTGCGCGAAGCCCGCCGCCGGGCCCGGGCTCGGGCTCAACGCGCAAGAACGTCTCGGGGCTCGCGCTCACGAGCGTCGCACCCCCGATGCGCAGCAGGGCGCCGTGGTGCGCGGGGCTCGCGCGCCGCACCCGCCGGTACAGCTCGATCGCGTCACCCGGCTCGCCGACGGTCGCCGCCGAGGTGAGGCACAGCTGGTACGCCTCCCCCTCGCGGATCGCCTCCTGGCACTGCCGCACGAGCTCCGCGTAGCGCGCGTCGTCGTCGCGCCAGCGGGCGGTGCGGGGCGCCGGGTCGACGGGCGGCGGGGCGGATGCTCGACGCGCGCCCTCGACGACCGCGAGCATGCGCGCGCGCCAGTCGGCGAGCTCGCCGCTCCAGCCGGTGCCGGCGGCGTCGAGCGCGACGAGGTCGAGCGACCCGCTCACGTGGTCGAGCACGAGGCCGCGATCGACGGCGAGCCACGACGCGCGGTGCGCGGGCGGGGTCGCGGGGGCGGGCATCCCCATCGTCTCGTCGCCGAACTCGTATCCGAACCAGCCGACGAGGCCCAGGGGCGGGGCGGGGTCGGGAGCGTCACGGAAGAGAGAGGAGTCGGCGGCGGGCGCGGCCATCGCCGCGAGCGCCGCGCGCAGCTGCGGGAGGACGGGCACCGAGGCATCGAGCGGGAGGCGCGCACCGTCGACGGAGAGGAAGGAGCGACCGGTGCGGGCTCCGACGCCCGAGTCGAGCCACACGAGGTCGGCGTCCGGGTGCGCGGCGGCGAGGGCGAGCAGGATGCGCTCGGCGAGCTCGGGCGCCGTCGCGGCGTCGGTCGCGGGCGCGAGCCGGTGCCGCAGGAGCCCGTGACGCATACCCTGATCCTATGAGCGCGAGCGCCGAGGGACTGCGGCACTGGCGCGGGCACGACGCGAGCGCCGCCGACGACCCTTGGACGACCGTCGACTGGTGCGACGTCCACGCCGGCGCGCTGCTCGCCGCCGACTCGTGGCGCGTCGTCGACGGGCGGGTGCGCGGCCTCGAGCGGCACCGCGCGCGCTTCCTCGCCGCGATCGCGCCGTTCCGCGACGACGGCTCCGCGTTCTTCGACGAGGTCGTCGCCGCTCTTCCGCGGTCGGGCGACTGGTTCCCCCGCGTCGAGCTGCGCGCCCGCGGCATCCCCGCCCCGATCGTCGGCGATGCTGACGACGCGCCCGCCACGGGGCTGAGTCTGCGCGAGCGACCGACGCCGCCGACCGCCGAGGAGGTCGTCGTCGCGACCGCCCCGCACGATCCGCGCACGCGGCCGCTCACGAAGGGGCCCGACCTCGATGCGCTGCAGCGGCTCCGCACGGCCGTCCAGCCGCTCGGGGCGGGCGAGGCGGTCATCCTCTCCCCCGAGGGGCTCATCGTCGAGGGCGCCTACTCGGGTCTCGTGTGGGTGCGACCCGACGGCGTCGTCGTGCACCCGAGCGCGCGGCTCGAGCGGATCCCGAGCGTCACCGCGGGCATCCTTCTCGAGGCGGCCGCGGCCGACGGCGCGACGATCGAGGCGGCGGATGCTCGCCCGCACGATCTCGACGGCTGCGAGCTGTGGGTGCTCAGCGCCCTGCACGGTCTGCGCGTGGCGACCGCATGGGTGGACGGGCCGGAGCTCGTGCGCGAACCGGGTCGAGCGGCGCGCGCGCGGCGCTGGCTCGACAGCGCCGCGGAACCGCTGCCCCAAGTGCCGTAACGGTCTTCATCACCGAGTGTCCCCCAACAGGGGTACACCCACTCTGGGGGCCGACGGGCTCTCCCCTTTCGGGTCGAGCCACCCATACACTGAACCGAGCCGGTCGAGGGGTCCGGCCTGATGAGGGGGCAGAACGGTGTCGGAGGACGAATACGGGCGGGTGCCCGCGGGGTGGTACCCCGACCCGCTCGGTCTGCCGCAGCTGCGGTGGTGGGACAACCACGCCTGGACCGAGCACGTCTCCGATGCGCGTCAGCCCATGGTGGCCACGCCCGCACCCACGACCTTCGCCGACGACGATGAGCTGCCCACGCGCCGCGCGCGCCGCAGCGCCGAATCGGCCACCGACGCCGGCGACGCGGTCAACGACCGCCCGCTCGCGCACGTTCTGAAAGCGCTGCCCGCGCCGACGACCGAGTCGATGCCCGCGCTCATCGAGCCCGAGCCCGTCACCTTCGTCGCCGAGCCCGTCGCCGAACCCGTCGCCGAGACCTTCTTTGCGCCCGAGCCGGCCGTCAGCGAGCCAGCCGCTTCCGCTCCCCTGTTCGGCGCAGACTCCTTCGTCGCTCCCGAGCCCGCGCCGTTCACGCCGCCGCCCTTCGCCGCCGAGCAGGCCGCGCAGGCGACTCCGCAGACCGCCGCACCGCAGCAGGCCGCTCCTCAGCAGGCCGCTCCCCAGCAGGCTCCGCCGCAGCAGGCTGCACCGCAGCAGGCTCCGCAGACGGAGTCCCCGCGCCCCGCCGCGAACCCCGGCTTCGACATCCCCACGAGCGAGTCCGCGATGCGCGACGCGCAGTGGATCCCGATGCAGGAGGCCCGCGAGCAGCAGCCCGCGAACGCGCCCGGCCCCGTCTCGGCTACGAGCGCCGTCAACCACTCGGCTCCCGGCTCCGTGCCCGGCGCCCCCTCGCACGGCGGATGGCAGCCATACGGCGCCGACCCGCGCTCGGCGCAGTCGGCCGGTCACTACTCGGCCGCCCAGAACTCGGCGCCGCACCCGCAGGAGCAGTGGGGTGCGAGCCCGTACTACGCGCAGCACGCGCTCTTCCAGGACTCCGCGCCGCAGCATCCCTCGGCCGCCCGCTACGGCTCGGCGCCCGGCACCGGGAGCGCCGCGGGCTGGGGCTCCGCCCCGGGCGCACCGCAGTACGTGCCCTACGTGCAGGAGTCTCCGGTCGCCGCCATGCGCCGCGGCGCGATGATGCCCGGCGCCGCCGGCCCCGTGCCGCACGTGCACACGGGCGCCGCGTGGGCTATCGCGCTGCTGCCCATGGTGCAGCTGCTGCTGAGCCTGCTCGTCGTCGCCGCCTTCACGAGCGGCCTCGACCTGCCGATCATCACGGCGATCTGGCTCGCGCCCATCCCCGTCGTCGTCGCGCTCGCCTACTTCGACCAGCGGTCGCTCAAGCGCCGCGGCATCGACCGCACGGCGGGATGGTGGTGGTCGATCATCGGCGCCCCCGTCTACCTCGTCATGCGCGCCGTGAGCCTCGCCCGGTACTCCGGCGCGGGCTTCGCACCCGCCGCGGTCTTCCTGCTGCTCGTGGGGCTCCAGGTCGGCGCGATCATCGCCGTGCCCGGCCTGCTCATCTCGGCCGTGCCGCAGCTGTTCGCCGCCGAGGCCGCGAACTCGATCGAGCTCAACGCCCGCAGCATCGGGACCTCCGCCGAGGTCACGTGCTCGGGCACCCCGCCGCTCTTCATCGGCCAGCAGTACCGCTGCCCCGCGGTCAACGCCGATGGGACGACCTTCGTGGTCACCGTCAGCCTCCAGCGAGCCAACGGCTGGATCACCTGGCAGGTCGACGACTGGGGCGTGTACAGCCTCACCGAGTGATGAGACCGGGCCGCGTTCCGCTGCAGACGCATCCGAGGCCCACCGCAACCCCGCAGCTCAGCACGGCACAACCGAATAACTGCAGCACACGTCGCGTGGGACCCGAAACGTCGCGACAACGCCTCGCACACCCGTGCGAGGACGGGTTCCACACCGGTCGGGGGACCGGGAAGACACCTGGGGGAAGTCATGAGCATCACCGCACCGTCCCGCGTACCCGCGGGCTGGTACCCGGATCCGTTGAGCCGCACCGGCGCAGAGCGTCGCTGGTGGGATGGCGAGAAGTGGACCGAGTACACCGCACCCGTCGCCGTCCTCAGCGAGGCCGTCGAGGCCGCGGAGACCGTCGTCCTGTCCTCGACCGGGCCGGTCACGCTCCACGGCGCCGCCGCGACGCCCACCGCGCGCGAATCGGCGCGCAAGGCCGAGTCGATGCCGCTGCACACGATCGTGACGGCCTCGAGCCCGACGTGGGACGAGATGCCGCGCGTCTCGGCCGCGACCGTGTTCTCGCCCGACATCGTGCTCTCCGACGTCGTGCCCGCCGAGTTCCAGGACGCCTACGTCGCACCGGTCGCCCGCCCGCGCATGGCCGACACCTTCGCCTCGCGCGTCAACACGAGCGCCGTGTGGCTGTTCGTGCTGCTGCCGGTCATGCACGCCGCGTCGCTCTACTACGCGGTGACGGGCCTCCCGCAGGACGCGCCGCTCTCGAGCGTGCTCATGCTGCTCGCCCTGCCGTTCGTGCTCTACGCCGCGCTCGCGGCCCGCGACGCGCGCGCGCTCGGCGACGACGGCCACCTCTCGACCGCGCCGTGGGGTCTCGCGCTCGTCGCTCCCCCGGTGTACCTCGCCGTCCGGGGCGTCCAGGTCTCGCGCGCGACGGGCTCCGCCCCGTGGCCGCTCTTCACCTGGGTGCTCGTGCAGGCGGCGGTCGTCGGCGCCTGGTGGTTCTTCGCTCCCGAGACGCTCGCCGCCCTCCCGACCCTCATCTCCCTGCCGAGCCTGCTCGGCTGAGACCCCGGGCGCGCCGCCCCCCGACGCGCCCGGCCACTCCCCGAAAAACGCGCAGGCGCGCGTCCCCCCGACGCGCCCGGCGCATCCCCCGCTTCGAGCTCACCCCTCGAGCCGTCCTAGGCTCGAGGGGTGAGTCGTTCCTCCTGGCCCTCCCGGCACGAGCGCCGCCGCGGCGCGAGCCTCGAGGTGCTGCGCGCGGAGGCCCACGACGAGCTGCAGACCGTCGTCATGGAGCGCCTGCGCGACGGCGAGGACCCGTGGGAGTTCATGGAGGAGCTCCCCACGGTCGACGAGCTCGTGGTGTGGATGCTCCGCGCCGAGCTCATCCGCGAGGACGACGAGCGCCGCCCGAGCGCCGCCCGCGACTACCGCATGCTGCGCCAGATCGCCCTCGACCACCCGCCGCTCACGCGCACCGTCTGGACGATGCTCGGACGACTCGAGGCGGAGGCCGGCTAGAGCCGGTCGGGGTGCTGCAGCCCGGCTAGATGTACTCGGTCATGACGTTGGTGACACTCGGCTGATCGGTGGTTGGCCTCCGCAGGCGGTGTGTGCTCGAGCGTAGTTGTAATGCTCAAGCCAGGGCGCGAGGGCATCGTGACGGGCCTGGTTCGTCAGAAACGG
>NZ_JAUSMI010000134.1 GCF_030645145.1 Microcella sp. | reverse complement strand
AAACGATCTCTTGCTGGCGGCGGTACGTCGTGACGTAGCCCGCGACGCGGTTGCGCAGAGATTTGCCCTGGAAGTCCGCGAGCTCGCTCACGGCCTTCTTGTTGTGGTCGAAGTCCTCGGTGAACTTCTCGGGAAAGCGCTCGACAAGCTCGATGGCGACGCGCTTGATGTAGGTCGGACGGATGTTGCCCATGGGTTCTCAACTCGGGCCGGCTGGACGGACGTCCTGGCCTTCCGCCTCAAGCAGCGCCCCGTGCGCATCGCCGCGGCGATCTCGACGCTCGTCGTGTGCTTCTTCTACCTGCTCGCGCAGATGGCGGGCGCCGGCGGACTCGTCGCGCTCCTGCTCGGCATCAACGACCGGGTCGGCCAGTCGGTCGTCATCGCGGTCGTCGGCGCGCTCATGATCCTCTACGTGCTCGTCGGCGGCATGAAGGGCACGACGTGGGTGCAGATCATCAAGGCGGGCCTGCTCATCGCGGGCGCCGGCGTCATGACGGTCTGGGTGCTCGCGATCAACGGGTTCAACCTGTCGACGCTGCTCGACAGCGCGGTCGAGACCTCGGGCAACCCCGCGATCCTCGCCCCGGGCCTGCAGTACGGGCTGAGCGACATCACGCGCCTCGACTTCCTCTCGCTCGGCCTCGCGCTCGTGCTCGGCACCGCCGCCCTGCCGCACGTGCTCATGCGCTTCTACACGGTGCCGACCGCGAAGGAGGCCCGCAAGAGCGTCGTCTGGGCGATCTGGCTCATCGGCATCTTCTACGTCTTCACGCTCGTCCTCGGCTACGGAGCGGCGGCGCTCATCGGCGCCGAGCGCATCGCCGCGGCTCCGGGCGGCGCGAACTCGGCGGCCCCGCTGCTCGCGTTCGAGCTCGGCGGCTCGGTGCTCCTCGGCATCATCTCGGCGGTCGCGTTCGCGACGATCCTCGCGGTCGTCGCCGGCCTCACGATCACGGCCGCGGCATCCTTCTCTCACGACATCTACGCGAGCGTCGTCAAGAAGGGCAACCCGGCCCCCGGCGCCGAGGTCAAGGTCGCCCGCCGCACCGTCCTGGTCATCGGTCTCGTCGCCATCATCGGCGGCATCGGCGCGAACGGGCAGAACGTCGCGTTCCTCGTCGCCCTGGCCTTCGCGGTCGCGGCGTCGGCGAACCTCCCGACGATCGTCTACTCGCTGTTCTGGCGGAACTTCACCACCCAGGGTGCGCTGTGGAGCATGTACGGCGGTCTCGCCTCGGCGATCATCCTCATCTCGCTCTCGCCCGTCGTCTCGGGCGGCGAGAAGTCGATGCTGCAGGGGGTCGACTTCGCGATCTTCCCGCTGTCGAACCCCGGCATCGTGTCGATTCCGCTCGCCTTCTTCCTCGGCTGGCTCGGGTCGGTGCTCGACAAGAAGAAGGAGAGCCTCGAGAAGCAGACCGAGATGGAGGTGCGGTCGCTCACGGGCGTCGGCGCCGAGAAGTCGGTCGCGCACTAGAACGCGGCAACGGATGGCCGCGCGCCGGGCTCGTCGCCCGCCGCGCGGCTGCCCGGCTCAGGTTCGGGGCGGACGGAAGCCTGGTCCGCCCGCCCCGGAACGACACGGACGGCCCTCGCCGGGTGGAGGCGGGGGCCGTCCGTCATGCGGGGATGCTCGGCGCCTCCACTCCCCGCGCGCGTGAGTGCGTGGGTTTGATGACAGCGCGCGACTTCAATGTGGCGCATCGTCATCGAACTGGCGCATCGTCAGCGCGGGCGCGGGCGCGCGGCGCGGGTCAGCGGGTCGCGCGGGCGATCAGGCGGTGCAGCACCTCGAGGGCGAGCGAGCACACGGCGGATGCGCCCACCGCGACGACGAGCATCCCCGTCGGCGGGGGCGAGGCGAGCTGCAGGAAGTCGACCGCGATCGGGATCGACAGCACGACGACGAGCCCGGCGTAGGCGGCGAGCACGATCGGCAGCGTCACGCGCGAGAGCGGCCGGGCGAGGATCACGAGCACCCACAGCGCCGAGAGCGTGAGCGTGATGACCGCCGCGGTCTGCACCTCCGCCGCCGGCGCTCCGACGACGCCGTACGCGTAGACGACGACGCCGATGACGGTCGCGGCCACGAGCACCCCCGATGGGATGCAGAACCGCGCGGCCCTCCGGAGGAACCCCGGCCGATACACCTGCGCGTTCGGCAGGAGCGCGAGAACGATCGCGGGCAGCCCGATCGTCAGCCCGTCGACGATCGACAGCTGCCGCGGCAGGAACGGGAACGGCCACAGCAGCGCGCCGAACACCACGGCGAACAGGATCGCGTAGACCGTCTTCGACAGGAACAGCTTCGCGAGCCGTTCGACGTTCGCGATCACCTGCCGCCCCTCGGCGACGATGCGCGGCAGCCGGCTGAACTGCCCGTCGAGCAGCACGAGTCGCGCGACGGCCCGCGTCGCCGGCGCCCCCGAGCCCACCGCGATGCCCATGTCGGCGTGCTTGAGCGCGAGCGCGTCGTTGACCCCGTCGCCCGTCATCGCGACGGTGTAGCCGAGCCGCTGCAGCGACTTCACCATCGCCTTCTTCTGCTCGGGGCTCACGCGGCCGAACACGCGCTCGCGCGCCATCACGGCGTCGAGCTCGGCGGCTCCCGCGGGCAGCTGTCGCGCGTCGAAGCCGTCGCCGACGTGGTCGACGCCCGCCTCCCGCGCGACGGCGGCGACGGTTCTCGGGTCGTCGCCCGAGATGACGCGGATGCTCACCCCCTGCTCGCGGAAGTACCCGAGCGTCTCGTGCGCATCCGCGCGCACCCGCTCGCGGAACGTAACGACCGCGACCGGCTCGAGCCCGGCGGGGAGGGCGGCCTCGCGCGGCGCGATGACCCCGTGATCGTCGGCCCCGTCGCCGGCGGCCGTCGTGAGCGGCGCGCTCGAGCGCGCGAGCACGAGCGTGCGCAGTCCGCTCGCGGCGAGCTCGCGGCACCGCGCGAGGGTGGCGTCGACCGCCTCACCGTCGCCCGCCGACCCGTCGACCCGCGCGAGCACGATGTCGGGGGCGCCGAGCAGCCAGCTCCCGGCGGGGTCGGCGAGCTGCGCGGCGCTCCACTTGCGCTGCGACGAGAACGGCACGCGCGCGACGATCGCCGGCAGGGCCGCGACGCTCGGTGCCGCTGCGGCGAGAGTCGGGTCGACCGCGGCAGCGGACGCCGAGCCCCCGCGCGCGCCGAAGCGCTCGCCGAGAGCGCGGGCCGTGGCGTTGGCGTCGCGATCGTCCGCGAAGGAGGCGAGCGCCGCATCCCGCGCCGCGCGCAGCGCCTCGTCGGCCGCGATGCCCGGGGCGTCCTCGAAATCATCGAGAACCAGCCCGCCCTCGGTGAGCGTGCCCGTCTTGTCGAGGCAGAGCATGTCGACGCGGGCGAGGCCCTCGACGGCGGCGAGCTCCTGCACGAGCACCTCGCGGCGCGACAGCTTGACGGCGCCGACGGCGAGCGCGACCGAGGTCATGAACACGAGGCCCTGCGGCACCATCGCGATGATGCTCGCGGTCGCGGCGACGACGGCCTCGCGCCAGGCCCCCGACGACAGGGCGACCTCCCACCCGCCGACCGCCTGCATCTGCCCGTTGACGACGATCGCGCCGACCGGCAGCAGGCCGATGCTGATCCACCGGATGATGCGTGCGATCGAGTCGCGCAGCTCGCTGCCGACGAGCGAGAACTGCTTCGCCTCGGCCGTGATGCGGCTCGCGTACGAGTCGGCGCCGACGCGGATCACGCGCGCGAGCCCGCTGCCGCCGACGACCGTCGACCCCGACAGCAGCTCGCGGCCCGCGGGCGACGGCACGGGGTCGGCCTCGCCCGTCAGCAGCGACTCGTCGACGTCGAGCCCCGACGCCTCGAGGACGACGGCGTCGGCGACGACCTGGTCTCCGGCGGCGAGCACGAGCACGTCGTCGAGCACGACGTCGGCGAGGGCGACCTCCTCGACCTCGCCCGACTCGGCATCCGATGCTCGGCGCAGGACGCGCGCCCGCGGAGCGTTGAGCACCGCCAGCCGGCTGAGTGTCACCTTGGCCCGGAACTCCTGCGCGACCCCGATGGCCACGTTGGCGATGACGAAGAAGCCGAACAGGGCATCCTGCCAGTAGCCGAGGACGAGCAGGAGCAGGAAGCTGCCGCCGACGATCGCGTTGAAGAGCGTGAAGAGGTTGGCCTGCAGGATGCGCCACAGCGAGCGCCCGGTGTCGTTCGGCAGGGTGTTGACTTCGCCGCGCTCGCGCCGACCGCGCACGTCCGCGGTGCTCAGCCCGGTGATCCTCGCCACGGGCGCGAGCCTAGCGGCCCGGTGATCAGCCCCCGACGACCGCGCCGAAGCGCTCGGGCAGCGTCGCGCGGTGCGCGTGGCGCAGCTCGGCGTGCGTGAGCGTGAAGCGGTCCTGGATCTCGAGGCCGTCGACCTCGGCGTCGGTGACGCCGATGCGCAGCACGGGCACGTCGCGCCCCTCGCACAGGCCGCGGAACTTCACGTCGTCCTCACGGGCCACCGACACGAGCACGCGGGCCTGCGACTCCGACAGCAGTGCGGCGAGGGCATCCACCCCATCGCGCTCCATGAGCTCGGTGAGCCAGACGCGCGCGCCGACGCCGAAGCGCAGCACTCCCTCGGCGAGGGTTGCGAGCAGGCCGCCCTCCGAGAGGTCGTGCGCCGAGGTGACGAGCCCCTCCTCGGCCGCGGCCGACATGAGGCCGGCGAGGTTCTTCTCGGCCGCGAGGTCGAGCTGCGGGGGCAGTCCGCCGAGGTGGCCGTGCACGACGTCGGCCCACACCGAGCCGTCGAGCTCGTCGCGCGTGACGCCCATGAGGTAGAGGTTCTCGCCCTCGTCCTGCCAGCCCGAGGGCAGGCGGCGATCGACGTGGTCGATGACGCCCATGACGGCGACGACGGGCGTCGGGTGGATGGGCACGTCGCCGGTCTGGTTGTAGAACGACACATTGCCGCCCGTGACGGGGATGCCCAGCTCGAGGCACGCGTCGGCGAGACCCGTGACGGCCCGCTCGAACTGCCACATCACCTCGGGGTTCTCGGGGCTGCCGAAGTTGAGGCAGTCCGAGACGGCGAGCGGAGTCGCTCCCGAGGTCGCGACGTTGCGGTACGCCTCGGCGAGCGCGAGCTGCGCCCCCACGTACGGGTCGAGCTGGCAGTAGCGGCCGTTCGCGTCGGTCGCGAGGGCGACGCCGAGACCGCTCTCCTCGTCGACGCGGATCATGCCGGCGTCGTCGGGCGTCGCGAGCGCCGTGTTGCCCATGACGTAGTAGTCGTACTGGTTGGTGATCCAGGCCGTGTCGGCGAGGTTCGGGCCGCCCAGCACGTGCAGCGCCTGCGCGCGCAGCTCGGCGTCGTCGGCCGGCCGGGCGAGCGTGGCGGCGCTGTCGGCCTGCAGGGCATCCAGCCATTCGGGGCGGTGGAAGGGCCGGTTGTAGACGGGGCCGTCGACGGCCACCGTGGTCGGGTCGACGTCGACGATCGTCTCGCCGCGCCAGTGGATGACGAGGCGCCCCGTGTCGGTGACCTCGCCGAGGACGCTCGTCTCGACATCCCACTTGGCGGTGACCGCGAGGAACGCGTCGAGCTTCTCGGGCTGCACGATCGCCATCATGCGCTCCTGGCTCTCCGACATGAGGATCTCCTCCGCCGTGAGCGACGGGTCGCGCAGCAGCACGGCGTCGAGGTCGATGACCATGCCGCCGTCGCCGTTGCTCGCGAGCTCGCTGGTCGCGCACGAGATGCCGGCTGCGCCGAGATCCTGGATGCCCTCCACGAGGTCGCCGCGGTACAGCTCGAGACAGCACTCGATGAGCACCTTCTCGGCGAACGGGTCGCCGACCTGCACGGCCGGGCGCTTGGTCGGGCCGCCCTCGCTGAACGTGTCGGAGGCGAGGATCGACGCGCCGCCGATGCCGTCGCCGCCGGTGCGGGCGCCGAACAGCACGACCTTGTTGCCGACGCCGCGCGCGTTGGCGAGGTGCAGGTCCTCATGGCGCAGCACGCCGACGGCGAGCGCGTTGACGAGCGGGTTGGCCTGGTAGACCGAGTCGAACACGGTCTCGCCGCCGATGTTCGGCAGGCCGAGGCAGTTGCCGTAGTGGCTGATGCCGGAGACGACGCCGGGGACGACGCGAGCCGTGTCGGGGTGGTCGATGGCGCCGAAGCGCAGAGCATCCATGACCGCCACCGGGCGCGCGCCCATCGAGATGATGTCGCGCACGATGCCGCCGACGCCCGTCGCGGCGCCCTGGAACGGCTCGATGTAGCTCGGGTGGTTGTGGCTCTCGATCTTGAACGTGACCGCCCAGCCCTCGCCGACGTCGACGACGCCGGCGTTCTCGCCCATGCCCACCATGAGGTGGGTCTTCATCTCGTCGCTGACCTTCTGGCCGAACTGGCGCAGGTGCACCTTGCTCGACTTGTAGGAGCAGTGCTCGCTCCACATGACCGAGTACATGGCCAGCTCGCCGCTCGTCGGGCGGCGACCGAGCAGCTGCTTGATGGCCTCGTACTCGTCGGCCTTGAGGCCGAGCGCCTCGAACGGCTGGTGCTTCTCGGGCGTCGCGATGGCGTTCTCGACGGTGTCGGGAAGGTGCCGGCGGTCGTGATCGACCTCGTCGTGCGCGGGGTGCTGCTCCCCTGAATCGTCGGGAGCGGCGGCGTGCGGTGCGGGGTGGGTCACGGTGGCGAGGGCTCCTGTGTCGAGGGCGTGCCGGATGCTCTCGATCCTACCCGCGCGGATGAGCACGCCCGGGCGGGGTCCGCCCGCGCTCAGCCCTTCGGGACGGGCGGGCCGAGCTGCAGCAGCACGACGAAGATCACGACCACGGCGGCGAGCAGCAGCGCGCCCAGGAGGTACGGGTGGCGGAGCATCCACCGGACCAGGCGGTCGAACCAGACGGCGTCCCTCGGGTCGTCGGTCGCCTCGCGGCGCCAGTCGCCGTCGAGGCGCCCCGATCGGTGCGCCCACAGGTCGAACGGGACCGTCGCATAGGGGATGACCGCGGTGACGACCGCGAGAAGGCCGACGCCGACCCCCCATCGCTGATTGATCGCGGTCAGCACGGCCGTCGCGCCGTACGCGAGGAAGACGAAGCCGTGGATGCTCCCACCGACCCTCACGGCGAGGTCGCCGGTCTCGCCGCCGACGACGGCGCGTGTGATGAGGCCGCTGATCAGGAGGGTCCAGGTGATGGCCTCAGCGATCGCGACGACGCGGTAGAGGCGCTTCGGGGTGAGGGAGCGGGTGCGCGCGCCGGAGGGCGCCGCCGAGGGGGAGGTCGCGGTCACGATCTCTAGCTCAGCACGCTCGCCTTCAGCACCGATGTGAAGAAGGTCAGACCGTCGACGCCCGAGCGCATCGCATCGCGGGTGTCGGGGCCGAAGCCCGGCTCGACGGCGTGCTCGGGGTGCGGCATGAGGCCGACCACGTTGCCGCGCTCGTTGCGCAGGCCCGCGATGTCGCGCAGCGAGCCGTTGGGGTTGACGTCGAGGTAGCGGAAGGCGACGAGACCCTCGCCCTCGAGGCGGTCGAGCGTCGCCTCGTCGGCGATGTAGCCGCCCTCGCCGTTCTTGAGCGGGATGGTGATCTCCTGGCCGACCGTGAAGCCGCTCGTCCAGGCGGAATCGGTCGACTCCACGCGCAGGCGCTGGTCGCGGCGGATGAAGTCGCCGTGGTCGTTGCGGATGAGCCCGCCCGGCAGGAGGTGGGTCTCGACGAGGATCTGGAAGCCGTTGCAGATGCCGAGCACGGGCATCCCGCCCTCGGCCGCCTGGATGACCTCGGCCATGATCGGCGAGCGGGCGGCGATCGCGCCGCAGCGGAGGTAGTCGCCGTAGCTGAAGCCGCCGGGCAGGACGATCGCGTCGACGCCGTGGAGGTCGTGCTCGCCGTGCCACAGGGCGACCGGCTCGGCGCCGGCGAGGCGGATCGCCCGCATGGCGTCCCGGTCGTCGAGCGAGCCGGGGAAGGTGATGACGCCGACGCGCATCAGTGGGTCTCGCCCGGGACGCTCGCGCCGTGGACCTCGACCGTCACGACGTCCTCGATGACGGTGTTGGCGAGCATGTCGGCGGCGACCTTCTCGACATCGGCGAGCAGCTCGGCATCGACGTCGCCGTCGACGTGCAGCTCGAAGCGCTTGCCGATGCGGACGTCGCTGATGCGGTCGTGACCCAGGCGGTGCAGGGCGCCGGCGACGGCCTTGCCCGCGGGGTCGAGCAGCTCAGCCTTGGGCATGACCTCGACGACGATGGTGGGCACGGCGACTCCCGTTCGAGATGCGAAGTGGTGGATGCCCCCAGTCTATCGGTGCTCATGCGCGCACTCCTTCCAGGAGCGGCCGGTATCGTCGGGGCCTTTGCGCGGCCTCCCGCGCGCCCTCGACAGGCGCAGTGCGCACCGGGCGCGCCCCCCCGATCGGAAGGAGTCGACGTGCTCGACTGGACCAGCTGGACGGGCCTCGGCATCGCCGTCGCGATCGCCCTCGGCATCGTCGTCGTCCTCGTCGCCGTGATGGCGCTCATCGTGCGGGTGGTGGCGCGACGGCGGCCCGGCGTCTACGCGACGCTCGGATCCCTGCGGCGCAGGGTGCGCATCCTGCTCGCCCTCATCGCCGTCTGGATCGCCGTCGCGCTCACGCTGCCCGAGCCCGAATGGCGGCCCGTGGTGGACCAGATCTTCCTCATTGCGACCCTCGCGGCCGGCGGCTGGGCGGTCGCCGCGATCGTGACGCTGCTGTTCGCGCGCGCGACGCGGCGCTACGACATCTCGGTCGCCGACAACCGCGTCGCGCGGCGCATGCGCACGCAGCTGCTCATCCTGAAGCGGCTCGCCCTTGTCGTCGTCGGCATCGTGACGATCGGCGCGATCCTCCTCACCTTCCCCGGCGCGCAGGCGGTCGGCACGAGCCTGCTCGCCTCCGCGGGCCTCGCCTCGGTCGTCGCCGGTCTCGCCGCGCAGTCGACGCTCGCGAACGTCTTCGCCGGCATGCAGCTCGCGTTCTCCGACGCCATCCGCGTCGACGACGTCGTCGTGGTCGAGGGCGAGTTCGGCCGCATCGAGGAGATCACGCTCACCTACGTCGTCGTCCGCGTGTGGGATCAGCGCCGGCTCGTCCTGCCGTCGACGTACTTCACGACGACCCCGTTCCAGAACTGGACGCGCACGACGGCCGACCTCCTGGGCACCGTCTCGCTCGATCTCGACTGGCGGGTTCCGATCGAGGATGTCCGAGCCGAGCTCGACCGCGTCCTCGCCGAGACGCCGCTGTTCAACGGCGCCGCCTCCAATGTGCAGGTCACCGACGCGACCGGCGGGCTCGTGCGCGTCCGGCTGCTCATGTCGGCGTCGAACAGCTCGGACATGTGGGATCTGCAGGTGCTCGTGCGCGAGCGCATCGTCGACTTCGTGCGGCGGGAGCACGCGCAGGCGCTGCCGGTGCAGCGCGTCGAGATCGCGGGGGCGCCGGCGACGGCTGCGTCAGAGGACTCCGCGGGCGGCGCGGGCGGCGCGGACGGCGAGGCCGGGCGGGTCAGCCCGTAGCGCCGCGCTCGCGCTCGCGTCGCGGCGTCGCGAGCAGGTGCGGCGGCACGGCCTCGAGCTCCTCGTGCGCGCGGCCCTCGACGATCCAGGCCCGCACGGTCTCGGTGAAGAGCTCGGGGTTCTCGACGTTCCACACGTGGTGCATGCCGGGGGCGAGGCGCACGACGGCGTTGGGGGCGCGCAGGAAGTACCGCAGCGCGCCCGTCACCGTGCGGGATTCCGCGCCGCCCGCGAGGCCGAGGATGCGCACGGGGTTGCCGTCGAACCCGTCGATCTCGCCCAGCATGCCGGCGTTCGTCTGCTCGACCATGCGGCGGGCGCTGCGGGGGTCGATGCCGATGCCGGTCTCGATGAACTTCTTGAGCGCATCCGGCTCGAGGTGGTAACCGCGGCCCATCGTCGCCCAGTACGCGGCGGTGTGCCAGAGCTTGAGCTGCACGCGCGAGAGCCACGACATGAACGGCCCGAGTCCGCGGAGCGGCGCACCGCTGAGCACGGCGCTGCGGACGACGTCGGGGTGGCGCGCGACGACGAGCGCCCCCACGATGCCGCCGAGGGAGAGGCCGACGACGTGCGCGCGGCCGCCGTGGGCGCGCTCGCGGATGATGCTCGCGATCCGGTCGGCCGTCTCCGCCATCGACCGCCACGGCACGGCGTTCGACTCGCCGAAGCCCGGCATGTCGGGCACGAGCTGGTGGTAGTCGGGCATCGCGTCGCGCTGCGGGCCCCACATCCAGCCCGACACGTTGCCGCCGTGCAGGAAGACGATCGACTCGGCGTCGCGCGGCCCCGACTCCTCGACGTGCAGGCGCCCGGCGGGGACGGCGTCTCCGGGGGCGGGCGCAGAGGGAGCGGAGGAGGTCATAGGAGCTCCATCATCCCCCCGAGCGCAGCATCCTCGATCGCGAAGTCGGCCCAGTCGCGGTAGCCGAGCGCGCTCGGATGGAAGTCGTCGCTCGCGAAGAAGCCCTCGGTGTACGGCGGCGGGGGCGGCGACATGTGCGCGCGGTCGGTGCGGCTGACGAGCGCGCGGGCCGCTGACTCGAGGGCCTGCGAGTGACGGTAGAGGGTCCCGCGCAGCGGTTCGGGCAGCAGTCGGAACCGGAAGAACGCCGGCAGGGACGACATGAGCACGACGGCGGCAGGGTGCGCGCGTCGCGTGCGATCGAGGATGCGCCGGACATCCCGTTCGAAGGCCCTCGCCGACCGCAGGGCGAGCGCATCGTTCGCGCCCACCGTAAGGAACAGCACGTCGACAGGCGCATCGAGGGCCTCGGCGAGGTGGTGGCGGACGATGTCGCGCGCGGTCGCTCCGTTGCGCCCGCGAGCGCGCCAGTGCACGGGGCGGCCGGTGCGGGCGGCGAGCGCGTCGGCGAGGCGGCCCGCGAGCCCGAGGTCGGCGTGGTCGACGCCGACGCCCGCCGCGGTCGAGTCGCCGAGCACGAGCAGGGTGATCGGGCGGTCGCCGGAGCCGCTCGTGCCCTCCCAGGGGGCGGGCGCGTCGGGCAGGCGGGGCGTCTCGCGACGCAGCCGGCGGCCCTGGCGCAGGATGACCGGCGCCTGCGCGACCGCGATCGCGCGGCTCAGCCGGAGCGCGCGGGGGCGGCGGGTCTCGGTCACGCGCCGAGCCTACGACGCGCGGTTGCGCCGTGCCTGCGACTCAGGCGCTCGGCGCCACCGTGACCCGCAGCAGGTTGCCCCACGGGTCGTCGACGTGCACCGTCCGCCCGTCGTCGCGCACCTCGTGGCCGAAGTGGCCGAGGCGCTCGCCAAGGGCGCCGATCTCGTCGGTGTGCGGCAGCACGATGTCGACGCGCCCGAGCCCGAGCGCCGGCTGGCGTCGGCCCGCGCCCTGGCTGCGCCACACGTTCATCGCCATGTGGTGGTGGTAGCCGCCCGCGCTCACGAAGATCGCCTGCCCGCCGTAGCTGGTGGTGAGGTCGAAGCCGAGCTCGTCGACGTAGAACCGCTTCGCGGTGGCAACATCGCCGACCGAGAGGTGCACGTGCCCGATGACGGCGGGCGCGGAGGCGTGCTCGGCGAGCGCCGCCTCGGTGAGGTGCTGCTGCAGGAACGCGTTGGGGTCGAGGTAGAGCGTCGACATCTCGACCTGGCCGTGGGTCCAGCTCCACTCGGTGCGGTCGCGATCCCAGTACAGCTCGACGCCGTTGCCCTCGGGGTCGTCGAAGTAGAAGGCCTGGCTGACGAGGTGGTCGCTCGAGCCGGTGAAGGTGCCCGGGTGGCGCTGGGCGACGGTCGCGACGGCGGCGGCGAGCGCGGCCTGCGTCTCGAACAGGATCGCCGTGTGGAAGAGCCCCGCCTCGCGCGGCCCGGCGTGGCGCAGCGTCGGCGCGTGCCGCAGAACGACGAGGGGGATGCCCGCGGCCGCTCCGCCGTCGGCGTCGCGCCGCGTGCGCCCGAGCGTCGCCATCGCGGGCTCGCCGTCGCGCGCGTGCTGGGTCGTGAGCACCTCGAGGCCGACGCCGTCGCGGTAGTACGCGGTCATCGCGTCGAGGTCGGCGACGTCGAGCGTGACGGCGCCCATCGACGTGTCGGGGGCGAGGCGCGGGCTGGCGGTCATGCGAGTCTTAACCGACGGATGTCGGGCGGCATTCCACGGCTCAGTCGCCGGCGGCACCGCCCGTCAGTCGCTCGATGAGCTCGCGGTAGCGCGCCGCGGTGCGCTCGACGATCTCGTCCGGCAGGCGCGGAGGCGTGCCGTGCCTGTCCCAGTGCGCGGCGAGCCAGTCGCGCACGATCTGCTTGTCGAAGCTCGCGAGGCGGTCGGCGCCGCCCGCGGCGTAGAGCTCCGCATCCCAGTAGCGCGAGCTGTCGCTCGTGAGCACCTCGTCGGCGAGGGTCAGCACGCCCGTGGCGGGGTCGTCGCCGAACTCGAACTTCGTGTCGGCGAGGATCACCCCGCGCTCCTCGGCGATCGCGCTCGCCCGGCGGAAGAGGTCGAGCGAAGCATCCCGCAGCGCCGTCGCGGTCGGCTCGCCCACGAGCTCGACGGTCCTCTCGAAGGTGACGTTCTCGTCGTGCTCGCCGAGCGGCGCCTTGTACGCGGGCGTGTAGATCGGCTCGGGCAGGCGGTCGCCGTCGGTGAGGCCAGCGGGCAGCGGGATGCCGCACACGCTCTGCGACTGCTGGTACTCGGCCCAGCCGGAGCCAGAGAGGTACCCGCGCACGACGCACTCGATCGGGTGCATGTCGAGGCGGCGGGCGACGACGGCGCGGTCGGCGACCTCGGCGGGGACGCCCTGCGCGGGGTCGAGGTGCGTCGGGAATCCGAGGCGGTCGAACCACCAGCGCGTGAGCTGGGTGAGCAGCGCGCCCTTGCCCGGGATGCCCGGCTCGAGCACGTGGTCGAACGCGCTCACGCGGTCGCTCGCGACCATGAGCACGCTGTCGGCGCTCGCGAGATCGGATGCGGCCTCCGGGACGTACAGGTCGCGCACCTTCCCCGAGTACGCGCGCCGCCATCCCGGCAGGTGCTGCGCGTCGACGTCGAGCCCGGCGCCCCGCTCGCTCACGTCGCTCAGGCCTCGACGACGCGCGCGGCGATGTCGGAGCGGTACTGGCCGCCCTCGAGCCCGATCCGGCCGATCGCCTCGTACGCGCGGGCGCGAGCCTCGGTGAAGTCGGCGCCGGTGGCGACGACGCTCAGAACGCGGCCGCCCGTGGCGACGAAGCCGTCGCCCGTGCGCGCGGTCGCGGCGTGGCAGAGGTGCACGCCCTCGACCTGCTCGGCCTCGGCGAGGCCCGTGAGCGCGCGGCCGGTGTGCGGGGTGTCGGGGTAGCCTTCGCTCGCGAGGACGACGGTCACGGCGACCTCATCGCTGAACTCGGGGCGGGCGACGCCGCCGAGCTGGCCGGTCGACGCGGCGAAGAGGAGGCCGCTGAGCGGTGTGGTGAGGCGCGGCAGCACGACCTGCGTCTCGGGGTCGCCGAAGCGCGCGTTGAACTCGATGACGCGGATGCCCTTGTCGGTCACGATGAGCCCGCAGTAGAGCAGGCCGATGAAGGGTGTGCCCTCCTCGGCGAGCTGGCGCACGGTGGGCTGGGCGATGGTCTCGATGACCTCGTCCACGAAGCCGGTGGGGGCCCACGGGAGGGGCGAGTAGGCGCCCATGCCGCCGGTGTTGGGGCCGGTGTCGCCGTCGCCGATGCGCTTGTAGTCCTGCGCGGGGCTCAGGGGCACGACGGTGTGGCCGTCGCTCAGGAGGAAGAGGCTGACCTCCTGGCCGGCGAGGAACTCCTCGATGAGGACGCCGCCCTGCTGCAGGTAGTGCTCGGCGTGCGCGCGAGCGGCGGCGCGGTCGTCGGTGACGATGACGCCCTTGCCGGCGGCGAGGCCGTCGGCCTTCACGACGTAGGGGGCGCCCATGTCGTCGAGGGCGGCATCCGCCTCGGCGAGGGTGCCGGCGCGCACCGCGCGACCGGTCGGGACCCCGGCGGCGTCCATGATGCGCTTGGCGAAGGTCTTCGAGCCCTCGAGCTGCGCGGCGGCCTTGCCGGGGCCGAAGGTCGCGATGCCGCGTGAGCGCAGCGCGTCGGCGACCCCCTCGACGAGCGGAGCCTCGGGCCCGATGACGACGAGCTCGATGTCGTTGTCGACGGCGTAGTCGGCGACGACCGCGGCCTTCGTCGGGTCGAGCGCGACGGTCTCGACGGCCTGCGCGATGCCCGCGTTGCCGGGGGCGGCGGTGATCTCGTGGCCCGCGTTCTCGCGGAGGAGCGCCGTGATGATGGCGTGCTCGCGCGCGCCCGAGCCGAGGACGAGGATTCTCACCCGCTCAGCCTACCCAGCGTGCGCGGATGCGCAGCCCGGGTCGCACGCCAGGGCTGTCCTGGCCGCGCTGGCCGCGCTGGCCGCGCGGCCCGCCTGCCCGCGCGCACTCCCCGTCCTGCTCCTCGCACCCGCGCCGCGCTCACGATGTGGAGGAGTGACGAAAATGCATTACGTCACTCCTCCACATCCTGAGTGGGACGAGAGCAGGGTCAGCGTCCGCCGGCGGTCCCGCGCTCGGCGCCCTACCGTTGTCGAGGAGTGTCGAAAATGCATTACGTCACTCCTCAACAACGGTAGCCAGGCGGCCGCGAAGGCGTTCGCCCGGCGTACGCTCGGGGGATGCCCCGCGCCCGCATCGACGAGACTGCCGGCCGAGCGGCCGTGCGGTCCGCGAGCGTGGCGCTCGCCGCACGCGCCGCCGACCCGAGCGCCCCGCCTCCGGTGCGCGACGAGCTCGCGACCGCCGTGCGGTACCTGCTCCAGTGCCTGAGCGACGCGGCTCCGGGGAAGAGCGTCGAGGTGCGGGTCCCTCCGTTCGGGGCCGTGCAGATCGTCGAGGGCCCGCGGCACACGCGCGGCACACCGCCGAACGTCGTCGAGCTCGACGCCCCGACGTTCCTCGCCCTCGCGAGGGGCGACACGGTGTGGGGCGAGGCGCTCGCCGAGGGGCGCATCCAGGCGTCGGGCGCGCGCTCCGACCTCTCGGCGCTCCTGCCCGTCGCCTGGTGAGCCGACGCTCACCCTCGTGCGCGACAATGGCACCGTGAGCGACAGCACCCCGGCCGGCGACGCGGCCCCGCAGCGCCCGGCCCCGCAGCAGGCGCAGCCCGAGCCGGTCACGGTGCGCCGCGCGCCGAAGATCCCCGCCTTCATGGCGGTGGGCGCCGTGCTCGGCTTCTTCGCGACCCTCATCGTCACGGGGCTCTTCCCGGCCGACGAGAACGTCGGCTTCGCGACGCTCGTCGCCTACTTCTCGATCTACGGCATCACGATCGGCGTGCTGATCGGCGCGATCCTCGGCGTCATCCTCGACCGTCGCTCGCGCAAGCGCGCCCGCACGCTGCAGGCCGAGCGCGAGACGGTCGACCCGGCGCCCGTCGAGGGCGAGCCCGAGCAGTAACGCTCAGCTGTTCTGGTTCCGCTCGACCCAGTCGAGGTACTCGGGCGTCACCGTGCCCGTGACGTACTCGCCCGTGAAGCAGCTCATCTCGAGGCCCTCGATGTCGCTGCCCTCGAGGATGGCCGACTCCATGTCGGCGACCTCCTGGTAGATGAGGGCATCGGCCGCGAGCTCCTGCGCGATCTCGGGAATCTTGCGCCCATGCGCGATGAGTTCGCGCGACGTCGGCATGTTGATGCCGTACACGTGCGGGTAGCGCACCGGCGGGGCGGCCGACGTGAACGTCACCTTCGCGGCGCCCGCCTGCCGCGCCATCTCGACGATCTCCTTCGACGTCGTGCCGCGCACGATCGAGTCGTCGACGATGAGGATGCTCTTGCCCTTGAACTCGGACGACATCGCGTTGAGCTTCTGCTTCACGCTCTTCTTGCGCTCCGCCTGGCCCGGCATGATGAAGGTTCGGCCGACGTAGCGGTTCTTGTAGAAGCCCTCGCGGTACTCGATGCCGAGCTTCTGCGCGACCTGCATCGCTGCGGGGCGCGACGAGTCGGGGATCGGCATGACGACGTCGATGTCGCCCGCGGGGGCGTGGTGCTGGATCGTCGTCGCGAGGCGGTCGCCGAGGCGCAGGCGGGCCTCGTACACCGAGATGCCGTTCATGATCGAGTCGGGGCGCGCGAGGTAGACGTACTCGAACGAGCACGGGATCAAGCGCGGGTTCGCGGCGCACTGCTGCGACACCATCTCGCCGCCCATCGAGATGAAGACGGCCTCACCGGGGGCGAGGTCGCGGACGATCTCGTAGCCGCCGTGCTCGAGGACGAGCGACTCGCTCGCGACGACCCACTCGTCGCCGACGAGTCCCGTCGAGCGACGGCCGAGGACGAGCGGGCGGATGCCGAACGGGTCGCGGAAGGCGAGCAGGCCGTGGCCGGCGATGAGGGCGATCGCCGCGTACGACCCCTCGACGCGCTCGTGCAGGCGGGTGATCGCCGCGAAGAGCTGCGCGGGGTCGAGGTCGTCGCCCGTGACCTGCTGCTGCAGCTCGTGCGCGAGCACGTTGACGAGCAGCTCGGTGTCGGAGTTCGTGTTGAGGTGGCGGCGGTCGATCTCGTGCAGCTCGCGGGTGAGCTCGCGCGTGTTCGTGAGGTTGCCGTTGTGGACGAGGATGATGCCGTACGGCGCGTTCACGTAGAACGGCTGCGCCTCCTCCTCGCTCGAGGCCGAGCCGCGGGTCGCGTAGCGCACGTGACCGAGGCCCATCGTGCCGAGCAGCGAGCGCATGTCGCGCGTGCGGTACGCCTCGCGCACCTGCCCCTTCGCCTTCTGGATGTGCATCACGCGGCCCTCGGCCGTGGCGATGCCCGTGGAGTCCTGACCGCGGTGCTGCAGCAGCGACAGCGCGTCGTAGACCTGCTGGTTGACGGGGCTGGACGAGACGACTCCGACGATGCCGCACATGCGCGAGCGAGCTCCCAAAGGGGGTGGTGGAACGGCCCGATCGGGCCGGATCCAGTCTGACATACGTGCTCATCCGCGCGCGCCGCGGCCGGTAGCCTGAGCGGGTGACTGGGAACGCATCGAGCTACGCCGCCGCCGGAGTCGACACCGCCGCGGGCGACCTCGCCGTCGAGCTCATGAAGGCCGCCGTCGGCGCGACCCACGGCCCCCAGGTGCTCGGCGGCGTCGGCGGGTTCGCCGGCCTCTGGGACGCCTCCGCCCTCACCGCCTACCGCAGGCCCCTTCTCGCGACGAGCACCGACGGCGTCGGCACGAAGGTCGCGATCGCGCAGGCCCTCGACATCCACGACACGATCGGGCAGGACCTCGTCGCGATGGTCGTCGACGACATCGTCGTCGTCGGCGCGAAGCCCCTGTTCATGACCGACTACATCGCGTGCGGCAAGGTGCACCCGCAGCGCATCGCCGACATCGTGCGCGGCATCGCCGAGGCCTGCACCGCGACCGGCACCGCCCTCGTCGGCGGCGAGACCGCCGAGCACCCGGGACTCCTGGGCGTCGACGACTACGACGTCGCGGGCGCCGCGGTCGGCGTCGTCGAGGCCGACGAGGTGCTCGGGCCGGAGCGCGTGCAGCACGGCGACCTCGTCATCGCGATGGCGAGCTCGGGCCTGCACTCGAACGGCTTCTCGCTCGTGCGGCACATCCTCGCTCAGCGCGGCATCGGCTACCACGACGACCTCGCCGAGCTCGGCGGCACGGTCGGTCGCGCGCTGCTCGAGCCGACGCGCCTCTACACCGCGCCCCTGCTCGACGTGCTCTCCGAGCTTCCCGGAGCCGTCCACGCCCTCAGCCACGTCACGGGCGGCGGCATCGCGGCGAACCTCGCGCGCGTTCTGCCCGTCGGCAGCTGGGTCGAGCTCGATCGCGCCTCCTGGAGCCCGACGCCCGTCTTCCGGGTGCTCGCCGACCTCGCGGGCGACAGCCTCGAATCGACCGAGGGGACGTGGAATCTGGGCATCGGGATGCTCGCGGTCGTCTCGCAGGACACCGCGAGCTCCGTCATCCGCGCCCTCGAATCGCGGGGCATCCCGTCGTGGGTGGCAGGCGCGGTGTCGACGCACCCCCGCGTCCTCGCGGGCTTCGAGCAGGGCGCCAAGGGCGTCGACGGCGGGGCCGTGCGCCTCGTCGGCTCCTACGCGGGCTGAGCCCGCAGCTGCGCCGCGCGGGCTGAGCCCGCAACTGCGCCACGCGGGCTAGCTGTAGTTCCCAGTGACGTTGTTCATGCTGCCGCAAGTGCGGTGATCGGGCTTCTGTGGCCCAGAGAGCCATGGGGTCGCTGCGTGTTGTAGTAGCGAACCCATTCTGGCAGGACCGCCCGACGATGCTCACT
>NZ_JAUSMI010000129.1 GCF_030645145.1 Microcella sp. | reverse complement strand
GCATCCTTCTCGAAGTGCTTGCGGTACTCGTCGAGCGTGGTCGCACCGATCGTCTGCAGCTCACCGCGCGCCAGGAGCGGCTTGAGGATGCTCGCCGCATCGATCGCGCCCTCGGCGGCACCCGCACCGACGAGGGTGTGGATCTCGTCGATGAAGACGATGATGTCGCCGCGCGTGCGGATCTCCTTCGTGACCTTCTTCAGGCGCTCCTCGAAGTCGCCGCGGTAGCGGGAGCCGGCGATGAGCGAGCCGAGGTCGAGCGAGTAGAGCTGCTTGTCCTTGAGGGTTTCGGGCACCTCGCCCTTGACGATCGCCTGGGCGAGGCCCTCGACGACGGCGGTCTTGCCGACGCCGGGCTCGCCGATCAGGACGGGGTTGTTCTTCGAGCGGCGCGAGAGGATCTGCATGACCCGCTCGGCCTCCTTCTCGCGGCCGATGACGGGGTCGAGCTTGCCGTCGCGCGCGGCCTGCGGGAGGTTGCGACCGAACTGGTCGAGCACCTGCGAGCCCTTGTCGGCGCTCGGGGTGTCGCCGCCGACGGCGACGGCCTCCTTGCCCTGGTAGCCCGAGAGCAGCTGGATGACCTGCTGGCGCACGCGGTTGAGGTCGGCGCCGAGCTTCACGAGCACCTGGGCGGCGACGCCCTCGCCCTCGCGGATGAGGCCGAGGAGGATGTGCTCGGTGCCGATGTAGTTGTGGCCGAGCTGCAGCGCCTCGCGCAGGCTCAGCTCGAGGACCTTCTTCGCGCGCGGCGTGAAGGGGATGTGCCCGGTCGGCTGCTGCTGGCCCTGGCCGATGATGTCCTGGACCTGCTCGCGCACGGCGTCGAGCGAGATGCTGAGCGACTCGAGCGCCTTCGCGGCGACTCCTTCGCCCTCGTGGATGAGGCCGAGGAGGATGTGCTCGGTGCCGATGTAGTTGTGGTTGAGCATCTTGGCCTCTTCCTGGGCCAGGACCACCACGCGACGGGCACGGTCGGTGAAGCGTTCGAACATCGGATACCTCCTCAGGCGCCAGGGCGCTGACGGGGCCCCGGTTGCTATCGAGGGTAACCAGGGGTGCCGGGGAAAACTGCCCCTGTTCGCCGTAGGCGTGCGGGTTTCCGGGTGGCCCCCGCAACGACCCGGGTGCGACGTAGGGTGACGGCATGAGCAACCTCGAGCCCGACCCGGCCGAAGTCGTGTGCGACGAGCAGCCGGCGCCGAGCATCCAGGTGCTCGAACCGCGCGAGGTGCCGCTCGGCGGGCCCCGCGCGATGACCGTGCGCCGAACCCTGCCGCAGCGCGCGCGAAGCCTCATCGGCGCCTGGTGCTTCGTCGACCACTACGGGCCCGACGACGTCGCCGAGACGGGCGGCATGGTCGTGCCGCCGCATCCGCACACGGGGCTGCAGACGGTGAGCTGGCTGTTCGAGGGCGAGATCGAGCACCGCGACTCCACGGGAGCCCACCAGCTCGTGCGCCCCGGCGAGCTCAACCTCATGACCGCCGGCACGGGGATCCAGCACAGCGAGGTCTCGACCCCGACGACCACGCGGCTGCACGGCGCGCAGCTGTGGGTCGCGCTCCCCGACGCCGACCGCCGCACCGCCCCGTTATTCGAGCACACCGAGCCGCAGCCGATCACGTTCGGCGCCGCGACCGTGCGCGTCTTCATCGGCTCGCTGCCCGGGGTCGGCGACGCCGCCGCTCGCGTCTTCAGCCCACTCGTCGCGGCGCAGGTCGACCTGCCCGCCGGCGCCTCGGTCGAGCTCGCCGTCGACCCGCGCTTCGAGCACGGTCTGCTGGTGGATGCCGGAATCGCCACGATCGACGACGTCGCGATCCCGACCGCGCACCTCGCCTTCACGCCCACGGGCCGGTCGACGCTGCGGGTCTCCGCGGGCGAGGGTCCCCTGCGGGCGCTCCTCATCGGGGGCGAGCCGCTGGGCGAGCCCATCGTCATGTGGTGGAACTTCATCGGTCGCGACCACGACGAGATCGTCGGCTTCCGATCCGCATGGCAGGCCGAGGTGATCGAGGGCACGGCGCCCGCCGAGACTTTCGGCCGAGTCGAGGGGTGGCCGGGGTCGGCGCTTCCGGCACCGGTGCTGCCGGGCATCCGCCTCAAGCCTCGCGAGTAGCCGCACGCGCCGCCAGACGCGGATGCTCTCCGCGTGCTACTCGTGCGGGTCGGCGTGGAGCTTGTCGAAGCGCGCGCGCTCGTCGGCCTCGATGTCGCTGAAGGCCTGACGCTCGGCGCGGTCGGCGCGGATGATCGCCCGCATCGCGAACCAGAAGATGAGGCCGACGACGATCGTCGGCGTCACCGAGAACACCGCGTTCGTCCAGAAGTCGTCCACGAGACCAGGATACGTCGCGCTCGCTCGGAGGAGGGTGCCGCCGGGTCGTCATCCGCTTGGAGGGATCGGACGACGACCCGGCCGGCGGAGCCTGATCGCGTATCGGGGGGTAGAGCGATCGGGCTCCCGTCATTCGAGCTAGGGGCGCATCGTCCTCCGACCGGAGACGATGCCGTAGACGGCGACGGCGACGGCGAGGAGGCCGGCGAGGGCGAAGGCCGCGATGGCGATGATCGGGCCGGACTCGGCGGGCACCGCGGCCTCGATGGCCGAGGCTCCGTCGGTCGGTTCGGGGAGGGACTCGGTGGGGAGCTGGATGTAGCCGCGCAGGATCGCGTTGTCGATGCGGATGTCGGCCTGGACATCCGAGAGCCGGCCGCGATCGGCGACAGCGACGAGGCAGTAGGTTCCATCGGCGACGGTGAGGGTGTCGACGAGAGCGCTGAAGCCCCGGCCCGCCGAGACGGTCGTCGTGGTCGAGGCGACCGCCGTTCCGCACTCGCCGAGCTGCTGGGGCGCGAGCTCGAGGGTGAGCTCGTGCTCGCCGTCGCCCGCGATCGTGCCGGCGATGTAGAGCTCTCCGGAGACGACGGTTCCGGAGACGGGCGTCGTGATGCGCAGCGCGTCGGCAGCGATGCCGGGCGAGGCGACGAGCACGAGGCTCGACGAGAGCGCGGCCGTGACGAGGCCGAGCCGGAGGGCATGGGTGTGCAGCACGGGGTTCGCCTTCGGGTCAGGCGATGCCGACCGCTCGTAGGGCGGGCAGTCAGCGTCGTATCGGGTGTGGTGCTTCAGAGCCGCGCGGGTGTCCGGTGGGTGGCCGGTCGCGGTTCTGCGAACACCCTCAGCGTACGGAGCGGTCGGGTTGCGTGCTCGCCCCAGATAGGGGGCCACGTGCTCGCGGCCACCGCTAGATGTTGTGGCGGGAGTGGACCGTGTTGCTTCTGTTGCTCGTGTGACCGGGGTGATTCCGCCTGTGGTTCAGCCCGTGGGCTCAGCCCGTGGCTCAGCCCTTGGCGAGGATGCCGACGAGGCCCGAGATCAGCAGATACGCACCGAAGCCGCCCGCGATGAGCCAGATCGCGAGGCGCGTCGGCGAGATCTCGCGCTTCTTCTTCTCGGCATCGCCGGGCAGGGGCAGCTCGTTCTTGTCGGCCATGGTCGTCTCCGTCTGCTCGGCGGCGTCTACTTGACGAGGGGGAAGAGGATCGTCTCGCGAATGCCGAGACCCGTCAGCGCCATGAGCAGGCGATCGATGCCCATGCCCATGCCGCCGCTCGGGGGCATGCCGTGCTCGAGCGCGGTCAGGAAGGCCTCGTCGAGGCGCATGGCTTCGGGGTCGCCGCCCGCCGCGAGGGTCGCCTGCGCGACGAAGCGCTCGCGCTGGATGACCGGATCGACGAGCTCGGAGTACGCGGTCGCGAGCTCGAAGCCGCGCACGTAGAGATCCCACTTCTCGACGCGGCCCGGCAGGCTGCGGTGCTCGCGCACGAGCGGGCTCGTGTCGACTGGGAAGTCCATGACGAAGGTCGGGCGCACGAGGTCGCCCTTCACGAAGTGCTCCCACAGCTCTTCGACGAACTTGCCCGGAAGCGGGTGATCGATCTCGATCTCGACGGCGTCGGCGAGCCTCTTCAGCTCGGCCATCGGCGTCTCGGGCGTGATCTCGACGCCCGCCGCCGCGCTGAGCGAGTCGTACATGCTGAGGCGATCCCAGTCGCCGCCGAGGTCGTACTCGGTGCCGTCGGCCCAGGTGACGACGTGCGAGCCCGAGATCGCGACCGCCGCGTTCTGGATCATCTCCTGCGTCAGGTCGGCCATCTGGTGGTAGTCGCCGTACGCCTGGTACGCCTCGAGCATCGCGAACTCGGGGCTGTGCGTGGAGTCGGCGCCCTCGTTGCGGAAGTTGCGGTTGATCTCGAACACGCGCTCGATGCCGCCGACGACGGCGCGCTTCAGGAACAGCTCGGGCGCGATGCGCAGGAACAGCTCGGTGTCGAAGGCGTTCGAATGCGTCGTGAAGGGGCGGGCGGATGCTCCGCCGTGCATCGTCTGCAGCATCGGCGTCTCGACCTCGAGGTAGCCGTGATCGGCGAAGGTCTGACGCAGGCTGGCGACGGCGAGAGCCCGGGCGCGGACGGTCTTCCGAGCCTGCTCGCGCACGATCAGGTCGAGGTAGCGCTGGCGAACGCGCGTCTCCTCGTTGAGCTCGTTGTGCAGGTTCGGCAGTGGCAGGATCGCCTTCGCCGCGATCGCCCAGCTGCTCACCATGATGCTGAGCTCGCCGCGGCGGCTCGTGATGACCTCGCCCTCGACGAAGACGTGGTCGCCGAGATCGACGAACTCCTTCCAGCGGGCGAGCTCGTCGTCGCCCACCTCGGCGAGACTCACCATGACCTGGATGCGGGCGCCGTCGCCCGACTGGAGAGTGGCGAAGCAGAGCTTGCCCGTGATGCGCGAGAACACGACGCGACCGGCCAGGGCGACGCGCTCGCCCGTCGCCGTATCGGGCTCGAGGTCGGGGTGACGCTCGCGAACGGCCGGGATCGTGTCGGTGATCGGCAGGCCGACCGGGTAGGCGTCGATGCCGGCGGCGAGCATCCGCTCGCGCTTGTCGAGGCGGACCTGCTTCTGCTCGGCGATCTCGGCGACGGTCGGCTCGGCGGCCTCGGGCGCGGGCGCGGGCGTGGTGTCGGTCATGAAGCTCCTCGGTTCAGCAGTTCAGCCTACCGGCGGGTGCGCGGGGCCTCGGCCGGGAGCGCGGGCGCGGGCGCGG
>NZ_JAUSMI010000126.1 GCF_030645145.1 Microcella sp. | reverse complement strand
GCGCCAGCTACCGACTCCGCGACCGCGGCATCGACACACTCCCGAGCATCAGAGCGCAGAACCAGGCACACTAGAACGACGAAGCGGTGGCCTCACTTTCGCCCGTCGCATCGGCCTCAAATTCGGGCGTCGTCGACAGCGGGCCGGCGCCCGCGGTCCGGGCCATACGACGGACCAGCGCAGCGCGACGAGTGGGACAGTCGCGGGGGCGCGGGCGGCGGCGGGCGGGGGCGCGGATGCCTGCAGGACGGCGCATGTCGAGGCTGTTACCGACTTGTGACCGTTTCGCGCGGGGACCGTCTTGACAGATGTGACCGTTTCGCCGTTAGAGTGCATCAACGCAATGTGAACGGTCACATCACGAACCCCGGTTCGGATCGGCCGAGCGCAGAGCACCGCTGCCGCCTCGCGACCACCACCGCGGGGCAGCAGGCCCGCAGCACCTCGCGCCACCGCGGGGCCGCAGCACCGCCGCACCCCACACCACCGCGGGGCAGCAACGCACCGCACCACCGTTCCCCCTGTTCCACCCCGGCGTCGGGTCCACCGTCGCCGCCGTGACGATGGAGTCCCGTGATCGCTCTGAGCCCCGAGGTGCAGGTCGCCGTCGCGCGCGTTCGCGACGAGGTCGCCGCCCTCCACGCCGAGCTGGTCCGCAACGGTCTCGTCGTCTGGACCGGCGGCAACGTCTCCGGCCGCGTCCCGGGCGCCGACCTCTTCGTCATCAAGCCGTCGGGCGTCTCCTACGACGACCTCGACCCAGCGAACATGATCCTCTGCACGCTCGACGGCGAGGTCGTCCCCGACACCCCCGGCAGCGACCGCAGCCCCTCGAGCGACACCGCGGCGCACGCATACGTCTACCGGCACATGCCCGAGGTCGGCGGAGTCGTGCACACTCACTCGACCTACGCGACCGCGTGGGCGGCGCGCGGCGAGAGCATCCCGTGCGTCATCACCGCGATGGCCGATGAGTTCGGCGGCGACATCCCGGTCGGACCGTTCGCGATCATCGGCGACGACTCGATCGGCCGCGGCATCGTCGAGACGCTCTCCGGCCACCGCTCGCGCGCAGTTCTCATGCAGAACCACGGCCCGTTCACGATCGGTCGCGACGCGCGCGACGCCGTCAAGGCCGCCGTCATGCTCGAGGATGTCGCACGCACGATCCACCTCGCTCGACAGCTGGGCGACCCGCTCCCGATCGAGCCCGCCGCGGTCGACGCGCTGTTCGATCGGTACCAGAACGTCTACGGCCAGTCGGGAGGGCCGGCCCGATGAGCGCGCTCAAGACCCGCGCGCCCGAGACGCGCACGCCCGAGACCCGCGCCGTCGCCACCCGCACCCCCGCCGACGCGATCGCCACCGGCCGCGTCGCCCTCGGCATCGAGCTCGGCTCGACGCGCATCAAGGCGTGCCTCGTCGACGCGGATGCGCCGAGCACCGTTCTCGCGACGGGCGGCCACGAGTGGGAGAACCAGCTCGTGGACGGCGTGTGGACCTACGACCTCGCCGACGTCGAGCAGGGCATCCGCGCCGCGTACGCCGCCCTCGCCGAGGACGCCCGCACCCGCCACGGCGCCGCGCCGACGACGCTCGCCGCGCTCGGCGTCTCGGCGATGATGCACGGCTACCTCGCCTTCGACGCGGACGACTCGCTGCTCGTCCCGTTCCGCACCTGGCGCAACACGAGCACGGGGGCCGCGGCGGCCGAGCTCTCCGCGCTGCTGGGCGCGAACATCCCGCTGCGCTGGTCGATCGCGCACCTGCACCAGGCCGTCCTCGACGGCGAGGAGCACGTCGGCCGCATTGCCCACCTCACGACCCTCGCCGGCTACGTCCACCACCGCCTCACCGGCGAGCGCGTGCTCGGCGTCGGCGACGCGAGCGGAATGTTCCCGCTCAACGCCGACGGCACCGACTACGACGCCGACCTCCTCGCCCGCTTCGACGCGCACGTCTCCGGGTCGGCCCTCGCGGGCCCCCTGCAGCGGATGCTCCCTCGCGTGCTACCCGCCGGCGCGACCGCCGGCACCCTGACCGCCGCCGGCGCCGCCCTGCTCGACCCGACCGGGGCCCTCCAGCCCGGCGCCCCGCTCTGCCCGCCCGAGGGGGATGCCGGTACCGGCATGGTCGCGACGAACGCCGTCGCTCCGCGCTCGGGCAACGTGAGCGCGGGCACGAGCATCTTCGCGATGGTCGTCCTCGACCGGCCGCTGAGCGCCCCGCACTCCGAGATCGATGTCGTCGCGACGCCCGCGGGCGACCCGGTCGCGATGGTGCACTGCAACAACGGCACGAGCGAGCTCGCCGCGTGGGTCGGCACCTACCGCCGCTTCGCCCAGCTCGCCGGCGCGACCACCACCGCCGACGAGGCCTACGCGCTCCTGCTCGCCGAGGCGCTCGACGGCGCTCCCGACGCCGGCGGCGTGCTGGCCTACAACCAGGTCGCGGGCGAGCCGGTCGCGCAGCTGACCGCGGGCCGCCCGCTCGTCGTGCGCACGCCCGAGAGCCGCCTCACCCTCGCGAACGTCATGCGCGCCCACGTCTACGGCGTCTTCGCCGCCCTCGCCCTCGGGATGCGCGCCCTCCACGAGGAGGGCGTCACGATCGAGCGGATGCAGGCCCACGGCGGGCTGTTCCGCACGGCCGGGGTCGCGCAGCGCCTGCTCGCCGCCGCGCTCGACGCGCCCGTCGGCGTCGCCGACAGCGCCTCCGAGGGCGGCGCGTGGGGCATCGCGGTGCTCGCGGCGTTCACGGCCGAGACCGCCGCCGGCGCGCAGACGAGCGCGCAGACGAGCGCGCAGTCGGCCGCGCAGACCCACCAGCCCCTCGCCGACTACCTCGCCACCCGCGTCTTCGACGACGCCGACACCGCCGCCGTCGCCCCCGACCCCGCCGACACCGCCGGCTTCGCCGCCTACCTCGCTCAGTACGAGGCCGGTCTCGCCATTGAGCGTCGCGCCGTCGACGCCCTTGCAGGAGGACCCCAGTGACCCGCAGCATGATCCCCGACCTCCGCACCCTCGAGGTGTGGTTCCTGACCGGGAGCCAGAACCTCTACGGCGACGAGACCCTGCGCCAGGTCGCCGAGCAGTCGCAGGCGGTCGTGGCCGGCCTGCAGGCGGCCGCGGACATCCCCGTCACGATCGTCTGGAAGCCGACCCTCGTCGATTCGGCGAGCATCAAGCGCGTCATGCTCGAGGCCAACGCCGCCGAGAACGTCATCGGCGTCATCGCGTGGATGCACACCTTCAGCCCCGCGAAGATGTGGATCGCCGGTCTGGACGCGCTCTCCAAGCCGCTGCTGCACCTGCACACGCAGGCGAACGTCGAGCTGCCGTGGGGCGAGATCGACTTCGACTTCATGAACCTCAACCAGGCCGCGCACGGCGACCGCGAGTTCGGCTACATCGCCTCGCGCATGAGCGTCGCCCGCGCGACCGTCGTCGGCCACGTCTCGAACCCGGCCGTCACCGCGCGCGTCGGCGTGTGGGCCCGCGCGGCCGCCGGCTGGCATGCGACGCACGAGCTCAGGCTCGCCCGCTTCGGCGACAACATGCGCTTCGTCGCCGTCACCGAGGGCGACAAGACAGAGGCCGAGCTGCGCTTCGGGGTCCAGGTCAACACCTGGGGCGTCACCGAATTGGCGGATGCTGTGCACGCGGTCGGCGACACCGAGGTCGACCGGCTCGTCGAGGAGTACCTCGACCTCTACGACGTCGCCCCCGAGTTGCACCCGGGCGCGGAGCGCGCCGACAGCCTGCGCTACGGCGCCGCGATCGAGCTCGGCCTGCGCGGCTTCCTCGAGGGCGGCGGGTTCGGTGCCTTCACGACGAGCTTCGAGGACCTCGGCGCGCTGCGCCAGCTGCCTGGCCTCGCCGTGCAGCGCCTCATGGCCGACGGCTACGGTTTCGGCGCCGAGGGCGACTGGAAGACCGCGGTGCTCGTGCGCGCCGCGGCCGTCATGGGCGCGGGCCTCCCCGGCGGCGCGAGTCTCATGGAGGACTACACGTACCACCTCGAGCCCGGCAACGAGCTCATCCTCGGCGCGCACATGCTCGAGGTGAGCCCCGCGCTCAGCTCGCAGCGCGCGCGCCTCGAGGTGCACCCTCTCGGCATCGGCGGCAAGGAGGACCCGGTGCGCCTGGTCTTCACGGCCGACGCGGGCCCCGCGGTCGTCGCGGCCCTCAGCGACATGCGCGACCGGTTCCGGCTCGTCGCGAACGTCGTCGAGAACGTGGCGCTGCCCGCCCCGATGCCCCACCTGCCCGTCGGGCACGCCGTCTGGAAGCCGGCGCCCGACTTCGCCACCTCGGCAGCCGCCTGGCTGACCGCGGGGGCGGCGCACCACACGGTCATGACCACGCAAGTGGGCGTCGACGTCTTCCGGGACTTCGCGACCATGGCCGGCGTCGAGCTCCTCGTCATCGACGAGGCCACCACGCTCGAGGGGTTCGCGCGCGACGTGCGCGCGAACGCCGCCTACTACCGACTCGCTCAAGGAATCTGAGCGGGGCCCCCAGAACCTCCCGGCTCTGCCGGGAACCGGAGCCAGAGCTCGTGGCCGAGCGACGGACCCGAACGCACCACCACACTCCCCATCGAAAGGACACACAGTGAAGAACTCCAAGTTCCTCCTCGGCATCGCTGCCGCAGGAGTCATGTCGCTGGCACTCTCCGGCTGCGCCGGTGACCGCACCGGCGGCTCTACCGGCGGCGACGGCGGCGGCGACGAGGCCGGCGGCATCGTCGGCGTCGCGATGCCGACTCAGCAGTCGGAGCGCTGGATCGCGGACGGCGAGAACGTCCAGTCGCAGCTCGAGGAGCTCGGCTACGAGGTCGACCTCCAGTTCGCGAACGACGACATCCCCACGCAGGTCTCGCAGATCGAGAACATGATCTCGAGCGGCGCCGAGGCGCTCATCATCGCCTCGATCGACGGCACGACGCTCACCGACGTGCTGCAGCAGGCGGCCGACGCGGGCATCCCGGTCATCGCCTACGACCGCCTCATCAACGGCAGCCCGAACGTCGACTACTACACGACGTTCGACAACTTCCAGGTGGGCGTGCAGCAGGCGACGTCGCTGCTCATCGGCATGGGCGTCTTCGACGAGAACGGCGAGCGCACCGACGCTGCCGGTCCGTTCAATGTCGAGCTCTTCGCCGGCAGCCCCGACGACAACAACGCCGGGTTCTTCTTCAACGGCGCGATGAGCGTCATCCAGCCCCTCATCGACGACGGCACTCTCGTCGTCCCGTCGGGCCAGACAGCGTTCGAGCAGGTGGCGATCCTCCGCTGGCTGCCCGAGACGGCTCAGGAGCGCATGGAGAACATCCTCACCATCATCGGCGACACGCAGATCGACGGCGTCCTCTCGCCGTACGACGGCCTCTCGATCGGCATCATCTCGGCCCTCACGTCGGGTGGCTACTCGACCGACGCCCTCCCCGTCATCACGGGTCAGGACGCCGAGGTCGGCTCGATGAAGTCGATCATCGCGGGCGAGCAGTACTCGACCATCTTCAAGGACACCCGTCTGCTCGCCGAGCAGGCCGTCTCGATGGTGGATGCTCTGCTCTCGGGCGAGGAGCCCGAGGTCAACGACACCGAGACCTACGACAACGGCGAGAAGATCGTCCCGTCGTACCTCCTCGAGTCGACGATCGTCACAGTCGACAACTACGAAGAGGTTCTCTTCGACAGCGGCTACTACACCGCTGAGGACCTCGCCTAGTAGGTTCGCACCACCGCGGTGCGGGCTCGGCCGAGCGATCGGCCGGGCCCGCACCATCCCTCATCATCGCGAGAGCCCTCGCACAACCGAGGAGAGGAAGAGGACCGCCGTGAGCACCATCCTCGAAATGCGCTCGATCACGAAGGAGTTCCCCGGCGTCAAGGCGCTGCAGGACGTCTCCATCACCGTCGAGCGAGGCCACGTCCACGCCATCTGCGGCGAGAACGGGGCTGGGAAGTCCACCCTCATGAAGGTGCTGTCGGGCGTCTACCCGCACGGCACGTACACGGGCGACATCGTCTTCGAAGGCGAGACGATGGAGTTCAAGGACATCCGCGACAGCGAGAAGTCCGGCATCGTCATCATCCATCAGGAGCTCGCGCTGAGCCCCTACCTCTCGATCGCCGAGAACATCTTCCTCGGCAACGAGCGCGCCAGGCGCGGCTTCATCGACTGGGACGAGACGAACGCGGAGGCGGCCAAGCTGCTCGCCCGCGTCGGACTCGGCGACAGCCCGACGACCGTCGTGCGCGAGATCGGCGTCGGCAAGCAGCAGCTCGTCGAGATCGCCAAGGCGCTCTCCAAGAACGTCAAGCTGCTCATCCTCGACGAGCCCACCGCCGCCCTCAACGACGAGGACTCGGCCCACCTGCTCGACCTGATCCGCCACCTCAAGGGGCAGGGGATCACGTGCATCATCATCAGCCACAAGCTCAACGAGATCAAGGCGATCGCCGATGAAGTCACGATCATCCGCGACGGCCGCACGATCGAGACGCTCGCGCTCGCGACGGGCGACATCTCGGAGGACCGCATCATCAAGGGCATGGTCGGCCGCGACCTCGAGCACCGGTACCCGGACCGCTCGGTCGCGATCGGCGAGGAGATCTTCCGCGTCGAGGACTGGACCGTCCACCACCCGACCGACCACGACCGCACGATCATCCACGGCGCATCCCTCTCGGTGCGCGCGGGCGAGGTCGTCGGCATCGCCGGGCTCATGGGCGCGGGGCGCACCGAGCTCGCCATGAGCATCTTCGGCCGCTCGTACGGCTCGCGGATCAGCGGGCGCCTCTACATGCGCGGCGAGGAGATCCAGGCGCGCACGGTTCCGGAGGCCATCCGCAACGGTCTCGCGTACGCCACGGAGGACCGCAAGGTCTACGGCCTCAACCTCATCGAGGACATCAAGCGGAACATCTCGGCCGCAGGGCTTCGCAAGCTCGCCCCGCGGGGCTGGGTTGACGGCGGAGGCGAGCACGTCGTCGCCGAGGGTTACCGCAAGAGCATGAACATCAAGGCGCCCTCGGTCGACGCGATCACGGGCAAGCTCTCCGGCGGCAACCAGCAGAAGGTCGTGCTGTCGAAGTGGCTGTACTCCGACCCCGAGCTGCTCATCCTCGACGAGCCCACGCGCGGCATCGACGTCGGCGCGAAGTACGAGATCTACACGATCATCAACAGCCTCGCCGCGCAGGGAAAGGCGGTCATCGTGATCTCGAGCGAGCTCCCCGAGCTCCTCGGCATCTGTGACCGCATCTACGCCCTCTCGGAAGGGCACATCACCGGTGAGCTCCCCATCGAGCAGGCCACCCCCGAAGCACTCATGGTGCTCATGACCAAGGAGAAGGAGGCCGACCATGTCATCGGCTAGCGCAACCCGCCCCGCGTCCAGCCGTTCGGAGGTGCTCGGCTTTCTGACCTCGCGACTGCGTCAGATCGGCATCTTCGTCGCGCTCATCGTGATCGTCCTGCTGTTCCAGGTGCTGACCGAGGGCCGCCTGCTCACGGCGGGCAACGTCTCGAACATCATCGTCCAGAACAGCTACATCCTGATCCTCGCGATCGGCATGGTGATGATCATCATCGCCGGCCACATCGACCTCTCGGTCGGCTCGGTCGCGGCGTTCGTCGGCGCCATGACCGGTGTCATGGTGCAGGACTGGGGTCTGCCCTGGTGGGCCGCGATCCTCCTCGGCCTGCTTGTTGGCGCGATCGTCGGCTGCTGGCAGGGCTTCTGGGTGGCGTACGTCGGCATACCTGCGTTCATCGTGACCCTCGCGGGCATGCTCCTCTTCCGCGGCCTCACGCAGATCGTTCTCGGCAACACGCAGATCACGCCGTTCCCGAACGAGTACCGCCAGCTCGGCGGCGGGTACCTCTTCCCGCAGCTCTTCCCGGCGGCGACCTCGCCCGCCGAGTGGATCACCGTCGGCCTCGGCCTCCTCGCTCTCGTCATGTTCATCGCCTCGCAGCTGCGAGGTCGCATGAAGCGCGCGAAGCTCAACCTCGAGACCGAGCCGCTGTGGTGGTTCATCGTCAAGGTGGCGTTCGGTGCGGGCCTCATCCTGTTCCTGACCTACCTGCTCGGCGTCGCACCCGGCTCGCGCGGCACCCCGATCGTCCTCATCGTCCTCGGCGTGCTCGTGGTCGTCTACACGGCGGTCATGAACCGCAGCGTCTTCGGCCGCCACATCTACGCCGTCGGCGGCAACCGCCACGCGGCCGACCTGTCGGGCATCCAGTCGCGCAAGATCGACTTCTACCTGTTCGTCAACATGGGCGTGCTCGCGGCGCTCGCCGGCATCATCTTCACCGGCCGCCTCAACTCGGCGGGCCCCGGCGCGGGCAACCTGTTCGAGCTCGACGCGATCGCGGCGTCGTTCATCGGCGGCGCAGCCGTGCAGGGCGGCGTCGGCACGGTCGTCGGCGCCATCACCGGTGGTCTCATCATGGGTGTGCTCAACAACGGCATGTCGCTGCTGGGCGTCTCGACCGACTACCAGCAGTTCATCAAGGGCCTCGTGCTGCTCCTCGCCGTCGCGTTCGACGTCTGGAACAAGCGCCGCGCCCGCGGTTAGCCCGCACGCTCTCGACGCCCCGGTCGCCGCGCGCGGCCGGGGCGTCGGCGCGTTCGCGCAGGGGACCGCCCGGAATCACCACCAGCGGCACGATCGCGCGTGCCCCGAGGAGTGAAGCGTGCCGGCAAGAGTGACGCAGCGTGGGGCGGATGCTCGGCGCGAGCGCGCCGCCTGTGGAAGCGGTTCCACGCTCGGGCACGTAGGCTCAGCAGCATGAACCAGGGCACCCCCGATTACCGCGACTCCGGCCTGGAGTTCCCCGCCGACTTCGTGTTCGGCTCCGCGACCGCGAGCTACCAGATCGAGGGAGCCGCGCACGAGGACGGCCGCGGGCCCTCCATCTGGGACACGTTCAGCCGCACCCCCGGCAAGGTGCTCTACGGCCACACCGGCGACGTCGCCGACGACCACTACCACCGCCTCGACTCCGACCTCGACCTCATGCAGCGGATGGGCCTCGAGTCGTACCGGTTCTCGATCGCGTGGCCGCGCATCCAGGCCGAGGGCACGGGCCCCGCGAACCGGAAGGGCGTCGCGTTCTACAGCCGCCTCGTCGACGGGCTCCTCGCGCGCGGCATCACGCCCATCGCGACGCTCTACCACTGGGATCTCCCGCAGTCGCTCGAGGACGCCGGCGGCTGGACCAACCGCGATACGAGCTACCGCTTCGCCGACTACGCCCACATCATGGGCGAGGCCCTCGGCGACCGCATGGCGATGTGGACGACCCTCAACGAGCCGTGGTGCAGCGCCTACCTCGGCTACGGCTCGGGCGTGCACGCGCCCGGCATCACGAGCGGACGCGCCGCCCTCACCGCCGTGCACCACCTGAACCTCGCGCACGGCCTCGGACTGAGCGCTCTCCGCGACGCGGTACGCAAGCCCGACGCGCAGTACTCGGCGACGCTCAACCTGCACATGATCCGCCCCGGGCTCGACGCCGACGGCGAGCCGCTGCCCGAGAGCGCGGAGGCCGTGCGCCGCATCGACGCCCTCGCCAACCGCGCCTTCACCGGACCGATGCTGCAGGGCGAGTACCCCGCCGACCTGCTCGAGGACACCGCGCACGTCACCGACTGGCAGTTCGTGCGCCCCGGCGACCTCGAGCTCATCCACCAGCCGATCGACGTGCTCGGCGTCAACTACTACTCGACCGTGACCGTCACGATGTGGGATGGCGTCTCGCCCCGCTCGAACGCCGACGGCCACGGCGAGGCCGCCGGCTCGCCCTGGCCCGGCAGCGAGGACGTCGAGTTCATCCAGCAGCCCGGCCCGTACACGGCCATGGGCTGGAACATCGCCCCCGACGGCCTCGAGCAGCTGCTCGTGGAGCTGCACGAGCAGTTCCCGACCCTGCCGCTCATGATCACCGAGAACGGCGCGGCCTTCGACGACGAGGTGCGCGACGGCGTCGTGCAGGACGACGCGCGCATCGACTACCTGCGCCGCCACTTCACGGCCGCCCACCGCGCGATGCAACGCGGCGTCGACCTGCGCGGCTACCAGGTGTGGAGCCTCATGGACAACTTCGAGTGGGCCTACGGCTACACGAAGCGCTTCGGCATCGTGCACGTCGACTACGACTCGCTCGAGCGCACGGTCAAGCAGAGCGGGCACTGGTACAGCGAGCTCATCCGCAGCCGCAGCATCCCGGAGTAGGCGCGGCGGGCATCCGCCCCGCTGTTCGCTGAGCGCCGCCGCAGGCGCGCGTGGTTCGATACGCGCATGGCTCTGAACATCACGGGGGATGCCCCCGCCGACGCGCTGCTTACCGACGACCCGTTCGCGCTCCTGGTCGGGATGCTCCTCGACCAGCAGGTGCCGATGGAGACTGCATTCGCGGGGCCCGCGAAGATCCGCGACCGGATGGGCGCGTTCGACCCCGAGACGGTGGCCGCCGCCGACCCCGAAGCGTTCGCGGCGGTGTTCAAGGAGTCGCCTGCGGTGCACCGGTTCCCGGGGTCGATGGCCGGACGCGTCCAGGCGCTCGCCGCCGAGGTGCGCGACGAGTGGGGCGGGCATGCTGAGGCGATCTGGACGCGGCCCGGGCGCGACGGGCTCGCACCCGACGGGGCCGAGGTGCTCCGCCGACTGCAGGAGCTGCCCGGCTTCGGCGAGCAGAAGGCCAAGATCTTCCTGGCCCTGCTCGGCAAGCAGTGCGGGCTCGAGGCCGAGGGATGGCGCGAGGCCGCCGGCGACTACGGCGCGCAGGGCTCGTACCGCTCGGTCGCCGACATCGTCGACGCCGACTCGCTCGCGAAGGTGCGCGAGGCGAAGAAGGCCGCGAAGGCGAAGTCGAAGGCCGCGAAGGGCTGATCGCCCGGCGCGGTCGCGCGTGCACGTTCTCCGGAGTCTCGGCGAGCCGGCCGCACCCCGGCTGCGGCCCCGCGACGGGCCGAGCCGAGACTCCGGAGAACTGACACGGCCTGGCGCAGACCGCGCGACACGCGCACCCGGTCGAATCGATTCGACACGCGCCCCGCCCGCCCCTACAGTGGTGACAATGACCACCGTCGTGCACCCCGGCGACTCGCTCACTCGGCGCCAGCGCATCGTCTACGTCGTCGTGCTCGGCGCCCTCACCGCTCTCGGCCCCTTCACGGTCGACCTGTACCTGCCGGCGTTCCCGCAGGTCGAGGCCGACCTCGGCGTGAGCATCGCGCTCGTCCAGCTCACCCTCACCGCGACGATGGTCGGCTTCGGCTTCGGCCAGCTCATCGTCGGCCCCTGGAGCGACCGCGTCGGCCGCCGCCTCCCGCTCATCACCGCCTCGACAGTCCACGTCGCCGCGAGCCTCATGGTCGCGGCCGCCCCCGACGTCACGTGGCTGCTCGCCGCGCGCGTCCTGCAGGGCGCCGGCGCGGCTGCGGGCGGCGTCGTCGCGATGGCGATGGTGCGCGATCTCTTCGGCGGGTACCCCCTGGTCCGGATGCTCTCCCGCCTGGCCCTCATCACCGGGCTTGCTCCGATCCTGGCTCCGCTCATCGGCTCGCAGCTGCTCCTGCTGACCGAGTGGCGCGGTCTCTTCGTCGTGCTGGCCGGATACGGCGTGCTCGTCGTCGCCGCCTCCTGGTTCCTCATCGTCGAGACGCTCCCGCCGGCGCGGCGCTCCGACCGGGGCCACTCGACGATCGCCGAGCGCTACCGCGCCCTGTTCCGCGACCGCATCTTCATCGGCGTCGCCGTCATCGGCGGCTTCACCTTCACGGGCCTGTTCGCCTACCTCTCGGCGTCATCGTTCCTCTTCCAGGACGTCTACGGCCTCGACCCGCAGGCCTACGGCGTGGTGTTCGCGGCGAACTCCGTCGGCGTGTTCATCGGCGTCCAGACGAGCGCGCGGCTCGCCAAGCGCATCCCGCCGCAGTGGATCCTCTCGGTGTCGACGGCCGTGCTCCTCATGAGCGCGATCGCGATCGTCGTGCTCGACCAGGCGGGTGCCGGCATGTGGGGCACGATCGTGCCGCTGTTCTTCTTCATCATGGCGTGCGGCTTCGGCTTCCCCATGGTGCAGGTGCTCGCGCTCGCGAACCACGGCAAGGAGGCGGGCACCGCGGCGTCGCTCCTCGGCGCGCTCAACTTCGGCCTCGCCGGCCTGCTCTCGCCGATCGTGGGCGTGTTCGGCATCGGCAGCGCCACGCCCATGGGCGCGGCGATGGCGGTCGCGGCGGCGGTCGCGGTGCTCTCGCTGTGGGTCGTCGTGCGACCGTGGACGGTGCCGGCGCTGTCGCGCTGACCGACGCGTGCGAAACCGCTGAACGGCCTCGGGCATCCGCCCCGCGTGTCGAATAGGGTGCCCTGATGGAGCCCACGACCACCCGCCGCGTCGCCAACCACTGGCCCTGGATCAGCGGGGTGGTGGCCCTCGGGGTCGCCGCCGCGCTCGGCCTCCTGGTCGTGCTGCGCGAGAGCCCCCTCGATCTCGACGCCGAGTGGATGGACGACGTGCTCGCCGAGCGCGTGCCGTCGCTTCAGGTTCTCGCCCTCCTCATGGACCGACTCGGCGGCGGCCCCATCGGCATCTTCGTCGTGCCGCTCGGCCTCGTGGCGCTGCTGCTGATCGCACGCCGCCCCTGGGGCGCGCTGTTCTCGATCATCGCCGCGGCCCTGAGCGCGGGGGCCGTGCAGCTGCTGAAGAGCCTGTTCGCGCGAGCGCGCCCCGAGGACATCCTGGTCATCGCCGACTTCGGGTCCTTCCCCTCGGGGCACGTCGCGAACGCGGCGACGCTCGCGACGACGATCGTGCTGCTGTTCGGTCTGACGCGGTCGAAGGCGTGGGTGTGGATGCTCGGCGCGGGCTGGATCATCGCGATGGCGCTGAGCCGGACCTACCTCGGCGCCCACTGGGTCACCGACACGATCGGCGGCGCGCTCATCGGCATCGCGGTCGCGGTGATCGTGTGGGCTCCGTTCGCGTCGCGACTGGAGCGCGAGCCCCGGCCGTCGAAGAAGGCGCCGCAGCCGACGGGCGCGGCGGCGACGCCGCTCACGCCCGCCGACGGGGCGCCGACGCTCGGGGCCAAGCAGGTCTCGCGCGTGATCACGCCCGCCGGACCCGCGCGCACCCCCTAGCGCACGCGTTATCCATCTGGATAATATGGGCGCATGAGAATCCTCCTCGTCGGCGCCGGAGGCGTCGGAGACGCCATCGCAAAGATCGCCGCTCGCCGCTCGTTCTTCGAGACGATCATCGTGAGCGACTACGACGTGAGCCGCGCCGAGCGCACGATCGCGTGGATCGCCGACCGGCACGGCGCCGAGCAGGCGGGCATCGGCGCGCGCTTCGTGGCGGCGCAGATCGACGCGAGCGACGCATCCGCCGTCGAGCGGGTCGCGCGCGAGCACGGCGCGACGCACGTCATGAACGCCGTCGAACCGAAGTTCGTGCCGACGATCTTCGCCGGGGCCCTCGCGGCCGGCGCCGACTACCTCGACATGGCGATGAGCCTGTCGCACCCGCACCCCGAGCGCCCGTACAGCGAGACGGGCGTGAAGCTCGGCGACGAGCAGTTCGCGGCCGCCGCCGAGTGGGAGTCGGCGGGCCGCCTCGCGCTCGTCGGCATGGGCGTCGAGCCCGGCCTGAGCGACGTCTTCGCCCGGTACGCCGCCGACCACCTGTTCTCGGAGATCGACGAGCTCGGCACGCGCGACGGCGCGAACCTCGTCGTGCGCGACGAGAACGGCGACGAGATCTTCGCGCCGAGCTTCTCGATCTGGACGACGATCGAGGAGTGCCTGAACCCTCCCGTCATCTGGGAGAAGGACCGCGGCTGGTTCACGACGCCGCCGTTCAGCGAGCCCGAGGTCTTCGACTTCCCGGAGGGCATCGGCCCGGTCGAGTGCGTCAACGTCGAGCACGAGGAGGTCCTGCTGATGCCGCGCTGGGTCGACGCGAAGCGCGTGACCTTCAAGTACGGGCTCGGCGACGAGTTCATCGGCATCCTCAAGACGCTGCACCAGCTCGGGCTCGACAGGACCGAGCCGCTGCGGGTGCGATCGGCGAACGGGCCGGTCGAGGTCAGCCCGCGCGACGTCGTCGCGGCAGGTCTGCCCGACCCGGCGACGATCGGGCCCCGGATGACCGGCAAGACCTGCGCCGGGCTCTGGGTCACGGGAACCGGCGTGGACGGCGCGCCCCGCGAGGTGTACCTGTACCACGTCTCCGACAACGAGTGGACGATGGCCGAGTACGAGAGCCAGTGCGTCGTGTGGCAGACCGCGCTCAATCCCGTCATCGCACTCGAGCTGCTCGCGACCGGCGCCTGGAGCGGCACGGGCGTGCTCGGCCCGGAGGCGTTCGACGCCGAGGCGTTCCTCGAGCTCATGGCGCGCCCCGAGGCCGCGGGCGGGTACGGGCAGTCGTGGGGTCTCGAGGAGCGGGAGCCTGCCGCGCGCGTCTGAGGCTGCGCGTCTGAGGCTGCGCGTGTGAGGCTGCTCGCCTGACGCATCCTCCCGTTCGCGCACCCGGCTCGCCTAGGCTGGCGCGCATGAGCGACAGCGACGACGCGACGGAGACGGGTCCGGAGACGGCGACGGAGGCCGCGGCAGCGGTCGAAGCCGCCCGGAAGGCTCTCGAGGAGGCCCAGGCGGCGCTCGCCGAGGCGACCGCGCAGGCAGAGGCCGAGACGCGCGCCGCGGCGGAGACCGCGGAGGCGCCGGCCGAGGCGGCCCCCGCCGAGCCGGTCTCGGCGGCGGACGCGGCGGCGCAGGTAGACGCGACCGCGAACGGTCCGCTCGACGAGGCGCAGGTCGCGGCGATCCGCGACGGCTACGCGATGGAGGGCGCCGCGCTCGAGATGGGCGCGCTCGTGAACGGCGACGCGCGCGCGGACGTGCCGGTGCGCATCCCGCTCGCGATGACGAATCGGCACGGGCTCGTCGCCGGCGCGACCGGCACGGGCAAGACGAAGACCCTGCAGGTGCTCGCCGAGCAGCTGAGCGCGGCGGGGGTCCCGGTATTCGCGGCCGACATCAAAGGTGACCTGAGCGGAATCTCGGTCGCGGGCGAGGCGAGCGAGAAGCTGCTCGCGCGCACCCGCGGCATCGGGCAGGACTGGAACCCGACGGCCCACCCGACCGAGTTCTACTGCCTCGGCGGCATCGGGCACGGCGTGCCGGTGCGGGCGACGGTGTCGAGCTTCGGGCCGCTCATGCTGAGCAAGGTGCTCGGGCTCAACAAGACGCAGGAGTCGAGCCTGGGGCTCGTGTTCCACTACGCCGACAGCAACGGGCTCGCGCTCGTGGACCTCGATGACCTGCGGTCGGTCATCCAGTTCCTGACGAGCGAGGAGGGCAAGCCCGAGCTCGCCGAGTTGGGCGGGCTGAGCTCGGCGACGGCGGGCGTCATCCTGCGCGAGCTCATCGCGTTCGCGGCCGACGGGGCCGACGCGTTCTTCGGCGAGCCCGAGTTCGACACGGCGCACTTCCTGCGCACGACGGCTGACGGGCGCGGCGTGATCAGCCTGCTCGAGGTTCCCGGCGTGGCCGACAAGCCGGCGCTGTTCTCGACGTTCCTGATGTGGATGCTCGCCGACCTGTTCAACGATCTGCCCGAGGTCGGCGATCTCGACAAGCCGAAGCTCGTGTTCTTCTTCGATGAGGCGCACCTGCTGTTCAAGGACGCGTCGAAGGACTTCCTGGCGGCGATCACGCAGACGGTGCGGCTCATCCGGTCGAAGGGCGTCGGCATCTTCTTCGTGACGCAGACTCCGAAGGATGTCCCCGCCGATGTGCTCGCGCAGCTGGGCTCGCGCGTGCAGCACCAGCTGCGGGCGCACACGCCGGATGACGCGAAGGCGCTGCGGTCGACGGTGTCGACGTATCCGACGAGCGGGTACGACCTGGGCGAGGTGCTGACGACGCTCGGCATCGGCGAGGCGATCGTGACGGTCATGAACGAGAAGGGTGCGCCGTCGCCCGTGGCGTGGACGCGTCTGCGGGCGCCGCAGGGCTCGATGGATCCGGCGCCGTCGGCGTCGATCGAGGCGACGATCGCGGCATCGCCGCTGATGGCGCGGTACGGGACGGTCGTGGACCGCGAGACGGCGCACGAGCTGCTGACGGCGCGCATGGCGGCAGCGGAGCAGGCGGAGGCCGCGCGCACGGCCGAGGAGGAGCGCGCCGAGGCGGCCGAGCAGGCGGCTCGCGACGCGGAGAAGCAGCAGGACGCGGCGCAGAAGGAGTACGAGCGCCGGATGCGCGAGCTCCAGAAGAGGGACCGCACGACGACGCGCACGCCGACGCGGACGGGTCGCTCGGGCGGGTCGGGCGGCACGGCCGGCGGGGGCGGGCTCGGCGGAGGGCTCGGCGACGTCGTCGGCGACGCGCTCGGCTCCCGAGCCGGTCAGACGATCGTGCGCGAGGTGCTCCGCGGGATCTTCGGAACGCTCAAGCGCCGCTGAGCGCCGCTGAGCG
>NZ_JAUSMI010000119.1 GCF_030645145.1 Microcella sp. | reverse complement strand
CGCGGAGGCCGCCGGGACATGCGGCGGACAGAGCGGGCCGGGCCGGGCCGGTGAGCGGGTCGGGCCGGTGAGCCGGCGGGCGGGCGGGTCTACGGCTCGAGCGGCACGTGCACGAGCAGCAGGCGCTCGCGCGCCGTGAGGGCGTCATCGAGCTCGGCGCGCGTCGTGACGCGGCGGTACTCCCACCCGCCGGCGGCGGCGAGCGCCGCGAAGTCGACCGCGACGGGCGTGCGCATGACGCGCGCGAAGTCGTCGGCGTCGGCCGTGGCGGCGACCTCGAGCGAGTCGAAGATCGTGCCTCCTCCGTCGTCGCCGACGAAGACGTGCAGCGAGACGTCGTCGGGCAGCGGGACGAGCAGGGCGCCCGCGTCGTGCACGGCGGCGAGGTCGCCGAGCAGGACGCGCACGACGCCGTGCCGCTCCGCGCGGCGGGCGGCGAGCGCGATGCCGGCCGCCGTCGAGATCGTCCCGTCGATGCCGGCGAGGCCGCGGTTGGCGTGCACCGGGATCCTCTTTCCGGGCACGATGCGGTCGGCCTCGCGGATGAGGCGCGACGCCCCCAGCACGAGACGATCGTGCGGCCAGGTGGATGCCCAGAGCGCGCGGGCGAGCATCCGCCGATCGACGGGAGCGCGCAGGATCGCCATCTCGGCGCGGGCGAAGGCGGCGCGAACGCTCGGCTCCTCCGAGACAGCGGCGCTGAGGTCGGGCGCCGGGTCGTCGGGCGCCTCCGACTCGAGGACGGCGCGCGACATCGCGACCCAGCCGCCGACCCAGCGGCGCACGACCGCGGGGTCGGGCGATCCGTGCACGCGCACGCCGTCGACGATGCGCGCACGTCGACCCGGGTCGTACGCCTCGACGCCCGGGGTGCGGATGACGATCGCCTCGACGTCCGGCCGCTGCAGCAGCGCCGGCACCTCGCGGCTCAACGTGGGGTGGCCGACGACGATCGCGCGGGCGACGGCGTCTCCGTGCGGGCCGCGGAGGACATCCCGGTAGGCCGCGACGACGTGCCGACCGAAGCGCGACTCGCTCGCGACCTCGGCGATGAGCGGGGCGCCGAGCTTCTCGGCGAGCTCCGTCGCGAGCGGGCCGGCCCCGGTGCCCGCGATGACGACGGTCGCGTCGTCGGGCTCGAGGTCGAGCACGACGCGGTCGCGCCGATCGCCGGGCGCGGCGTCGTCGATGTCGGCCCGGGCGGCGGGATGCTCGCCCGCGGCGAGGTCGGGGGGAAGCTCCACGGCTCCGCTGAGCGGCTCGCGGTAGGCGAGGTTCACGTGCACCGGGCCCTCCGCCGCGGCGCGGACGGCGAGCTCGGCCAGGTCGCCCGCGTCGTCGACCTCGTGGGCCGCGCCGACGGGAGCCGCGACATCCCAGTCAGCCCGCACGAGGTCGCCGAAGATGCCCGGCTGCACGGTCGTCTGGTTGCTGCCGATGCCCCGCAGCTCGACGGGTCGGTCGGCCGAGAGCACGATGATGCCGACGCCCGAGTGGTGGGCCTCGAGGACGGCCGGGTGCAGGTTCGCGACGGCGGTGCCCGAGGTGCAGATGATCGGCACGGGAAGGCCCGACTCGGCGGCGAGGCCGAGGGCCGTGAAGCCCGCGACGCGCTCGTCGACGCGCACGTGGAGCTCGATCGCTCCGGCGCGGGCGGCGGCGGCCGCCGCGAGCGCGAGGGCCTGCGAGCGCGAGCCCGGGCTCAGGACGACGTCGCGGACCCCGTGACGGATGAGCCCGACGACGAGCGCGGTCGCGGCGCGCTGCGCGGGCGACGCCGCGCGCTCGGGCGAGCCGCCGTCAGCGGCTCCGTCGTCAGCGGGCGGAGTCGTCGCGAGTGTCATCGTCGAGGTCGGCGAGTTCCTGCTCGAGGCGGCGCAGGCGCTCGCCCTGCTCGGCGCGACGCGCGACGTCCTCCCGGTTGATCGAGCCGAGGAAGTCGGGGTCGTCGTCGGGAGCGATCACGCGCGTGCCGCCGGAGGTGCGGCGGGCCTTGCCGATGACGAGCCAGAGGATGCCGCCGATGACGGGCAGCAGGACGACGAGGATCGCCCAGACGGGCTTCTGCAGACCGCGCACGCGCGAGCGATCGGTGAGCAGGACGTCGACGAGCGTGTAGATCGTGAACGCGACCGCGACCACGGTGAGCACGACGAGGAACCTGGCCATGAGGCGAGTGTACGCCGGGCCCCTGGGCTCGCGCCGGGTGAACCCGATGAGCGGACCGGACGCTCGGGCGGCCGCTTCTAGACTGGGGTCGTGAACCCGTGGATCCAGTACAGCCTCGTGCGCCTCGGCATCTTCGGAGCGGCCTTCGCGGTGCTCTACCTCGTGCTGCCGGCGCCGCTCGAGTCGATCGGGGTCGTCGGGTTCGCGGTCGTCGCGATCGCCGCGGTCATCGCCGCGGTCGTCGCTCTGACGGTGTCGTACATCTTCTTCGGTCGCCTCCGCGACGCGGTCGCGGTCGACCTCGCCGAGCGCCGCACGAAGCCCGTCGCCGACCCGGACGCCGCGGCGGAGGACGCCGCTGCCGAGGACGCCGCTGCGGACGCTCGTACCGACGACCGCCCTCGCGCCTGACCTAGAAGGCGATCGCCGCCGCGAGAGCGAGCCCCGTCAGGAGCGCCGCGAGCGAGGTGAGCTTGAGCGCGAGCACGAGCTCGGCCGCCGTGCGCGCGAGCAGCACGATGAGGATCACGGGCGCGCCGATGAGGAGCGTGAAGTACACGTACGGCGCCCACACGTAGAGCGCGGCGAACCAGGCCAGCACGCCGTAGGCGCCAACGATGAGCACCGCGAAGAGGATGCGGGCCGCCCGATCGCCCAGCCGCACGGCGAGCGTGCGCTTGCCGGCCAGGGCATCCTGACCGCGATCGCGGATGTTGTTGACGAGCAGGACGGCCGCGGCGAAGAGGCCCGCGATGATGCCCGCGAGCCACGCGTCGAGCGGGGCGTCGACGATCTGCACGTAGGTCGTGGCGACCGTCGCGACGAGACCGAAGAACACGAAGGCGACGAGCTCGCCGAGGCCCGCGTAGCCGTAGGGGCGGCGGCCGCCGGTGTAGAACCAGGCGGCGGCGATCGCGACGCCGCCGATCAGCAGCAGCCAGTACTGGCCGCTCAGCACGACGACGGCGAGGCCGGCGAGCGCGCCGAGGCCGAAGAAGACGAGTGCGACCGTGAGCACGGCGCGCGCGGGCGCGGCGCCCGAGCCGGTGAGGCGCCGAGGCCCGACCCGCTGCGCGTCGGTGCCGCGCACGCCGTCGGAGTAGTCGTTGGCGTAGTTGACGCCGATCTGCAGGAGGACCGCGGTCGCCAGGCAGAGAACCGCGATGAGGATGTCCGCGCCGGCGTTGACGTGCGCGACGGCCGTTCCGAGGGCGACGGGTGCGATCGCGAGGCTCAGGGTGCGCAGGCGAGCGCCGGCGATCCAGTCGCGTGCGGTCGCGCGCGACGCCGCCGCCGGGTTGCCCGATCGCGCGGCCGCGGCCGGTCGGCCGCCGGGCCGCCCCGAGCGCTTCTTCGCCGAGGAGGAGCCTGAGGTCTTCTGGGGTGCCCTGCTCGCAGGTCGCTTCGTCGCCACGAGCATGATCCTAGGGGCGGGCGCGCTCCGCGATGGCGAGGCGGTCGGGCTTGCCGGAGGGCAGCGTCGGCAGAGCATCCACCGTGATGACGCGGTCGGGGCGCGCCTCGGGCGGGAGGACGGCGCCCACCGCGCGGCGCAGCGTCGCGAGGTCGGGTCGGGCGGTCGTCACGACGACCGGGACCTCGCCCCACTCGGGGTGGTGGCCCGCGACGACGACGGCGTCGGAGAGCCCGGGCTGCTCGCGGACGACGCGCTCGACGTCGCCGAGCCGCACCTTGAGGCCGCCCGTCACGATCGTGTCGTCGAGGCGGCCGGTCACGCGGAGGACTCCGTCGACGAGCTCGCCCGCGTCATCGGTGCGGTACCAGCGGTGCTCGTCGTGCTCGACGAAGACGCTCTCGGTGCGCTCGGGGTCGCCGAGGTAGTACTCGGCGATCGTCGGTCCGCCGAGCTCGACGCGGCCGTCGACGATGCGCACGCTCGCCTGGCCGATCGGGCGGCCGTCGTAGACGACTCCGCCGCACGTCTCGCTCGAGCCGTACGTGCGGGTCACGCGCCAGCCGTGCGCACGCGCGCGGTCGATGAGCGCGGCGGGCGTCGACTGGCCGCCGACGAGGATGCGGGAGAAGCCGGCGAGCGCCTCGCGCAGCTGCTCGTTCGCGTCGGCCTCGTCGAGCAGGCGTCCGAGCTGGGCCGGGACGAGGGCGGTGTAGCGCACCTTCTCGGTCATGCGGGCGATCGCCGCGAGGACGGTCGCCGCATCCATGCGGCCGGGCGCGACGGGTACCGGGGGGATGCTCGCCGCGAGCGAGCGGGCGAGAACGTTGATGCCGGCGATGTAGTGCACGGGCAGCGCGGACAGCCACTGGCCGGGCTCGCCGAGCGCGCCGTTGGACGCGGCCGCGCTCGCGAGGACCGCGTCGGCGGTCAGGGCGACGCGCTTGGGGGTGCCGGTGGATCCGCTCGTCTCGACGACGAGCCCGATGCGCTTCTCGACCTCGAGCGGGGCGGTCTGCACGGGGTTCACGCCGCCGCCGCGGAAGAGCACCGCGGGCCCGTCGCCGCTCAGCGCGTCGCGCAGGTGCGCGAGGCACGCGAGGGGGTCGGAGGTGTCGACGACGGCGAGCGGACGGGTCACCCGTTCACGCTAGCGCCCGGGGCTGTCAGTACTGCCAGGGGAACGGCGACCAGTCGGGCGCGCGCTTCTCGAGGAAGCTGTCGCGGCCCTCGACGGCCTCGTCGGTCCCGTACGCGAGTCGCGTCGCCTCGCCGGCGAAGATCTGCTGGCCGACCATCCCGTCGTCGGTGAGGTTCATCGCGTACTTGAGCAGGCGGATGGCCGTGGGGCTCTTGGTGAGGATCGTCTCGGCCCAGTCGAGGGCCGTCTCCTCGAGCGCGGCGTGCGGCACGACCGCGTTCACGGTTCCCATCTCGAAGGCGCGCTCGGCGTCGTACTCGCGGGCGAGGAAGAAGATCTCGCGCGCGATCTTCTGCCCGACCTGCTTGGCGAGGTAGGCGCTGCCGTAGCCGGCGTCGAA
>NZ_JAUSMI010000112.1 GCF_030645145.1 Microcella sp. | reverse complement strand
TGTCGGCGTCGAGCACGGCGCCGCCGCCGAGCGAGACGACCGCGCGCTCGCGCAGGGCATCAACGACCGCGGCGCGCTCGAGGGCGCGGAAGTGCGGCTCGCCGTGGGCGGCGAAGATCTCGGGGATCGGGCCGTGCTCGGCGGCGATCACCTTGTCGGTGTCGATGACCGGAAGGTCCAGGATGCGCGCGACGCGCTTGCCGACGCGCGACTTGCCCGCGGCCGGCGGCCCGATGAGCACGACGACCGGTCCGCGCGATGCGGCACCGGCGTCACTCACCGGTGCTGACCGCGGTCGCGAGGTTCGCGGGCATCGCCGCGAGGTAGCCCTCGAGGTTGCGGCGCGTCTCGGCGACCGAGTCGCCGCCGAACTTCTCGAGCATGGCTTCGGCCACGACGAGCGCGACCATCGCCTCGGCGACGACGCCGGCCGCGGGCACGGCGCACACGTCCGAGCGCTGGTGGTGAGCGGGAGCGGCATCGCCCGTCGCGACGTCGATCGTGCGGAGCGCGTGCGGCACGGTCGCGATCGGCTTCATGCCTGCGCGGACGCGGAGGACGGTTCCCGTGGACATCCCGCCCTCGGTCCCGCCGGCGCGATCGCTCACGCGCTCGATGATGCCGTCGTCGACGACGAGCTCGTCGTGCGCGGCCGAGCCGCGACGGCGCGTGGTCTCGAAGCCGTCGCCGACCTCGACGCCCTTGATGGCCTGGATGCCCATGAGCGCGGCGGCGAGCTTCGCATCGAGCCGGCGATCCCAGTGGACGTACGAGCCGAGCCCGGGCGGCACGCCGTAGGCGAGCACCTCGACGACGCCGCCGAGCGTGTCGCCGGTCTTGTGAGCGTCGTCTACCTCGGCGACCATGCGCTCGCTCGTCTCGGCGTGGAGGCAGCGCAGCGGATCGGCGTCGAGGCGATCGACGTCGTCCGGGCGCGGCAGCGGGGCGTCGTCGGGCACGCGGACGGGGCCGATCGAGAGCGTGTGGCTCACGAGCCGGATGCCGAGCTCGCCGAGGAACGCCCGCGCGACGGCGCCGAGGGCGACGCGCGCCGCGGTCTCGCGGGCGCTCGCACGTTCGAGGACGGGTCGCGCCTCGTCGAAGCCGTACTTCTGCATGCCGACGAGGTCGGCGTGGCCAGGCCGCGGGCGTGTGAGCGGCGCGCCGCGCCCGCCCGAGAGCTCGGCGGGGTCGACCGGGTCGGGGCTCATGACGGTGGTCCACTTGGGCCACTCGGTGTTGCCGATGCGCAGCGCGACGGGGCTCCCCATCGTGCGGCCGTGGCGCACGCCGCCCGAGATCGAGAGCTCGTCCTGCTCGAACTTCATGCGCGCGCCGCGGCCGTAGCCGAGCTTCCGGCGCTGAAGGTCGGCCTGGATGGCCTCGCGCGTCACCGGCACGTCAGCGGGCAGGCCCTCGATGACGGCGATGAGCTCGGGTCCGTGGGATTCTCCGGCGGTCAACCAGCGCAGCATGCGTCCATCCTCCCACGCAGCGGATGGGGGTCCGGTCACGCGAGCGCGGCCGCCATGGCGACCTCGACCTGCGCCTCGCGGGGCAGCGGATGCTCGGTCTGACCCGAGACGAAGAACCGCACCTGGCGCACCGCCTGATGCAGGAGCATGTCGCGGCCGGAGGCGACGCGGCCGCCGACCGCGAGCCACTGCGCCGCGAGCGGACCCGGCCACGGGTGGTAGGTGACGTCGAGCGCCACCGACTCGCGCCGGGCATCCGCCGGCAGCTCGCGATCGAGCGCGACGCCGTTCGGGAGGGTCCAGGCGACGACGTCGGCGCCGACGACGACGTGGGCGAGGTCGTCGAGCGCGACGAGGTCGACCTCGAGCAGCAGCTCGTCGGCGAGAGCGACGAGACCGGCCGCGCGCGACGGATCCCGCACCGCGACCGTGACCGAGCGCAGCCCGAAGCCGTCGAGCGCGACGAGCACGGACCTCGCCGTCGCGCCGGCACCTGCGACCACGGCGTGCGCCGCGCTCTCGAGGCCCGCGTCGCGGAGGGCGTGCTCGACCCCGGCGACGTCGGTGTTCCGCACGATGCGGCGCCCGTCGTCGGCGAGGAGCAGCGTGTTGGCCGCGCCCGTGAGCGCGACGGTGCGATCGGACTCATCGGCGAGCCGGACGAGCTCCTTCTTGAGCGGCATGGTCGCCGAGAGCCCGCGCCACGAGCGGTCGAGCCCGTCGACGAAGCCGCGCAGCTCGTGCTCGCGCAGCTCGTGGCGCTCGTAGGCCCAGTCGAGCCCGAGCGCCGCGTAGGCCGCGGCGTGCAGCGCCGGCGAGAGCGAGTGCGCGATCGGCGAGCCGACGACCGCGAGGCGGCGGATGCTCATGCCGTCAGCCGCAGTACACGGTGCGGTTCTCCTCCGAGGAGTTGCACCACTCCTGCAGCTGCCGCACGGCGGCCTCGTGCTGGGCGAGCGTCTCGGAGAACACCGTCTCGCCGGTGGCGAGGTTGACGGTCACGAAGTACAGCCACTCCCCCTCGGGCGGCGCGACGGACGCCTCGATCGCGACCTGACCGGGGAGTCCGATCGGACCCACGGGGAGACCGGGGTTCGCGTACGTGTTGTACGGGTTGGAGGCGTCGCCGCGCTCGGCGTCGGTCGTGAAGACCGAGTCGAAGTTGCCGGTGCCGTAGTGGACGGTCGCATCGCTCTGGAGGAGCATCCCCTCATCGATGCGGTTCACGAAGACGCGCGCGACCCGCCCGAAGTCGTCGAGCTCGCTCCCGGCCTCGCGCTGCACGACGGACGCGAGGGTGAGAACGCGGTAGCGGTCCTCCGGCGCGACGCCGAGCGCGTCGAGGCGCGTCGTCATCTCGGTCGCGAGCCGCTCGATGACCTGCTCGGCGGTCGTGCCCGGCTCGAAGGTGTAGGTCGCCGGGAAGAGGTAGCCCTCGATCGAGGGCGCCTCGGCGGGCACGCCGTAGCGCGTCGGGTCGGCGATCGCGGCCTGGAAGTCCTCGACGGGGAGGCCCGTGCCGAGGGCGAGGAGCTCGAGGGTGTCGGTCAGGACGGTGCCCTCGGGGATGGTCACGCGGCTCTCGACGCGGTTCGCCGGGTCGAGCAGCGCGTCGAGCGCGGCGCGCGCCGACATCTCGCCCTGCAGCGCGTAGGTGCCGGGCTGGAAGGAGATCGACGCGTCGGCGAGGAGCAGGTCGTAGAAGGCGCCGAAGCTCATCGTCACGCCCGACTGCTGGAGCGTGAGCGCGACGTCCTCTCCGATGTCGCCCGGCACGATCGTGACGAGCACCTCCTCGCCGTTGCCGTCGCCCTCGTAGTCGTCGGCGACCTCGAGGCCGAGCGCCTCACGGATCTGCGGCTCGAAGTTCGACCACGCGAACCACGCGGCACCGGCTCCGAGGCCGAGCAGGAGCAGGATCACGCCGATGACGACCGGGGCGCGGCCGCTGCGCCGGCGGGCGGGGCGGTCGAAGCCCGACCGTCGAGCGCGTCGCGTCGCGGGCGCCGGATCGGGCTCGGGATCGCTGCCGACCCGGCCGCCGCGGCGGTCGGAGTCGGGCTGGGTGGCGAAGATCTCTGCCCAGGTGTCGTCGTCGTTGTTCGTCACGGTGCGGGGGGACCTCCGTCGGGATCCACGATCGTGCCGGGAGCCTCGCCCCGCGACTTCTCGTGGTCGAGCGCGTGCTGGAGCAGGATAACAGCGGCGACCTGGTCGACGACGGACCGCGAGTTCTTCGCGCTCCTGCCCGAATCGCGCAGCGCCCGCGCGGCCGTGACGGTCGTGAGCCGCTCGTCCACGAGCCGCACCGGCGTCTCGGGCATCGCGTTCGCGAGCTGGGCCGCGACCTGCCGCGAGTCCTCCGTCGAGGCGGTGTCGGCGCCGCTGAGCGACAGCGGCAGGCCGACGACGACCTCGATCGCCTCGTGCTCCGCTACGAGGCGGCGGATGCTCCCGACGACGTCGTCGCGGCGCGCGAGCGTCTCGACCGGGGTCGCGAGCACGCCGTGGCGATCGCTGCGGGCGACCCCCACTCGCGCCTTCCCGACGTCGACGCCGAGGCGCACCCCCACCCGCACGATCAGCCGCGGAGCTCGCGCAGCACGGCCTCGAGCGCCGCGGGGATCGCCGACGGGTCGGTGCCGCCGCCCTGGGCGAGGTCGTCCTTGCCGCCGCCCCCGCCGCCGAGGACGCCCGAGGCGGTGCGCGCGAGGGCGCCCGCCTTCGCTCCCGCGTCACGCGCGGCGGGCGTCGTCGCGACGATGACCGTCGCCTTGCCGCCGACCTCCGCCGCGAGCACGACGACCGCCGGCTGCGCCGCGAGCCGCTCGCGCACGCTCGTCGCGAGCGATCGCACGTCGTCGGCCGAGCCGAGGGCGCCAAGGTGCTCGGCGACGACCGTGAAGGCGCCGACGCTCGACGCCGACTGCGCGAGGGCGGGCACGCGCTCGCTCAGCCGGCTCGCCTCGAACTGCGCGACCTTCTTCTCCGCGGCCTTGAGCTGCGCGCTGAGGTCGGCGATGCGGTCGGCGAGCTGGTCGCGAGGCGTCTTGAGGCTGCTCGTGAGCTGCTGCACGAGCGCGCGCTCGGCCGCGAGCTCGCGGAACGCCTCGAGACCGACGAGCGCCTCGACGCGGCGGTTGGTCGAGCCGACCGACGATTCGCTCACGACGCTGATGAGGCCGATCTCGGCCGACGAGCCGACGTGCGTGCCGGCGCAGAGCTCGCGCGACCACGGGCCTCCGATGTCGACGACGCGCACGGTGTCGCCGTACTTCTCGCCGAAGAGCGCCATCGCACCGAGCGACTTCGCCTCGTCAAGGCCCATGACGCGCGTGTCGACGGGGAGGTTGTCGCGCACCGCGAGGTTGCTGATCTCCTCGATCTCGCTGCGCGTCGCGGCGCTGAGCGCCTGGTTCCAACTGAAGTCGAGGCGCATGTAGCCGGCCTTGTTGTACGAACCCGACTGGTGGGCGTCGTGGCCGAGGGTCTGGCGCAGCGCCGCGTGGATGACGTGGGTCGCCGAGTGCGCCTGCGTCGCCGAGCGGCGGTACACCGGGTCGACCTGCGTGCGCGCGGCGTCGCCGACGTGGACCTCGCCCGACCGCACCTGCACGGTGTGGCTGATGAGACCCTTGACGGGCTTCTGCACGTCGAGCACCTCGAGGTCGAAGCCGTTGCCGACGATCGCGCCCTCGTCGCTGTCCTGACCGCCCGACTCGGCGTAGAGCGTCGTCTCGGCGAGGATGACCTCGGCGATGTCGCCCGCCTGCGCGACGGGCACGCTCTGGCCGCCGACGAGCAGGCCGAGCACGGTCGTCTCGGTCTCGAGCGCCTCGTAGCCGAGGAACTCGGTCTCGCCCGCGGCGCGGAAGGCGCCGTAGACGCTGAGGTCGGCGAGGGCGCCCTTCTTCGACTTCGCGTCGAGCTTCGCGCGCGTGCGCTGCTCGGTCATGAGCCGGTCGAACTCGGTGCGATCGACCGTGAGGCCGTTCTCCTCCGCCATCTCGAGCGTGAGGTCGAGCGGGAACCCGAAGGTGTCGTGGAGCTGGAAGACGGTGTCCCCGGGAAGGGTCCGCCCGCCCGTCGCGGTCGTCTGCGCGACGGCGAGGTCGAGGATCGTCGTGCCCGCCGCGAGCGTGCGCAGGAACGCCTCCTCCTCGCCGAGAGCGAGGCGCGAGACGCGGTCGTAGTGCTCGGTGATCTCCGGGTAGGCCGCGCTCATCGCGTCGCGCGATGCGGCGAAGAGCACCTCGAAGCTCGGCGCGTCCACGCCGAGGAGGCGCATGGCGCGGATGCTCCGTCGTAGCAGGCGGCGCAGGATGTAGCCCCGCCCCTCGTTGCCGGGGGCGACGCCATCGGTCATGAGCATGAGGCTCGAGCGCACGTGGTCGGCGATGACGCGCATCCGCACATCGTCGTCGTGGTCGGCGCCGTAGCGGCGACCGGACATCGCGGACGCCGCGTCGAGGACGGGCCGGACCTGGTCGATCTCGTACATGTTCTCGACGCCCTGGGTCAGGAATGCGACGCGCTCCATGCCCATGCCGGTGTCGATGTTCTTGTTCGGCAGCTCGCCGAGGATCTCGAAGTCGTTCTTGCCCGTGCCCTCGCCGCGGAGGTACTGCATGAAGACGAGATTCCAGATCTCGACGTAGCGGTCGTCGTCGGTCGCGGGGCCGCCGTCGATGCCGTAGGCGGGGCCGCGGTCGAAGAAGATCTCCGAGCACGGGCCGGCGGGGCCGGGCTGGCCGGTCGACCAGTAGTTGGTGTCCATGTCGAGGCGCTGGATGCGCTCGTCGGGCAGGCCCGCGATCTTCTTCCAGAGCGCGATCGCCTCGTCGTCGTCCTTGTAGACGGTGACCCACAGGTCCTTCTCCTGGAAGCCCATGCCGCCGTCGCTCTGCGTCGTGGTGAGCAGCTCCCAGGCGTACCCGATCGCCCCCTCCTTGAAGTAGTCGCCGAACGAGAAGTTCCCGTTCATCTGGAAGAACGTGCCGTGACGGGGGGTCTTGCCGACCTCCTCGATGTCGTTCGTCCTGATGCACTTCTGCACGCTCGTGGCGCGCGGGTACGGCGCGGGGACGACCCCCGTGAGGTAGGGGACGAAGGGCACCATGCCGGCGACGGTGAACAGCAGCGTCGGGTCGTCGCTGACGAGGGAGGCGGAGGGGACGACGGTGTGGCCGCGAGTTCCGAAGAAGTCGAGCCACCGGCGCTGGATGTCGGCGGTCTGCATGGAGGTTCGAGGAGTCCTGTGATCAGTGGTGCGTGGACGGTGCGCGCACGGCGGCGTGCCCCGGTGCGGGGGCGCGGATGCCCGGCGAGGGTCTAGGAGCGGCGCTCGAGGTCGGCGATGGTCGCCTCCGCCTCGGCGACGGCCGCGCGGAGCTCGGCCTCGCGCTGCCGGTACCCGTCGAGGACGGCCTCGCCGAACCCGCGGGCCTTGGCGTCGACCTCGTCGAGGAACTGGCGGCCCTGGGGCGACTTCTCGACCTGGTGCGCGGCGAAGAATCCGATGGTGATGCCGATGACGAGCCAGACGGCGTTTCTCATGGGGGTCTCCCTCAACTGCGGCGGCGGCGGTGGCCCGGGGTGCCGGACGTGCTTCCACCTTAGCGCCGGTGCCGGAACGCCGAACGGGGGCCCGGCGTGCGCCGGACCCCCGTTCGTTCGCTCTCGAGGAGCGATCGGTTCTATCGAGCCGCGTAGTACTCGACGACGAGCTGGACCTCGCAGGTCACGGGGACCTCGGCGCGCTTCGGGCGGCGCACGAGGCGCGCCTGGAGCTTGTCGAGCTCGACGTCCAGGTAGGCAGGGACCTTGGGGAGGACGTCGACGTGACCGCCGGCGGCGGCGACCTGGAAGGGCTCCATCGACTCGCTCTTGGGCTTGACGTGGATGAGCTGCTCGGGCTTCACGCGGAAGGACGGGCGGTCGACGATCTTGCCGTCGACGAGGATGTGGCGGTGCACGACCATCTGACGGGCCTGCGCCGTGGTGCGGGCGAAGCCGGCGCGCAGGACGAGCGCGTCGAGACGCATCTCGAGGAGCTCGACGAGGTTCTCACCGGTCAGGCCGGCGGTGCGGCGGGCCTCCTGGAAGATGATGCGGAGCTGGGCCTCGCGGATGCCGTACTGGGCGCGGAGACGCTGCTTCTCGCGCAGACGGACGGCGTAGTCGCTGTCGGCCTTGCGCTTGGTGCGGCCGTGCTCGCCCGGAGCGTAGGGGCGCTTCTCGAGGTACTTGGCGGCCTTCGGGGTGAGGGCGATGCCGAGCG
>NZ_JAUSMI010000105.1 GCF_030645145.1 Microcella sp. | reverse complement strand
CGTCGAGGCGCATGGCCGTCGAGCCGTCCTCGCCGCGGAGGGTCACGAGCGCGCCGTCGAGCCGGTGCTCGACGTCGTCGACCACGAGCGCGGCGGTCATCGCGTCGGCCAGCCGGCCTCGCGCAGGGCGGCGCGCGCCTCCTCGCGAGCGGAGTACTCGGTGCGCACGCCGCGGATGTCGCGGTAGTCCTGGTGGCCGGGGCCGGCCCAGAGGATCGAGTCGCCCTCCTTCGCCAGACCGACCGCGACGCGGATCGCTGCCTCGGGCGGGCTCACCTCGTGGATCTCGGGCGTGTTGGTCGCGAGCGCGGCGCCCTCGAGCAGGGTGGCGCGGATGGACGCCGGGTCCTCGAAACGCGGGTGGTGGTCGGTGATGACGAGCACGTCGCAGCCCTCGGCGGCGACGCGCGCCATCTCGTGCCGCTTGGTGGCGTCGCGGTCGCCGTCGGCGCCGAAGACCATGATCGTGCGGCCGGTCGTGAAGCTGCGGACGGCGCCGAGCGTCTGCTCGAACGCGTCGGCGCTGTGGCCGAAGTCGACGTACACGCTCGGTCCGCGGTCGCCCGAGACGCGCTCGGTGCGCCCGGGGAGGTACGCGTCGATGCCGGTCTCGCCGAGCGCCTGCTCGATGACGGCGAGGTCGAACCCGGCCTCGACCATCATGACGAGGGCGAGGCCCGCGTTGGCGGCCATGTGCCAGCCGATGAGCGGGACGCGCGTCGTGAGCGATCGGCCGTCGGGGCCGGTGAGGCGGAAGCCCGTGAACGCGGGCTCCTCCTCCGTGAGCTCGACGCGCCACTCGGCGTCGACGCCGGGCCGCGCCGAGATCGTGGTGACGGGGATGCGCGCCGACTCCACGACGCGCTCGCCGTAGGGCGAGTCGAGCGAGACGACGCCGCGCTTGGCGCGATCGGGCTGGAAGAGCGGGAGCTTCGCCTGGAAGTACTCCTCCATGTCGGCGTAGTCGTCGAGGTGGTCGTGGCTGAGGTTGGTGAAGCCCGCGACGTCGAAGACGATGCCGTCGACGCGGTGCCGGCTGAGCGCCTGCGCGCTGACCTCGACGGCGACCGCCCGGACGCCGGCCTCGCGCATGCGGGCGAGGAGCGCGTGCATCTCGCTCGCCTCGGGCGTCGTGAGCCGGCTCACGACGGTCAGGTCGCCGATCTTCCGCTCGGCGGTCGACGAGAGCCCCGTGACGAGGTCGAGCTGGCGGAGGATGCCGTCGAGCAGGTAGGCGGTGGAGGTCTTGCCGTTCGTGCCGGTCACGCCGAAGAGCAGCGGGGGCTCCTCGCGCGTCCGGTACACCCAGGCGGCGAGCTCGCCGAGCGCGGCCCGAGGGTCGTCGACGACGAGGACGGGCACGTCGAGCCCCGACGCGAGCTCGGCCCCCGCGGCATCCGTCAGGATCGCGACGGCGCCCGCCTCGACGGCAGCGGCCCCGAACTCGGCCCCGTGGCGGTGCTGCCCGCGGATGCCGACGTAGAGGTCGCCCGGCTGCAGGTCGCTCGTCGCGAGCGTGATGCCCGTGACCTCGACGCCGTCGGTGCGGCCGTGCGCGACCTCGATCCCGAACTCCTCGACGAGTCCGCCGATCGGGCGCGCGGAGGGGTGCTCGGGCCGCAGGACGGGGGGGATGCGACCGGACAACACGACCTCTTTCTCGACCGGACCTACCACGTGAGCGGCGGGCTCTGCGCGGGCTGCGTCGAGGGCGGCACCCGGAAGCTCTTGAGCACTTGCGTCATGATCGACCGGAAGGTGGGCGCCGCAGCAGCCGACGTCTTCATCGTATCGGGACGCGCGAGAGTGACGACGACCACGAACTGCGGATCGTCGGCGGGCGCCATCCCCGCGAGCGAGACGATGCGCTGACCGCCGTAGCGCCCGTTCTCCGCGACCTCGGCCGTGCCGGTCTTCGCGGCGACTCGATAGCCGGGGATGCTCAGCTGCGAGGAGAGGAACCCGTCGGTCACGACCGACTCGAGAATCGAGACCGTCGTGTCGGCCGCCTGCTCCGAGAGGATGCGCTCGCCCGCGCCCGTCGGCTGCATGGTCATCGAGCCGTCGTCGTGCCGGCACCCCGCCACGAGGGTGAGCGGCATGTGCACTCCCCCGTTGGCGATCGCCTGGTAGGCGCTCGCGACCTGCGCGCTCGTCGCCGTCATGCCCTGACCGAACATCTGCGTGAAGGCGCTGTGGCCGTCGATCGAGGCCGGGTCCTGGATGTCGCCGCCCTCCTCGCCGAGGAAGCCCACACCGGTCGGCTCGTCGAGCCCGAAGCGCTGGAGCATCTCGGCCCGCTGCTCGAGGCTCGTGCGCTCGACCACCATCGAGGTGCCCACGTTCGAGGAGTTCATGAGGATGCCCGCGGTCGTGAGGGGCAGGTCGCCGTGCGCCCAGGCATCCCCGATCGTGTAGTTGAGGATCGTCGAGTAGCGACCGGGAACCGTGAACCTCTCGAGCGGCTGGGTGATGCCCTCGTCGAGGAGCGCGGCGAACGTGAGGGCCTTGATCGTCGAGCCCGGCTCGTAGGGGGCCGTGAAGCTGCGTGCTCCGAGGTTGTCGGCGGGGGTGCCGTTGACGTCGTTGGGGTCGACCGTGGGCCAGTCGGCGGCGGCGACGACGGCGCCGTCGGCGACCCGAACGACGAAGGCGGTCGCCCAGTCGGCGCCGACCGCGCTCGCCTGCTCGGCGATGGCCTGCTGCGCGAACCACTGCACGTCGGAGTCGATCGTGAGCTCGAGCGTCCCGCCGTCGACGGGCTCCTGCTCGACGACCGTGGTGCCCGGGAGCCGGACGCCGTCGGCCCCGCGCTCGTAGGTGGAGGTACCGTCGGTCGCCGCGAGGCACTCGTCGGCCGAGAGCTCGAGTCCCGTCTGCGGGCCGTCCGTCCCGAGGAAGCCCACGAGGTTCCCGGCGACCTGGCCGTTCGGGTAGGCCCGGGCCGGCTGCCGCTCGAAGTACACCCACGGGATGCGCAGGTCGCGGACCGCCTGATACACCTCGGTCTCGACTCCGCGCACGAGGTAGGCGAAGTCGTCGTCGGGGTCGGCGGCGAGCTCGGCGTCGATGAGCGACTGGAGCGCGGCCGGGTCCTGCCCCGTGAGGGCGCCGAGCTGACCGAGCGCCTCCTGCACCGTGCGGGTGGTCCGCTGGCCGGTCTCCTCGTCGAGGATCGTGGACGGCGCGACGAAGCGCGGCGAGACCGTGATGTCGTAGCGGTACACGGTGTCGGCGAGCACGACGCCGTTGCGGTCGACGATGTCGCCGCGCGCGCCCTGCAGGACCTGAGGGATCGACCGGCGGGCCTCCGACTGCTCGGCGAGCTCGCCCGCGCGCACGACCTGGATGTCGATGAGACGGACGAGGAAAGCGAGCAGGACGGCGGCGACGATGACGACGGTGAGAGCCAGTCGGCGGCGAGTGCGTCGGACGGCGATCACGGTGTCGGCCTCCCCCTTCGGTGCTCGGTCAGTTGGTCACGGGCGACGGGATCGTCGCGGGGGCGGCGGGCGCCGCCGGTCCGGCCGCACCGGGCACCGGTGCGGTGGGAGCGGTCGGACCCGACGCGGCGATTCCGCCCGAGGCTACCGACCCCGGCGTCGACGGCCCGGGTGAAACGCCCGCGACCTCCCCTGTCGACGCCGGAGTCACCAGCGGCACATCGGCCAGCAGCACATTGCCGATCATGCTGTCGCGCCCGTCGAGCACTCCGGCTCCGGCGCCTGCCGCGACCGGCGCGCCGAGCACCGTCGCGTCGGCCAGCCGCAGATACGCGGGGCTGGCGTTGGCGACCATGCCGAGCGACTCGGCATTGGCCGCGAGGTTCTGCGGAGACCGCAGAGTGTCGAGGCTCTCGGTGAGCACCTGCGCGTTGCGATCGAGCTCGACCGCCGTCGCCTGGAGCGCGGCGATCCGGTACGCGCCGTCGGAGAGCGCGATCGAGAGCAGGAGCTGGGCGAGGAGGATCGCGGCGACCGACGGTACCTCCACCTACGAGCGCGGGGCCGACGGCGTCCGGCTCCCGGGCACCACG
>NZ_JAUSMI010000104.1 GCF_030645145.1 Microcella sp. | reverse complement strand
GCGCGGGCGGACAGTCCTACCCTGGGACACGAGAACCTCCGTGTGATCGTGAAGACGTTAGACATCTCCACTAAGCCCGGAGGTTCTCCTGTTTCACAAGACCGGAAGTGTCACCAAGGTCCCTGCCGAGTACAGCTAGGCCTGCGGCCAGCTCGTCGGCAGCGGGAGCGCCGCGGGGTTGAGCCGTTCGACGATCTCGGTGAGCACGCGATAGGTCTGGTTCTCGCCCACCCACAGGTGCTTCCCGCCCTCGACGGCGACGAGCTCGCGCTCGGGCACGACGGCGAAGCGCTCCTCCGCCTCGGCGGGCCGCAGGTAGTCGTCGAGCTCGGGGACGACGACCACGAGACGCTTCCCGCTGCCCGCCCACGCCTCGAGCTCGTCCTCGCTCGTGCGGTGCAGCGGCGGGGAGAGCAGGATCGCGCCGACGAGGTCGTGCTCGAGGCCGTGCTTGAGCGCGACCTCCGTGCCGAAGGACCAGCCGAGCAGCCACCGGTTCGGCAGCGCGCGGTCCTCCGCGAACGCGACCGCGGCGTCGAGGTCGAAGCCCTCGGCGTCGCCGTGACCGAAATCGCCCTCCGACCGGCCCCGCGGGCTCGACACGCCGCGGAAGTTGAAGCGCAGGACGGCGAGATCGGCGAGCGCGGGGAGGCGCGCGGCGGCCTTGCGGATGATGTGCGAGTCCATGAACCCGCCGGCGGTCGGCAGCGGGTGCAGGCAGACGAGCGTCGCGACCGGCTCGCGATCGGCGGGGAGGCTGAGCTCGCCCACGAGGGTCAGGCCGTCGGGCGTGCGCAGCTCGATGTTCTCGCGACGGGCGGGAAGGAGGGAGCCTCCGCGGATGAGTTCGGTCACGGAACGATCCTCTCGCACGTCGAGGCCGCGCCGGCGATCATGGCGCGATCCGCCAGCAGTGCTCGTGCCAGTGGCGACGGTCGGCGAGAGCGGCCTGCTCGCCGAGGAGGCCGTCGGCGCGCCACGCGACGAGGTGCGCGATGCCGACCGACACCTCGCCCCGGCAGCCGGGGCACACGTACGCCTTGATCGCGCCCGCGGCGGTCACGGGCTGGACGTTCCACTCCCCCGAGCGCTTCGTCTCTACGCGCTTGAGTCCGCGGCGCACGCGATCGAGGTCGAGTGCGTCGTCGTCGTCACCGGAGGCGCGGCGACCGCGCGGCCGATTGGAGCGGGGCACCGCAGCGGCCCGCTAGTACCAGCCGACGGCCTGGCTGTGCGCCCAGGCGCCGCACGGGGTCCCGTAGCGGCCCTGGATGTAGCCGAGGCCCCACGTGATCTGGGTCGCCGGGTTGGTCTGCCAGTCGGCACCGGCCGTCGCCATCTTGCTGCCGGGGAGCGACTGCGGGATGCCGTATGCACCCGAGCTCGGATTCATGGCGTAGACGTTCCAGCCCGACTCCTTGTTCCAGAGCGCGACGAGGCAGTCGAACTCGCCCGCGCCCCAGCCGCGCGCGGCGACCATGTCGGCGGCGATGGCCTTCGCCGAGCCCGGATCGGGCGTGCCGGCGGCGGGAGCGCCGAAGGAGGCGGCGGCCGCGGCGGCGGGCTCCGTCTCGGGCTCAGGCTCGGGGGCCGGCTCGACGATCTCGTAGCTCGCGACCGCGGCTGCGATCGAGTGCTCGGCCGTGGCCGTGAACTCCTGACCGACGATCGGCGAGGCGGGGGCCATCGTCTCGATGGCGGCGGCCGGAGTCGACGTGTCGGAGATCGACACGAGCGCGAGCGAGACGACCGCGATCGAGCTGAAGACGGGGAGCGACCAGGGCGAGCGGACGTGGCGCTCGAGCGAGAGGGGTCGCTGGGGGGCGGCGCCTCCGGGCCGGGTCGACGTGCGCTGCGAGGAGCGCGACGTCGAAGCGGCGGGGCGCGTGAACTGCGCGTTGTGCTTACCCACGATCACAGGAGTCTACCCGAGGGTCGCCTCCGCCACTCAGCGAACGGCCAGCATGACCCGGATGACGGCGTCCAGGACGACGTCGACCTGCGTCTCGTCGTAGCCTCCGAAGCGACTGCGGAAGGCGATCGTGCGCACGGCATCGACCGCGAGCGGGTCGCCGTGCTGGAAGTATCCGGCGACCCGATCGGCGAACGCGTCGACGTCGGCGGGGTGGTATCCGCGGGCGAGGGCGCTCGAGCGGCGGAAGCGACGACCCTCCGGCCGGGCGAGCCGGTCCACGAGCTCCTGCGCCGTCTGACGCACCTCCGCGTAGAAGGCCTCCTCGCCGCGCTCGGCGATCGCGCGGTCGCGCTCGCGCGCGGCGAAGGCCTCCTCGAGTCGCTCGAGAGCGGCATCCACGTGGCGCACGGAGTAGCCGCCTCGGCGCACGACGCGGAACGCGGTGTGCCGGATGACGTCGCTCGAGAGGCCGCCCCCGTCGATCGCGCTGTACGCGCGCCGGGCATCCGCCAGAAAGGTCTCGACCTCGTCGATGTCGTAGCCGGGCTTGCCCCTGCGGGCGAGCGGGAAGGTCGAGGTCACCCGACCATTCTGCCCGAGGGCCGTCGCCGAGCTCGTCATCCCAGAAGGGTGAAGAGCACGTACGCGACGATCGTCGACGGGAGGATCGAGTCGAGCCGATCGAGGAAGCCGCCGTGGCCCGGGAGCCACGTCGAGATGTCCTTGATGCCGAGATCGCGCTTGATGAGCGACTCGGTCAGATCGCCGAGCGTCGCCGTGCCCACGAGAGCGAGGCCGAGGATGAGACCGACCCACCACTCCTCGCCGAGCATGAGCCACGCGAGGAGGATGCCCGCCGTGATCGCCGCGACGACCGAGCCGGCGAAGCCCTCCCACGTCTTCTTCGGGCTGATGCGGGGCGCCATCGGGTGCTTGCCGAACGCGAGCCCGGAGGCGTACGCGCCCGTGTCGATCGAGATGACGACGATGAGGTAGGCGAGGGTCCACCACTGGCCGCCCTCCTCCGCCGTCATGACGATCGCGAAGCCGCCGAGCAGCGCGACGTAGGCGAGCACGAAGACGCCCGCCCCCAGGTCGGTCGGGAGCGAGACGCCCGGCCCGCGCATCGACGGCCGCACCGACTCGACGATGCGCCACAGGCTCACGAAGGCGATGCCGGCGAGGAACGACCACCACAGCCCCTCGGCGCCGAGGTAGAAGGCCGCCGGCACGATCGCGAGCGACGCGATGACGAGGGGGATGCGCGGGATGTCGCGCCCCGCGAACCGGAGCGCGCTCGCGAGCTCGTAGACGGTGAAGACCATGAGCGCCGCCCCGAAGAGCATGAACAGCTCTTTCACCACGATGAGGCTGAACAGCAGCGAGAGACCGAGGATGAGGCCGAAGAAGATGGCCTTGGGGAGGTTCCTGCCCGCGCGCGCCTCGATGCGGGCATCCATCTCGCGGGCGCGCGCCTCGAGATCGAGCAGGGCGCTCTCGACGTCGTGGATGCGCGCCTCGACGTCGGCGCGCGCGGCGGAGCCGCGGCGGCGGCGGGCGGCGGCCGCGGGGCTGGGGTCGAGGGGGCTCGCGGCGTCGGGAGCGCCCGGGGTCGAGTCGGTCATCTAGACCTCGAGGAGCTCGGCTTCCTTCTTCTTGAGCGCCTCGTCGACACCGTCGGTGTGCTTCTTCGTCAGGGCCTCGAGCTCCTTCTCGGCGCGGGCCACCTCGTCGTCGCCGACCTCGCTCTTGAGCTTGTCGAGGTCCTCCTTCGCCTTGCGGCGGATGTTGCGGATCGCGACCTTGGCGTCCTCCGCCTTGCCCTTGACGATCTTCACGTACTCCTTGCGGCGGTCCTCCGTGAGCTCGGGCATCGTCACGCGGACGATCGTGCCGTCGTTGCTCGGGTTCGCGCCGAGGTTCGGGAAGTTGACGATCGCCTTCTCGATCTCCTTCAGCGCGCTCTTGTCGTAGGGCGTGATGACGAGCGTGCGGGCGTCCTGGTTCTGCAGGCTCGCGAGCTGGCCGAGCGGCGTCGGGGTGCCGTAGTAGTCGACGAGGATCTTCTGGAAGAGCTGCGGGTTCGCGCGGCCCGTGCGCACGGTCGCGTAGTCCTCTTTCGCGACCTCGACGGCCTTGGTCATCTTCTCGGTGGCTTCGGCGAGCACATCGGCAATCACGGGCAACTCCTTCGTGGGTCGGTGTCGAGTGTAGTGGGCGGTCGCTCAGCCGGAGGCGAGGAGGGCCACGCCGGCGACGACCACGGCGCTGCCGATCAGGCGCTGCGCGGGGTGCGGCTCGCGGAAGAGCAGCCAGCCCGCGAGCGCGATGAGCACCACGCTCGCCTCGCGGGCGGGGGCCACGATCGCGACGGGAGCGTGCGCGTAGGCGGCGAGCACGAGGAGGTAGGCGAGGGGCGAGAGGATGCCCACGGCGACGATCGCGCGCGGGTGCCGTCGTGCCTCCTGCACCGTCGCCGTCGGGCTCGCGACGAGCCACGGCGCGAGGATCGCGAGCTGCACGACGAGCGAGCCCCAGAAGTAGCCGACCGGGCTCAGCCCCGCGGCGGTCACCGCGACGGCGTCGAGCACCGTGTAGGCCGCGATGAGGACGCCGACGGCCGCGCCGAGCGCGACGCCGACGGCGCGGCGGTGCCGGCCGCGGGCATCCGTCGCAGGGTCGGAGGCCGCGGAGGCGGCCGACGGCCGGGCCCCTGCGAAACCGATGACGACGACGCCCGCGATGACGACGCCCGCTCCCAGTAGGGCGATCGGCGCGGGGCGCTCCCCCAGGACGAGCACGGCCGCGATGACGCTCAGGAGCGGGCCCGTGCCGCGGGCGAGCGGGTACACGACCGAGACGTCGGCGGCCGCGTACGCGCGCTGCAGGAGGAGGAAGTAGCCGCAGTGCAGCGCGCCGCTCGCGAGCAGCAGGCCGGCCGTGGCGGGACGCTCGACGAGCGCGGGCAGGAGGACGGGTGCCCCGAACGGAGCCAGGAGCACGGTCGACAGCGCGACCGTGATCGCGACGAAGCGGATGCCCGCGGCCGGCGAGGCCTTGAGGACGACGTTCCACGCCGCGTGGGCGAGCGCTCCCCCGGCGATGAGGAGCGCGGCGATCACGCCGAGACGCGCGTGCCGATGCGCTCGCCGCGGATCGCGCGCGCGATGTTCCCCTCGGGCTCCATGCCGAACACGATCATCGGCATGCGGTTGTCCATGCAGAGGCTGAACGCGGTCGAGTCGACGACCTTGAGGCCCTTCACGAGCGCCTCCTGGTAGGTGATCTCGTCGAGCTTCTGGGCGCCGGGGTTGCGGCGCGGGTCGTCCGAGTACACGCCGTCGACGCCGTTCTTCGCGACGAGCACCTCGTCGGCACTGATCTCGAGCGCGCGCTGGGCGGCGACCGTGTCGGTCGAGAAGTAGGGAAGGCCCGCCCCGGCGCCGAAGATGACGACGCGGCCCTTCTCGAGGTGGCGCTCGGCGCGCAGCGGGATGTACGGCTCGGCGACCTGCGTCATCTGGATCGCCGACTGGACGCGCACCTGGGCGCCGGCCTGCTCGAGGAAGTCCTGCAGGGCGAGGGCGTTCATGACGGTTCCGAGCATGCCCATGTAGTCGGCGCGCCCGCGATCCATGCCGCGCTGGCTGAGCTCGGCGCCGCGGAAGAAGTTGCCGCCGCCGACGACGATCGCGACCTCGACGTCCTTCGCCGCCTCGGCGATCTCGCGGGCGATCGCGCCAACGACGTCGGGGTTCACGCCGAGGGAGCCACCGCCGAACGCCTCACCCGAGAGCTTGAGCATCACACGTCGGCGGCGTTCGGTCATGAGGTCCTCTGTTTCCGTGGGGGATGTCGTTGTCAGGGTAGTGAAGTTCGGCCCGCGCATGGGAACGGGGTCCGGATCGCTCTCGCGACCCGGACCCCGTCTCATCGGTGCTAGGCGCCGACCTTGAAGCGGGCGAAGCCCGTCACGGTCAGTCCGGCGTCCTTGAGGACCTGCGCGACCGACAGCTTGTTGTCGCGGGCGTAGTCCTGCTCGAGGAGCGCGACCTGCTTGAAGAACGCGCCGACGCGGCCCTCGACGATCTTCGGCAGGGCGGCCTCGGGCTTGCCCTCGTTGCGCGAGATCTCCTCGACGATGCGGCGCTCGTTCTCGACGGCGTCGCTCGGCACCTCGTCGCGCGACAGGTACTGCGGGTCGGCGAACGAGATGTGCTGCGCGATGCTGCGAGCGGTCTCGGCGTCGTCGCCCGTGTAGGCGACGACCACGCCGACCTGCGGCGGGAGGTCCTTGTTCGTCCGGTGCAGGTAGACGGCGAAGCTCTCGCCCTCCACGCGCGCCACGCGACGCAGCTCCATCTTCTCGCCGATGATCGCGGCCTCGTCGTCGATCGCGGCGGCGACGGTCGTGCCGTCGACGGGGGCCGCGAGGGCCTCCTCGACGGTCGACGCGCCGGCGGCGGCGACGGCGGCGAGCACCTTGTCACCGAGGGCGACGAACTTGTCGCCCTTCGCGACGAAGTCGGTCTCGCACGCGAGCTCGATGAGCGTCGCGGCACCGACCGACTCGTGTGCGGCGATGAGGCCCTCGCTCGTGGAGCGATCGGCGCGCTTCGCGTTGCCCTTCGCACCCTTGAGGCGCAGGATCTCGACGGCCTTCTCGACGTCGCCGTCGGCCTCGACGAGAGCGTTCTTCGTGTCGACCATGCCGGTGCCGAGGCGCTCGCGCAGGTTCTTGACGTCTTCCAGGCTGAAATTGGCCATGGAGGGACTCCTTCTCGTGGTTCTGGTCGGGTTACGGAGCGGGCGTCGCGGCGGGGGTCTCGGCCTCGTCGGCCGTCGCCTCGTCCGCGGCGGGCTCCTCGGCGGGGGCGGCCTCGGCGGGCGCCTCCTCCGCGGCGGGCTCGTCGGCGGCGGGGGCCTCCTCCGCGGGGGCCTCCTCGGCCGCGGGGGCCTCGGTCGCCTCAGCGGCGGGCTCCTCGGCTGCGGGCTCCTCGGCGGGAGCGGCCTCGGCTGCGGGCTCCTCGGCGGCAGCCGGGGCCTCGTTCGCGGCGGCGCCCTGCTCGAGCAGCTCGCGCTCCCACTCGGCCAGCGGCTCGACGGCCGAGACGTTGCCCTCGGCCTCGGGCTTCTGGTGCTTGCGGATGAGGCCCTCGGCGGCCGCGTCGGCGATGATGCGCGTCAGGAGCGCGACCGAGCGGATGGCGTCGTCGTTGCCCGGGATCGGGTACGCGAGCTCGTCGGGGTCGGCGTTCGTGTCGAGGATGCCGATCACGGGGATGCCGAGCTTCTTGGCCTCGTCGATCGCGAGGTGCTCGCGCTTGGGGTCGACGACCCACATGGCGCTCGGGGTCTTGGTGAGGTTGCGGATACCGCCGAGCGACTTGTGCAGCTTGTCGAGCTCGCGCTTCTTGATCAGCAGTTCCTTCTTGGTGAAGCCCTTGGTGGTGTCGTCGAAGTCGAGCTCCTCGAGCTCCTTCATGCGCGCGAGGCGCTTGGACACGGTCTGGAAGTTGGTCAGCAGACCACCGAGCCAGCGCTGGTTGACGTAGGGCTGGCCGACGCGCGTGGCCTGCTCGGCGATCGACTCCTGCGCCTGCTTCTTGGTGCCGACGAAGAGGATGGTGCCGCCGTGGGCGACCGTCTCGGTGACGAAGTCGTAGGCCGTGTCGATGTAGGCGAGCGACTGCTGCAGGTCGAGGATGTGGATGCCGCTGCGCTCGGTCAGGATGAAGCGCTTGACTTTCGGGTTCCAGCGGCGGGTCTGGTGCCCGAAGTGCACGCCGCTGTCGAGCAGCTGGCGAATGGTGACGACGGCCATGGCCGTACTCCTTCTGTTCTCAGTTGTCGCCCCGCCCGACGGGAGGGGCCCTGGTGCCCGGCAGCTGCCCCCGACCCGCGCGACTGCTCCCCGTTTCCGGGGAGTCGTTCGGGACTGATGGGGGTGTGCGCCGTGATGGGCACGCGAAGTCAGCCGGACATGCCGACTGCGTGGGCCAGCATATCACCGCTCCCCCGCACCGGGCGCGGCGGTCGCGCTCTCCCCCGGTCGCCTCCGCGACGTCCGACCGGATGCCCGGATCGCGCACGATCATCGGCATGCGCCCCCGATCGCTCGCCCCTCTCGCCGTGCTCGCGCTCGTCCTCGCGAGCGGCCCCTCGGCCGCTGCCGCGGCGGCCCCGCTCCCGCACGACGCGACGGTCTCGCCACCCGCCCCGGGCTGGGAGTGGCCCGTCGAGGGCCCGAGCGTCGTCGAGCGCCCGTTCGTCGCCCCGCCGACGCCGTACGGCGCCGGCCATCGCGGCGTCGACCTGCGGGCCGAGAGCTCCGGAGCGGTCGTGCGGGCCGCGACGGGAGGGACGATCCACTTCGCCGGGCGCGTCGTCGATCGCGGCGTCGTGACGATCCGGTCAGGACCGCTCCTGGTGACGGTCGAGCCGGTGACCTCGGCGGTCGCGGCGGGCGACGTCGTCGCGGCGGGCGACCCGATCGGCGAGCTCGAGCCGGGGCACTGCGCCAGCCCCTGCGTGCACCTCGGCGTGCGCGAGGCGGGGGTTTACGTCTCGCCCCTGCGGTGGCTCGGCGGTCTGCAGCGGGCCGTGCTCCTGCCGCTCGACGGGTGAGCGCGCTGCGCGGGCGCACCGGCCTGCGGCTCAGGCCCGCGGATGCGCCGTGCGGTACGCCTCCGCGAGGCGCTCGGCGCTCACGTGCGTGTAGATCTGCGTCGTGCCGAGGCTCGCGTGGCCGAGGATCTCCTGCACCGCCCGCAGATCGGCACCGCCGTCGAGGAGGTGCGTCGCTGCGGTGTGCCGCAGAGCGTGGGGACCGGCGGGGCCGCTCCCGGGGAGGTCGGCGAGGAGGCCCGCGACGAGCGCGTAGACGCCGCGCGTCGACTCGCGCGCCCCCCGGGCGCCGAGGAACAGCGCGGCTCCGGAGCGCTGCGCCGCGATCGCGGGCCGGCCGCGCTCGCGATACGCGTCGAGGGCGCGCTGGGCGGGGATCCCGAAGGGGACGATGCGCGCCTTGGCCCCCTTGCCCATCACCCGGACGGTGCGGCGCGCGTCGTCGACGTCGGCGAGGTCGAGCCCGACGAGCTCGCTCACGCGCAGCGCGCTCGCGTAGAGCAGCTCGACGATCGCGCGGTCGCGCAGGGCCAGGGGGTCGTCGGTCGCGGCGCGGGCGTCGAGGCCGGCGAGGATACCGTCGATCTGGCCGCGCGTCAGCACGCGCGGCAGATGGCGATCGGCCCGCGGGGCGCGCAGTCGGGCGCCCGCGTCCGCCGGCGCACGGCCCGTGCGCGCGAGCCATGCGGTGAACCCCCGCACCGTCGAGGTGCGACGCGCGAGCGTCGAGGCGCCGAGTCCCGCGGCGTTCTGCTGCCAGACCCATTCGCGCAGCAGCTCGAGATCGAGGAGCGCCGGGTCGGGCTCGGCTCCGCGCGCCTCGATGAACGCGGCGAGCGTCTCGAGGTCGCCCCGGTAGGCCCGCACGGTGTGCGGCGAGGCACCGCGCTCGAGCGCGACCGCGCGCAGGTAGGCGCCGATCGCCTCGCTCAGGGCGCTCACCGGATCGTGCACTCCCCCAGCATGCGCCCTCGCCGAGGCCCCCGCCCCGGCGACAGGCCGGGACGGGGCTCGAGGGGCGAACAGGGTCAGCGAGTCGGGACGGCCTCGCGCGGGGCCGCCGGGGCGGCGTCGACGACGGCGTCGGGCATCCGCGCTGCCTGCCCGTTCGCGCCGCGCGCGGCGGCCTCCGCGTCCGAGAGCTCGGGGCGGCGCGGCCACCAGAAGCGGTCCTTCGCGATGAAGGCCATCGCGGGCACGATGACGGTTCGGACCAGGAGGGTGTCGATCAGCACGCCGATGCAGACGATGACGCCGACCTGCGTGAGCGTGATGAGCGGCAGCACGCCGAGCACCGCGAAGACCGCGGCGAGCAGGATCCCGGCGCTCGTGATCACGCCGCCCGTGGCCGCGAGGGCGCGCACCATGCCCTCGGTCGTCCCGAGCATCGGGACCTCCTCCTTGGCGCGCGTGACGAGGAAGATCGAGTAGTCGACGCCGAGCGCGACGAGGAACAGGAAGCTGAACAGCAGCACGTTCGTGTCGACGCCCGGGAACCCGAAGACGGTCTCGAAGAGGACCGAGCCGATCCCGACCGCGCTGAAGAAGCTCGCCACGACCGCGATCAGCAGGAGCACGGGCGCCAGCAGGGAGCGCAGGAGCACGATGAGCACGGCGAGCACGAGCACGAGGATGAGCGGGATCACGAGGTTCTGATCGCGCTGCTGTGCGTCGCGCAGGTCGAGGCCCTCGGCGTCGATGCCGCCGACGAGCCCGGAGCCGTCGCCGAGGTCGTCGAGCGCCAGCCGTACGTCGGCGATAATCGCGAACGCCTCCTGGCTCTCCGGGTCGGCGTCGAGCACGATGTCGAGCTGCGCGATGTCGTCGTCGGACGGCCCGGGGCGCACCTCGACGACGCCGTCGATGTCGGTGAGCCCGTCGCTTACGTCAGCGGCGTCCTCCGCGGGGACGATCACGGCTGCGGGGGCGGTGCTGCCCGCCGAGAAGGCCTCCGCGAGGCGCTCCTGACCGAGGACGGCCTCGGGCTTGACGATGAAGCGGTCGTTCTGCGAGAGCCCGACGTCGAGCGTCGTGAGCCCCGAGGCGAACGCGCCGAGCACCGCGAAGCCCGCGATCGCGACGATCACTGGGCGCTTGCTGACCGCTCGGCCGAGCCTGCCCCACGGGCTGCGCGAGATCGTGTCGGGGGTTCCGTAGCGGGGCACGAGGGGCCAGAAGAGCCAGCGGCCGAAGACGACGAGCGCGGCGGGGAGGACGAGCAGGGCGTAGGCCATCGCGACGACGATCCCCACGGCGCCCGCGAGGCCGAGCGAGCGGTTGCCCGACAGCTCGCCGAAGAGCAGCGTGGCGAGCGCGAGAGCGACGGTCGAGCCGCTCGCGATGATCGCGGGGCCCGCACCGCGCAGGGCGATCGCCATGGCCTCGCGGCGGTCGGCGTGCAGGCGCAGCTCGTCCCGATAGCGGGCGATGAGCAGGAGCGCGTAGTTCGTGCCCGCACCGAACACGAGCACCGAGAGGATGCCCGTGACCGAGCCGTCGAGGGTGATGCCCGCGGCGTCCGCGACCAGGCGGGCCGCGATGCCGGCGATGAAGTCGGCGACGCCGACGACCGCGAGCGGAACGATCCAGAGGATCGGGCTGCGGTAGGTCACGATGAGCAGCACCGCGACGACGAGCGCCGTGACCCCCAGGAGAACGAAGTTGGCGCCCTCGAAGACGGCCGAGATGTCGACGAGGAAGCCCTCCGCTCCTGTGAACCAGACCTCGACGCCGTCGGGCAGCCCCTCCGATGCGATCGCACGGATCTCCTCGGCGCGATCCGCCTGGACGGAGACGCTCTCCTCGATCTCGAGCGGCACCGCCACGAGCGCGGTCGTGCCGTCATCCGAGACGGTCAGGGGCGGCAGGGATCCGTCGAGCGCGATGTCGCCGAGCTCGCCCGCGCGCTCGGTGATCGCGGCGATGTCGTCGTCGCTCAGCTCCCCGCTCTCGCGGCCGAAGACGAGGATGCCGCTCGTCGCGTCGTCGTCGCGGAACTGCTCCTGCAGGTCCGCCGCCTGGATCGACTCGGCCGAATCCGGGAGCCCCACGGGGGGCGCGGAGTCGGCGGACTGGTAGCCGGCGATCACGAAGAGCGCGGCGGTCGCGACGATCCCCGCGAGCAGGACGATCCAGGACGTTCGGGCGGCGGTGATGAAGCGCGAGATCGCGATCATGGGGAGGGCTCCTCGGGACGATCCGCGATCGCTCGCGGCGGGACGATATCTCTCGATGATCGAAATACTAGATCATCGAATGAGTTATCGGTAGACTCGGCCCATGAGCGAATCCCCCGAGGCGCCTCCTCGCTTCGGCCCCTCGCACCCCGCGACCCTCCTGCTGCGCGAGCTGCTCGACGTCACGGAGGACTTCGAGCGGTCGCTCGGCGGCGCCCTGTCGGTGAACCCCACCGACCTCAGCGCGATGCAGCACCTCATCGTGGCGGGGGCCCTCAGCCCCACGTCGCTGGCCGAGCGACTCGACCTCTCCTCCGCGGCCGTCACGACCGTGATCGATCGGCTCGAAGGGCTCGGGCACGTGCGCCGCACCCCGAACCCCGACGACCGGCGCGGGACGCTCGTCGTGCCGGAGCCCGCGTCGGTCGGGCGCGCGATGAGCCGCATCGTCCCGATGGTCACGGGCGTCGATCGCGCGATCCACGACTTCGACGAGGACGAGCAGGCGGTCATCACGCGCTACCTGCAGCGCGTCGTCGACACCTATCGCGAGCACGCGGGGCCCTCCGATCGCCCGCGATCGTGGCGGGCGGATGCTCCCCCGCGGTCGCCCGACGGCCGACGTCGAGCTGCCGGGACCGAGGCGTCGCCGCTCCCGCCCTCGTCCGCGCCCGAGTCCTAGCCCGCGGAGCTCGCCGCCTCGTTGAGGTTGAGGTGCGAGGACTTGCTGGAGAGCTGCTCGAGTCGGACATCCGGATCCATGCCCTCGATCATCGGGCGGTACTCGCTCGAGAAGCCGGTGGCCTCGGGGTGGGAGGCCAGCGGCACGGTCGAGCTCACGACGACGTCCTCGTAGACGTGGACGAGGTCGAACGACTGCCCGCCGTCGACGCCGGAGATCAGCCGACCCGCGTCGGCGCCGAGGTCGAGGGTGTAGCACGTGGCCGAGGCGACGTGGACGGGGATGCCGGCGAAGGTCGAATGGGTCGAGTAGTGCAGGTGCCCGCCGAGGATGGCGCGGATATCGGAGCCGCGCACGACGTCGGCCAGCTCGCTCTGGCGGTGCAGCTCGAGCACGGCCATGACCTCGAGCGGGGTCGGCACGGGCGGGTGGTGCAGGGCGAGGATGCTGCCGAGCCGCGCGGGCTCGGCCAGCACGCCGCGCAGCCAGTCGAGCTGGGCGGGATCGAGCTCGCCGTGGTGGTAGCCCGGGACGGTCGTGTCGAGGGAGATGATGCGCAGCCCGCTGACGTCGTGGACCCTGTCCTGCGGCGCATCGCTGGGCTCCTCGTCGAAGAGCAGCGAGGAGTACGCGGCACGCTCGTCATGGTTGCCCATGACCCAGATGAGCTGCGCGCCCATGCGCTGCACGACGGGCTCGACGGCGGCGCGCAGGCGACGATAGGCGTCCGGCTCGCCGATGTCGGCGAGGTCGCCCGTGAACACGATCGCGTCCGGATCGACGGGCGAGGCCTCGAGCCGCTCGAGCGCCACCCGCAGTCGGTCCTCCACCGGCACCTTCCCGTAGAGCGGACGGCCCTCGCCGAGGAGGTGCGTGTCGGAGAGGTGCGCGATGACGCGCGAGACGGGGGGATGCTGGCCCATCTGGATCACGCGAGCAGGCTACTCCTCCGCGGTGAACCCCGTTCGCGTTCCCCTCGGCGCTGCGGCCCTCACCCACCCGTCTCCTTTCGATACGGCGCGGTCCTCGAGCGCGAGCACCCCGAGCACGCCGCGGATGCGCGAGGAGGACTCGCCGACGGCTCGAGCGAGCTCGGCGACGCTCTGCGCTCGGCGCGGTCGGAGCGCATCGAGCACTCGGGTCACCATGCCGTCGGGGTCGGGGGCTCCGCGCGACGGATCATCGTCGTCGACCGAGGCCCCCGCCCCGCCCTCGACCATCCCGCCCCGCACGAGCTCCATCTGCTCGGCGACGGTCGTGACGCACACGACCGGATGCTCGCGGAGCATGACATGGCACCCCGCGCTGGACGCGCTCGTCACGGGCCCGGGAACGACGCCGACGGGGCGACCGAGCGCCAGCGCGTGCCGCGCGGTGCTGAGCGCCCCGGACCGGCGCCCGGCCTCCACGACGACGGTCGCATCGGCGAGCGCCGCGATCAGTCGGTTCCGCTGCAGGAAGCGCCAGCGCGTCGGCGCAGTGCCGCACGGCGCCTCGCTCACGATGGCTCCCTGCTCGGTGATCCGCGTGAGCAGCGCCTCATGACCGGCCGGGTAGAGCCGATCGACGCCGCCCGCGAGCACCGCGACGGTATCGCCGCCCGAGGCCAGGACGGCACGGTGCGCCATGCCGTCGATGCCGTACGCCCCGCCGGAGACGACCGCCACCTCGTTCCCGACGGCCCCCGCGGCGAGCTCCATGGCGATGTGCTCGCCGTACCCCGTCGCCGCCCGGGCACCCACGAGCGCGACGCTCGTGCGCGCGAGCAGCGTCGCATCGCCGCGCGACCACAGCGCGAGCGGTGCGTGCTCGCCGAGGTCGTCGAGGGCGGCGGGCCACTCCTCGTCGCTCGGCGCGAGAAGACGGGCACGGGTGCGGGCGGCCGATTCGAGCGCTCGCACGAGGTCGGCCTGCCGTCGGCGCGGCAGCCATCGGCCGAGCGCGCGCTCGGCCGCCGACCCCGCGAGCTCGCCGCCGGTAGCGGTCGCGAGCGAGATCGGCGCGGGGCGCTCCAGCAGGATGCGCGCCGCCTCGACCGCGCCGACCGCACCCAGTAGCAGTCCGGCGTCGCCGTCGCCCGGCTCGACGACGACGCTCCACAGCGCCCGTGCCATCGCCTCGTCGCGCTCGGCGACGGAATCGCCATCGCGCCCCGCGCCGCGCACGAGCGCGGCGACCGCGGCGTCTGAGAGGCCCCAGTCGATCATCAGATCCCCTTCCGCAGGTAGAGCGCTCGACCGATGTGGTCGGCGCGCGGGCGATCGTCGCCCTCGAGGTCGGCGATGCTCCACGCCACGCGGAGCACCCGGTCGTAGCCGCGCATCGTGAGCCCGCCGCGCTCGAGCGCGCGGTCGAGCGATGCGCGATCGGCAGGGGCGAGACGCCAGCGTGGGCCGCGAAGCGGCGTGCCGGGCACGTGGGCGTTGAGCGACCATCCGTGCTCCCCCCAGCGCGCGCGGGTGCGTTCCCGTGCGGCCACCACCCGTGCGCGCGCCTCCGAGGTCGTGATCGCGCCGCCCTCCACACCCGTAAGCTGCACCGCGCCGACGCGCCGCACCGTGAGCCGCAGGTCGACCCGGTCGAGCAGCGGGCCGGAGAGCCGCGCGAGGTATCGACGCCGCGCGTGCGGCGTGCACGTGCACTCCGCGTCCCCCGTTCCCGCCTGCCCGCACGGGCAGGGGTTGGCGGCGAGAACCAGTTGGAAGCGCGCCGGAAAACGCGCGACCGATCGCGCGCGATGGATCGTGATCTCGCCGGTCTCGAGCGGCTGCCGCAGAGCATCCAGCACCGCCGACGGGAACTCCGGTGCCTCATCCAGGAACAGCACGCCGTGCGCGGCGCGCGAGATGGCCCCCGGTCGGACGAGCCCGCTGCCGCCGCCGACGAGCGAGGCCGTGGTCGCGCTGTGGTGCGGGGCCTCGAGCGGCGGTCGCGTGACGAGCCCCTCCCCCACTCCGAGCCCGGCGAGCGAGCGCACCGACGACACCTCGACGGCGGCGTCGGCATCGAGATCGGGCAGAAGGCCGGGCAGTCGCGAGGCGAGCAGGGTCTTCCCCGCCCCCGGCGGCCCGAGCATCATGAGGTGGTGGCCGCCGACGGCCGCGACCTGGAGCGCCTCGATCGCCTCCGGGTGGCCGATGACGTCGGAGAGATCCCCCTCGCTCGTCCGCGACTCGACGACGGGCGGCGACGGGATCGGCTCGATCGGCTCGGCGGGCGGCTCGATCTCCGCACCGTGGACGGCGAGCACGTCGCGCAGCGTCGCCGCGGCGATGACGCGGATGCCCGCCACGAGCTCGGCCTCGGCCCGGTTGCCCCACGGCACCACGACGAGCCGCGCGCCCGCGCGCCGCGCCGCGAGAACCGCGGGCAGCACCCCCGCGACGGGGCGCAGGCGCCCGTCGAGCCCGAGCTCGCCGATGTGCACGGTCTCCGCGACGTGTTCGAGCGCGAGCGCGCCCGTCGTCGCGAGCGCCGCCACGGCGATGCCGACGTCGAACGCCGAGCCGTGCTTGGGCAGCGACGCCGGCGAGAGGTTGACGGTCACGCGGCGCGAGGGCAGCTCGAGCCCCGAATTGGAGGCCGCCGAGCGCACCCTGTCCTTCGCCTCGCCGAGGGCGGTGTCAGGCAGGCCGATGATCGTGAAGGCGGGGAGGCCGTTCGCGAGATCGGCCTCGATCTCGACGAGCGAGCCGTCGACGCCCGTGAGGGCGACGGCACGGGTGCGGGCGACGGGCATCAGCACACCTGCCGCACGTGCTCGATGACGATGCCGTCGCGACCCGCGATCACCGCGACCGCGTCGACGCGCACGCGCCCGCCCGGCTCGTGCTCGGCGCACCACGCTCCCGCGAGCCGCCGCAGCCGGGCGAGCTTGACGGGTGTGATCGCGTCAAGCGGATGCCCGAAGCCCAGCCCCGCGCGCGTCTTGACCTCGACGATCACGGTCGTCGAGGCATCCCGCGCCACGATGTCGATCTCACCGACCGGGCAGCGCCAGTTGCGCGCCACGATCTCGTAGCCCCGGTCGATCAGGTGGTCGACCGCGAGCTGCTCGCCCGTGCGACCCAGTACGTCCTTGCGTGCCATCGGTTCCTCCTGCGAAGGAGGATGGCCGGGCATCCGCGCTCAGACGTCAGACGATGCGCGATCGGGGGCGAGCCCGCCGATCAGCGGTGATGGGGAGGAGCGGCGGCGCTACTCGTCGAGCGCGAGCTCCTTGGGGAGCTTGAGCTCCTTCTTGCCGAGCTCCTCGACGTTGACGTCCTTGAAGGTCAGAACCTTGACGCTCTTGACGAAGCGGTCGCTCCGGTAGACATCCCACACCCACACGTCGGTCAGCGTGAGCTCGAAGAAGAAGTCGCCCGCGACCTCGCGCACGACCTGCGTCACCTCGTTGGCGAGATAGAAGCGCCGCTCGGTCTCGACCACGTACTGGAACTGCGAGACCACGTCGCGGTACTCGCGGTACAGAGCGAGCTCGACCTCGCGGTCGTAGTCCTCGAATTCGTCGTCGTCCATCGCACGAAGTCTAGACCGTGATCGGCAGGGCGTCGGCGGCGGGGAGCACAGAGCGCAGCCAGGTCCGGCGATGGCGCTCGGTGGCGCCGTGCTCGGCGATCGCCGCGAAGTGGCCCGCGCTGCCGTAGCCCTTGTTGCCCGACCACTCGTAGGCCGGCCACCGCTCGTGGTCGGCGACCATGAGGGCGTCGCGGTGCTCCTTCGCGACGACGGATGCTCCCGCCACCGCCGCGCAGTCGCGATCGGCCTTGACGCGCGCGATCACCCGCGGCGGCGAGACCAGCGCGGGGGTGAGCCAGTCATGGCTGCCGTCGAGCAGCACGGCAGCGGCCGCGACGTCGACGCCCTGCTCGAAGAGCCGGATGAGGGCGCGGCGGCCCGCGAGGCCCAGCGCCGCGATGATCCCGAGCGCGTCGACCTCGGCGGGCTCGGCCTCGCCGACGGCGACCGCGAGGGCCCAGGAGCGGACGAGCGGCTCGACCGCGGCACGACGGGAGGCGCTGAGCAGCTTGGAGTCGCGCAGGCCCGCGGGCGCGGCATCCGCCACCGAAACGATCGCGCACGCGCCGACCGCGACGACGCCCGCGATCGCGCCTCGGCCGACCTCGTCGATGCCGATGACGACGGGCGCACCCGCCTGCAGCAGCGATCGCTCGACGTCGAGCGTGGGGTCGGCGGGCGGCACGGTCAGTCGGCCGGCACCTGGGCGGCGCCGACGCCGTCGAAGACGAAGGGGTAGTTGTCGAGCCAGCTCCAGCGCTCGATCGGCCAGCTGATCACGACGGCGCGACCGACGACGTCGTCGAACGGCACGAAGCCCTCGGTGAACGTGCTGCGGTTGTAGCGGGAGTCGGAGGAGTCGTAGCGGTTGTCGCCCATGACCCACAGCGCGTCCTCCGGCACCTGCGCCTGGAAGTCGTCGGCGCTCACGGCTGTCGCGCCCGCGGGCAGGCGCACGTACGGCTCGTCGAGAGGCACGCCGTTGATGCTCAGCTGCCCGAGGTCGTTGCAGCACACGACGCGATCGCCCGGCAGACCGATGACGCGCTTGACGAGGTGCTCGTCGCTGTCGGGCGCGGAGATGCCGATGACCGAGCCCACCCAGTCGAGCGCGGCCTGCAGCGGCGGCTGCGGCGGCTCAGGCGTCGAGGCTAGCCACCCGCCCGGGTCGCGGAACACGACGACGTCGCCGCGCTCGAGCGGCACCGTCTCGGGAACGAGCTGGTTGACGATGATGCGGTCGTTCTGCACGAGCGTGTTCATCATCGAGTCGCTCGGGATGTAGAAGGAGCGGATCAGGAAGGTCTTGATGAGGAAGGAGATGAGGAGAGCGACGCCGACGATGATGACGACGTCGCGCAGGAAGAGGAGGACGCTGCGCCGGCGGCTGGCACGGGCGTCGACCGGCTGCGCGGGGGCGTCGGCGGGTGGGGATGCCGCATCCGGCGGCTGCGCTGCGTTCTCTGTCATGACTCCCCTGTGCCTCGGCTCCAGTCTAGGCGGCGCCCGGCTCGGGGTTCCGCCCGGGGCGCGCCGGGCATCCGCCCGCGAACGACGAAGGGCCCCGTCGGAGACCGACGGAGCCCTTGTCGAGAATGCGATCGACAGCCTAGCTGTCGCGCTTCTCCTTGATCTTGGCCTTCTTGCCGCGCAGACCGCGCAGGTAGTAGAGCTTGGCGCGGCGCACGTCGCCGCGGGTCACGACCTCGATGTGGTCGATGACCGGGGAGTGCACGGGGAAGGTTCGCTCGACGCCGACCTGGAAGCTCACCTTGCGGACGGTGAAGGTCTCGCGGACGCCCTCGTTCGAGCGGCCGATGACGACGCCCTGGAAGACCTGGATGCGCGAGCGGCTGCCTTCGACGATGTTCACGTGCACCTTGACGGTGTCGCCGGCGCGGAATTCGGGGATGTCGGTCCGCAGGCTGGCTGCGTCGACGTGGTCGAGGATGTGCATGGCTGTTCGCTCTCTGCCACCGCCACAGGTCGATCGCGATAGGAAGGGGCTTCGAAGAGTGGTTCTCGCCTCGTCGATCGACGGCTCCCCTGTGGCAGAACCGTGCCGAGGCACAAAGTGAAATGATGCCATACTGGGCGCCGTCCGGCCAATCCGCGAGATCCGCACCCGCCGCGACCCGCCGCGACCGCTTCTGAGGGGGAGATGTCGTCGATGATCGACGAAACGCAGGAACCGACGCTCGCGACCGACAAGGTCGTCATGCGCACCGAGCCGATCCAGCAGCGCAGCGCCGAGCGCATCGAGACCCTCCTCGACGCGGCCGCCGCGCTCATCGACGAGGGCGGCATCGACGGGGTCACGACGAGCGCCGTGGCGAAGAAGTCGAAGAGCTCCGTCGGCGTCGTGTACCGCTACTTCCCCAACATCCAGACCCTGCTCCGTGCGCTCGCCGTGCGCAACCTCGAACGGTACGTCGAGCGCGTCCAGGAGAACGTCGACACCTCTCCTCCCGGCCCGTGGAGCTCGTTCGACCGCACGCTCGACATCTTCATCGAGATGAACCGCGACGAGCCCGGGTTCCGCGCCCTCCGGTTCGGCGACGTCATCGACCAGCGCTTCCTCAACCCCGAGCTGAGCAACAACTCGATCCTCGCGCGCGAGTTCGCGCGGCAGATCGGCGAGACCTACGACTTCGAGCCGGACGACGACATCGTCTTCCACGTCGAGGTCGCGATCGAGATGGCGAGCGGGCTGCTCGGCCGGGCCTTCCAGCTCGACAAGCACGGCGACGAGCGCTTCATCGAGGCGACCCGTCGCCTCTGCACCGACTACCTGACGACGAACATCCCGCTGCCGCCCGAGCAGCCGCACCCGAGGTCCCGATGATCGAACTGAGAACCCCCGCCGAGATCGAGCAGATGCGTCCCGCGGGGCGCTTCGTCGCGAGCGTCATCGAGGCGACGAGCCGGGCGGCCGCGGTCGGCGTCAACCTGCTCGAGCTCGACGCTCTCGCTCACGAGATGATCCGAGCGGAGGGCGCCGAGAGCTGCTACATCGACTACCACCCCTCCTTCGGCGGCTCGCCGTTCGGGAAGGTCATCTGCACCTCCGTCAACGATGCCGCTCTGCACGGGCTGCCCTTCGACTACGTCCTGCGCGACGGCGACGTGCTCTCGCTCGACTTCGCGGCATCCGTCGACGGCTGGGTGTGCGATTCGGCGACGACCGTGATCGTGGGCACCCCCCGCGATGAGGATGCCCGGCTCATCGCCACGACGGAGCGCGCCCTCGCCGCGGGCATCGCCGCCGCCCGGCCCGGCAATCGCATGGGCGACGTCTCGGCCGCGATCGGCGACGTCGCGCACGACGCCGGCCTCCTGGTGAACCTCGACTTCGGCGGGCACGGCGTCGGCCGCACGATGCACGGCGACCCGCACGTGGCCAACGACGGGCGCGCCGGCCGCGGTCTCAAGCTCAAGCCCGGGCTCGTGATCGCGATCGAGCCGTGGTTCATCCACGACACCGACGAGATCTACACCGACGCCGACGGCTGGACGCTCAAGAGCCGCACGGGCGCGCGCGCCGCGCACGCCGAGCACACGGTCGCGATCACGGCCGACGGGCCGGTCGTGCTCACCGCGCGCGGCTGAGCGAGCGATCGGTCAGGCGCGCGGGCCGACCGAGACGATCTCGCCCGTGCCCGGGTGGTCGTCGAGGTCGCGGTGCGCGTCGTCGTCGAGCTCGCGCGGCGCCCGTTGCGCGCGGCGCTCCCGCAGTGTCGTCCCGGCCATCGTCCAGCACGCCGCGACGGCGCCGACGATCAGGAGCGGCCAGAGCAGAAAGCCGAGCAGCAGGGCCCCGGGCTCGAGCGAGGTCAGCGCCAGGAGCCCCGCGATGAGGAGCTGGCCCGCGACGAGGATCTTCTCGGCGGTCGTCAATCGCCGGTCGGGGCGGGCCATGACGATCGCCTGATTGACGATCATCGACAGCGCGAGCCCCGGGTAGACGAACGAGGCGGTGATGAGCGCCTGGACCGAGGGGATGAGGTCCGTGCGGTCCGCCGCCTGGAACGCGGTGGCAGCGGAGAAGCCCGCGAGCGCGAGGGCTGCGACGAGCGGCTGCGCGAGCATCCAGATCCGCTCGCCCATGGTCATTCCCCACCGATCAGGTCGGGTCGCACGCGGCGCGTGCGCTCCAGCCGCTGCTCGTGGCGCCACGCGTCGACCGCGCCGTGGTTGCCGCTCAGCAGCACCGGGGGGACCTCCCGGTCGCGCCACACCGCGGGCTTGGTGTAGCTGGGGTACTCGAGGAGGCCGGCCTCGTGGCTCTCCTCGTCGAGGCTCGCCGGGTTGCCGATGACGCCGGGCACGAGTCGGCCGACGGCCTCGATGATCGCCATCGCCGCCACCTCCCCGCCGTTGAGCACGTAGTCGCCGAGGCTCAGCTCGCGAACCTCGATGCGGTCAGCGTAGTGCTCGATGACGCGCTGGTCGATGCCCTCGTAGCGCCCGCACGCGAACACGAGGTGCTCGCGACCGGCGAGCTCGCGGGCCGTCGCCTGCGTGAACGGATGCCCGGCCGGGCTCGGGACGATGAGCGTCGAGCGCTCCGTCACGAGGCCGTCGAGCATCTCTCCCCAGGGCTCGGGCTTCATGACCATGCCGGCGCCGCCGCCGTACGGAGTGTCGTCGACCGTGCGGTGGCGGTCGTGGGTCGCGTCGCGCAGGTCGTGGACGTGCACGTCGATGAGCCCCGATTGCCGGGCCTTCCCGAGCAGTGAGACGTCGAGGACCCCGAAGAACTCGGGGAAGATCGTGACGATGTCGACGCGCACGGCTCGAGCCTAGAGCTCGCGCTCCTCGGGCTCGGAGGCGGTCTCGCTCTCGGGCTCGCTCTCGGGCTCCGGCTCGGCGGGAGCCTCGCCCTCGGCGGTCTTCTCCTCGGGGAGCTCCTCGAGGAGGCCGGGCGGCGGCGTGATCGTGACGACGCCCGCGGCGATGTCGACGGCGGGGACGATCGCCGACACGAAGGGCACGAGGACCTCGCGCTCGCCCGTGTCGATCACGAGGAGGTCCTGCGCCGGGAAGTGCTCGACGCGCACGACGCGGCCGACCTCCTCGCCGTCGCGCTGCGCGCGGAGGCCGACGAGCTGGAAGTCGTACCAGGCGTCCTCCTCGGGCTCCTCCTCGGCGTCCTGGTCGATCCAGAGGATCGCCTTGACGAGCGACTCGGCGGCCGAGCGGTCGGCGACGCCCTCGAAGAATCCGACGGGCTGGCCGTTGTACCAGCGCAGCTCGGCGAGCGTGAGCGTCGAGCCGTGCCACGGCGAGCTCGTGGGCACCTGCAGGGTGAAGACGGCTCCGGGCGTGAATCGCCGATCGGGGTCGTCAGTGTAGAGCTCGAGCTTGAGGGCGCCCTTGAGCCCGTGCGCCTTGACGAGGCGGCCGACCCGGAGCTGCTGGGTCGACGCGTCGGGGCGGGGGATCTTCACCTCGGCCACGATCGCCTAGGCGTCGGTGTCGACGACGTCGACGCGCACCCGGCGACCGTCGGCGAGCGACGAGATCACGGTGCGCAGGGCCTTGGCGGTGCGTCCGCCGCGGCCGATGACGCGGCCGAGGTCCTCGGGGTGCACGCGCACCTCGAGGACCTCGCCGCGACCCGTGCTCTGCGCGACGACAGCGACATCGTCAGGGTGATCGACGATCCCCTTGACCAGATGTTCCAGCGTGTCAGCGAGCACGATGCATTAGGCCTTGTCGGCCTCGGCGGCGTCGGCCGCGGGGGCCTCCGCCTCGGCGGCCTCGGGAGCCTCGACGACCTCGGCCTCGGCCTCGGCGGGCGCCTCGGGAGCCTCGGCGACGGGCGCCTCCTCGGCCTTCTTCTCGGCCTTGGGCTTGAGGACGGGCTTCTTGGCGGCGTCGAACTGGAACGCCTCCTTCGGCTCCGCGTAGCGGACGGTGCTCTTGGCACCCTTCTCGCCCTTGAACGTGCCCCAGTCGCCGGTGAGCTTCAGCAGCGCGGTGACCTGCTCGGTCGGCTGGGCGCCGACGCTGAGCCAGTACTGCGCGCGGGCCGAGTCGACCTCGATGACCGAGGGCTCCTCGGTGGGGTGGTACTTGCCGATCTCCTCGATGACACGACCATCGCGCTTGGTGCGCGAGTCGGCGACGACGATGCGGTAGTACGGCGCACGGATCTTGCCCATGCGCTTGAGACGGATCTTGACAGCCACGATTCTCCAGAAGTGTGAACGGGGTGAGTCGACGCCGGTTGCGTGGGGCACACTCGGCGCGAAAGCTCGGAAGGGTTGCTCGCTGGCCTGATTAGAGGGTCGGGCGCGCGAGCACTCGACCGCCTATTCTTGCAGATTCCACGGGCGGTCGCCTACCGCCCGCGTCGAGCGGTCCGCCACGTCCCGCGAGGCGGCCGATCGAGGGGCGGATGCTCAGCGCGAGCCGTCGCGCCAGGCGAGCCAGTCGCGCACCGGTGCGAGGTCGTACTCGGGACCGGTGAGCCCGATCGTGAAGAGGCTCGCCCCGAGGCCCCGGAGCTCGTCGGCCTCGGCCGCCGACTTCCGCCCGAGCTCGACCGAGATCTCGATCGTGCCGGGGTCGCGACCGACGTCGGAGCAGTGGCCGGCGAGGATGCCGAGCTTGCGCTCGAGGGTCTCGGCGTCGCTGAAGCTGTGCCAGATGCTCGCGTGCTCGGCGACCATGCGGAGCGTCTTCTTCTCGCCGCCGCCGCCGATGAGGATGGGGATGTCGCGCGTCGGCGCCGGATTGAGCTTCGTCCAGCGATCGCGGATGATCGGCAGGTCGCGAGCGAGGTCGTTGAGCCGGGAGCCGACCGTGCCGAACTCGAAGCCGTACTCGGCGTAGTCGCGCTCGAACCAGCCGGAGCCCGTTCCGAAGATGAAGCGCCCGGTGCCGGTGCCCTTGGCGCTGATGCGGTCGATCGTGCGGGCCATGTCGGCCTGCAGGTTGGGGTTGCGGTACGAGTTGCAGTTCACGAGGGCGCCGAGCTCGATGCGGCTCGTCTGCTCGGCGATCGCCGCGAGCATCGTCCATGACTCGAAGTGCAGGCCGTCGGGCTCGCCGTAGAGCGGGTAGAAGTGGTCCCAGTTGAAGACGATGTCGGCGCCGAGCTCCTCGAGCTCGGTGACGCGGTCGCGGATGAGCTCGTACGGCGCGTGCTGGGGCTGCAGCTGAACCCCGATGCGGATGGGTCGCATGGTCATGCCCTCACCCTACGGTCGACGCCCTCGCGCGCGCCGTGCGCTCCCAGGGGGCGAGCAGTTCGAGCTGCGCGGCGACCGAGAGCAGCAGCGCCTCCCCCGCGCCCTCGGGAGCGGGGCGCGCGACGAGCTGGACCGCGAGCGGCGCCGAGGCCTCGTCGTTCCACCCGGCGGGCACGACCGCGGCGGGCCAGCCGAGCAGGTTCCACAGCGCGGCGTAGGGGGCGTACCCGATGTTGGAGCGCAGGTTCGCGATCCATCCGCGACGATGCCAGCCCTCGGCATCCGGGCCCGGCTGCGCGAGCGCCGGGGTCAGCACGACGTCG
>NZ_JAUSMI010000087.1 GCF_030645145.1 Microcella sp. | reverse complement strand
CAGCGGCGTGCCGCCGACCGGAGGCGGGGCCGAGAACGATGACGACGCGAGAGGCGCCGACGCCACCGGCGGCGGCGCGTTGAGCGGCGCGCTCGCGGGCGGCGGGGCGTTGTACGGAGCGGAGGAGCCGGGCGGCGGCATCGTGGGCGGCGCGCTCGGTGGCACCCCGGGCATCCCCGTCTGCGTGACGTTGAGCGGGAGGGCGGTCGCCGAGGCGACGACGTCGGCGGCGCTCGGCACCGCGCTCGGGGCGGCCGGCGGGGCGGCTCCCGCGGCGGCGGCCAGGGCATCCCAGTCGGCGGGCGAGACGCGACCATCGGACGCCGCGGCGCGGCGCAGGAACGACAGGTCGGAGTCCTCGGGGTCCATGGGGATCTCGTGGATCGGTCGGTCGGTCATGAGTGCTCCTTACGGCGGCGTCGGGTCGGTGCTGCGGGCGTCACGCGACCACGCGCATGATCTCGTCGACGGAGGTGAGGCCGAGCTTGGCCTTCTCCCAGCCGTCCTGGCGGAGGGTGCGCATGCCCTGGGCGAGCGCGACCTTCTGGATCTCGGCGGCGGAGGCGCGCGCCACGGCGAGGCGCTCGATCTCCTCCGTGACGGCCATGACCTCGTGCAGGGCGAGGCGACCGCGGTAGCCGGTGTTCGAGCAGGCCGAGCATCCGACGGGCTTGTAGAGCGTAGGGCCGGAGGCGAACGCGAGCGCCGTGCCCGCCGAGCGCTCCTCGCCGTCCTCGGTCGTGAAGCCGGTCTCGCCGAAGGCCTGCGCGAGGCTCACGCCGAACGCCATCTGCTCGGTGTCGCCCTGGTACGGCGCCTTGCACCGGTCGCAGAGGCGGCGCGCGAGGCGCTGGGCGACGACGCAGTCGAGGGCCGAACCGACGAGGAAGGGCTCGATGTCCATCTCGATGAGACGGGTGATCGCGCTCGGCGCGTCGTTGGTGTGCAGGGTCGACAGCACGAGGTGACCCGTGAGCGAGGCCTCGATGGCGATCTGCGCGGTCTCCTTGTCGCGGATCTCACCGAGGAGCACGACATCCGGGTCGGATCGCAGGATGCTGCGCAGCGCGCTCGCGAACGTGAGGCCCGCCTTCGGGTTCACCTGCACCTGGTTGATGCCAGCCATGCGGTACTCGACCGGGTCCTCGACGGTGATGACGTTGATCTCGGGCTTCGCGACCGCGTGGAGGGTCGTGTACAGGGTCGTCGACTTGCCCGAACCGGTCGGCCCGGTGACGAGGATCATGCCGTACGGCTTCGTGTACGACTGCTTGAAGACGTCGAAGTTGTACTCGAGCAGCTGCAGCTCGCTCATATCGCGGCGCGTGGCGTTGTTGTCGAGGATTCGCATGACGACCTTCTCGCCGTACACCGTCGGCAGGGTCGCGACGCGAAGGTCGATCTGGCGGCCGCCATGGCTGACCGACATGCGGCCGTCCTGCGGCTTGCGGCGCTCGGCGATGTCGATGTCGCTCATGATCTTCAGGCGCGAGATGACGCCGTTCGTGACCGAGCGGGGCGCGGCCTGCATCTCGTGGAGGACGCCGTCGATGCGGTACCGCACGCGCAGCTCGTGCTCGCCCGGTTCGATGTGGATGTCCGACGCGTTGTCCTGGATCGCCTGGCCGATGATGAGGTTCACGAATCGCACGATCGGCGCATCGTCCGCGTCGGCATCGCGCAGCGCGACCGCCGACAGGTCCTCCGGCCTGTTCTCCTCCTCGAGCACGTTCGAGAGCTCGTTGAGCTCGCTGTCGGCGCGGTGGAACTTCTCGACCGCCTCGACGAGGTCGGTCTCCTCCGCGACGATCGGCACGATGCGCATGCGGGTGGCGGCGCGCACGTCGTCGAGCGCGAAGACGTCGTCGGGGTTGACCATGGCGAGCGTGAGCATCTCGCCGGCGATGTGGATGGGCAGCACCTTGTGCCGCTTGCACAGGGCTGCGGGCACGAGCGCGACGGCCGTGCGGTCGATCGGGTACTCGGAGAGCTCGACGAACGACAGGCCCATGACCTCGGCGCGAGCGGACGCGATCTGGCCCGGCGTCACGCGGCCCTCATCCATGAACATCTGGATGATGTGGGCCTCGGCCAGCGGATCGTCGCTCATCACATCGAGCGTCTCGATGGGCATGATGCCGCGAATGATGAGCACCTCGGTCAATGACGGCACTGCCGGCTCCCCCCTCATGCGCGATCGCAGGGACGCCAATACCGTTGCCGCCCCCCACCGGGACGTTATGACACGCTCTCAGCGATGAGTAGTCCCCCTTTCGGGGACGCGACTCCTCCCCCACGAGCAACACGCGCCCCGCGGGCGCTCCCGCGGGGCACGAGGCGCGGTGATCAGACCCGGTCGTCGTAGCGGAGAGCGCCGAACGGCGAATCGGCGATCGCGGAGGCGAACCCCGGCGGCACGTCGTCGCGGCGCTTCAGAACGAGCGCGGCCTCCGCGAGGTCGGTCTCGACGGCGGCACGGCTCTCGGCGTCGAGCGCCTGCACGACGGCGAGCGCCGCCGCGCGTGAGCGGTCGGCGAGCTCGCTCGCCTCGGCGTCGAGATCCTCGCGCCAGGACGCCTCGGCGACCCGGTAACGGGCGACGCGGGCTCGCTCGGGCGCTCCGCGACGGCGGGCGTCGACCCAGACGATCGCGAGGAGCAGCCCGCAGAGCGCGCTGACCACGACCGGTGCGATGATCGCGTCGAACGGGGCACCACCGCGGGCCCCGTTCGCGCGCCAGATGATGAGCCCGGCGCCGGCGACCGCGGCGACCGCGTCGAAGCCGATCACCGAGCTCGCGCGCTGGTTGCTGACGCCCGCGCTCGACCGGGAGCGGAGCGCCCCGACGAGGTGGAGGACGGTGGCGAGCACGATCAGCCCGGCGCAGAGCGCGGCTGCGGAGGGAGCATCCCATCGATCGGCGAATCGCGCGCTCGCGATGACGACGGCGAGCGCGATCGCGGTGATGACGAGCGCCGCCGCGTCGAGCCCCCAGATGTCGCGCGGCGGGTCGGGCCAGTCCTCGTCGTACGCGCTCTCTCGCTCGCGATAGCGGGCGCGGAGAGCGGCGATCGCTCGGTCGTGGTCGCGGTCGATCGCCCTCAGTCGAGCTCGGACCTGCGGGGCAGCCGACGCGAGGGCCGCGTCCTCGAGGACGCGCGCCGCCGACAGGGTCTCCCCTGCCGACACGGGGATGCTCGAGGCGAGTTCCGCCGCGGTCACTCGCTCATCCAGCGGAAGCCGCCGAGCATCTCGTCGAGCGCAGCCGTCATGATGCCGGCGTCGCGCATCGAGCGGGCGAGCGCCGACGCCATGAGCACGGCGGGACCCTCCGCGAAGAGGTACTCGATGCGCGCCGTCGGGAGCTCCCCTGCCCCCGGGGTGACGGACAGGATGCGCGACCCCGACCCGAGGCCGTCGAGCTCGAGGTCGGTGCGCACGGGCGACAGCAGGGCGTCGGCCGAGGCGGCGAGCAGGTCGTCGGCCGAGTAGACCTCGCCCGGCGCCGCGACGATGATCACGAAGTGGACGATCCCGAGAGCGCCGACGTCAGCGGGGAGGAACAGGAACGACTCGGAGGCGTCCGGCGGCCGCGTCGCGACGGCCGTCTCGGCGACCGCGCGCAGGTCGTCGAGCTCGCTCGCGGTGATGTCGGGCCGCTCGGCCTCGAGCGCCGCGGCCAGTCCCTCGGCGAACGCCCGAGAGTCGCCGGAATCGGGCAGCGGGTACCAGAGGCCCGCGTCGTACTGCAGCTCGTACCCGCTCATGCGGCCTCCCACGCGAAGGTGCTCATGCAGACGTTGCTGAGCGCGACCATCTCGTCGACCATGCGCTCGACGTCCCCGTCACCGTCTACGGGGTACGGGATGGCCGTCGTGAACTGCAGCGCGATCGTCCTCCCCGACCCGGGCACGGCGATGACGTAGGCGATCTGGCGCGTCCGCACCCCTCCCCCGACGCCGTCGACCGCCCGATCGGCCTCCATCCGGACGATCGCGCGGTCGTCGCGGAGGAACCCGGCCCCGCCCTCACGGAGCATCGCCGTCACCTCCGGATCGAGCGTGCCGCCCTCGGGCGCGCGCCGCACGGAGACGACGATCGAGACGGGCATGACCTGCTCGGGAGGGACGTTGCTCTGCAGGTACACCGAGACGGCGCCGGCGGCGGAGAGCTGAGCGAACCCGCGGCGGACGAGCGACCGGAACTCGACGTCGAGGTCGGGCCGGTGTGCGCGCTTCATGACCTCGCTGCCCTGCGCGATGAGGAGCTGGGCGGTCGCCGACGAGGCGGGCGCCTCCTCCCACCCCTGGGGGAGAACGAGCCGGTACGGGGGGATCGCGAGCTCGGCGAGGGACTCCGGCGTCATCGGCTCAGCTCGGCCGACCACGCGTCGACCGGTCGCTCGTTCATCGCCGTCATGATGTCGGAGGAGCGGCCGAGGACCATGTTGGTCCGCTTGATCCCGAACTCGACCACGTTGATGGCCATCTCGGGCATCGATACCTCCGAGCGGGCTACGACGCTCTGCAGCGCTCCGAGATGCGGACTCACGAGGCGCTGGTGGTGCGGCGTGAGCGAGGCGAATGCGTCGGCCATCCCGTTCTGCCACGTCCGGCTGGAGCCTTGCGTGATGCGAGTGACGATGCCGGAAGGGCCCCCTCCGCTGAACAGCGTGAAGTCTGTGCGAATGCGCTGGGCAAGACCCTGTGCCGCCCGGCTGCCCATACCTCCACCCTGGCGGATCACCTCGGCGGACGGGAGGCGACGCAGGGCGACGATGCGCCGCACCGGCGTGACGATGTCCATGACGGGCGCGGTGGCGAACTCGCGCAGCCCTGTCATGCGCTTGCCGGACTGGAACAGCTTGCCGAGCTTCCCGAACGGGAGGACCCCCACGACCGCCCACGCGACGTCGCCGCCGTTGCGGCGGCCCTTCGCCGCGAGGTACAGCGTGCCGAGCAGAGCGAGCACGCCGGCGATGGCGGCGAGGGCGGCGAAGAGCGGCCCGCCGATGATCAGCGCGGCGAGCGCGAGGATCACCCCGGCGACCTGCAGCACGGTGAGGATGACCTCGACGACGCCGGCGAGGTTGTCCGTCCAGTGATCGGTGATGTTGCCCTTGGTGGCGTCCTCGATGCCCTCGAGCGCCGCCTCGTAGGCCTCGTCCCACATGTCGAACTGGATGTCGTAGGCGCGCAGGGCGTCGTCGAGGTCCTCCCGCGCGGCGTCCGCGAGCCCCGCCGCGGCGCTCGCGCCGTCGGCGAGCCGGTCGGCCGTCGCGGTCGCGGAGGGGTCGTCGGCGTCGGGCTCGAAGCGGTCGAGAGCGGATGCCGCGGCGGCGGCCTGCGCCTGCCGCTGCACGAGCACGGCGCGAGCGGCCTCCGCGTCGGACACGATGCGGGTCATCTCCACCTGGACGGAGTCGAGCGCCTGCCCGTAGGTCTTCATCACGCGACCGGTCGGGGTGTAGCGCTCGGCGGCGAGGTGGAGCTCCTCGTGGACGTCCCCGACTTCCTCCTGGATGCGCTCGATCGAGCGCCCCCTCTGCTCCTCGGCCCCGTCGCCGATGTCGCGGAGGACGCGGGAGGCTCCTTCCATCTGGGCGCCGAGGGCCTCGATGGCCTCCCCGCGCTCGATGATCTTCGCGGCGTCGCCGTCGAGCACCTCGACGCGTCGACCCGAGTGCGTGCGCAGATCCGTCATGTCAGCTCTCCGGTGTCAGAGGTCGGCCGGCGGCGTCGCCGTGCCGGCGGAGTCGAGAGTGAGGTTGTTCGCGAGCTCGGCGTCGAAGTCCGTCCACCCCGTGCAGGTCGATTCGACCGAGGCCTGGATCGCCGTGAGCTTCTCGACGAGCGCGGCGCGGCGGTCATCCCAGCCCGACTCGAACTCGCGAGTGCGGTCGCACAGCCCCGAGCGGCCCGCGGGGCGGTCGATCGCCTCCTGCAGCTCGCCCGTCCGCGAGCCGACCTCGTCGAACTCGACGAGGATCCGCTTGAGCGCGGAGTTCAGTGCGCTCAGCGTCGACACGCTGATCATCACATCGGCCATGGGCTCTTCTCCTTGATGCGGTGCTGGTCGGAAGGCGGTTCAGCCGGAGCGAGCCGGGCGGCGCTGGCCGCCCGGCTCGTTCGGCCCGAGGGCTCGCGGCTCAGTTGCCGGCGAGCGCGGAGTCGGTGTCCTGGATGGCGCGCATCATGCGCGTGAGCGACTCGCCCATCTCGCGGATGCCGTCGATCGCGGTCGAGAGGCCCTCGGTGAGGTCCTGGTAGCCGTCGTTGAACTTGCCGGAGGCCTGCTGCGTGCGGAACTCGTCGTTCGTGAGCGTCGTCACCTGGCTCTGGAGGCGGCGGAGGATCTCGGCGATGTCCTCGCGGCCGGCCTCCAGGCGGCTCGACATGCGCTCCATCTCGCTGTAGGTGGCCTTGAAGTCAGCCATGGTCATCCTTCTCTCTATGTCGGTGGCTCGAGGAGAGCCGGTGATGCGCCTACGCTAACGTCGCAGTTTTCCTCACGTCGATGGGGAGCCCTCCCCACTTCCGCGTCACGGCACGAGCGGCAGCTGCACCGTGACGGCCCGCCCGTTCTCGACGAAGATGCCGCGGCCCGGCGGGAACTCGTGCCGCTGCACGCGCGGGAAGGGCACCTTGAAGATCGAGTCGCCGTCGTAGGTCTCGGGCTTGAGCACGATGCCGCGACGGCCCGCCTTGAGCTCGCCGATGAGCCCGTAACCGCCCGCCATGAGGCTGACGTCGCCCTCGCCGAGCAGCAGGTGCTCGCTGCGGTTGATCGCCTGCATGAGCTCCTTGAGGGGCCGCTCGGCATCGGTGTCGCCGAACTCCGGCACGTTCTCGACCACGACCACCATGCGGGCGGATGCCCCTTCCGCGGCGACGAGAGGAACGAGCTGCTTCGCGAGAGCGCGCACGTCGTCGATGCTCGAGGCTGCGCCCGCCCACGTCCGCTCGTCCTTCAGAGCGGCCCGTCGGCCGCCGATGTGGAAGAACTCGGTCTCCGGCTCCGCGCGCTCGATCGCCTGCACCAGCGCGCGGAGGGCCGAGGTCTTGCCGCTGCGCGGCGGCCCGGCGACGACGAAGGTGCCGATGGGCTCGAAGCCCGTGGGGCCGAGCTCGTCGTCCGCGACGCCGATGACGGGGAGCCCGCCGACCCGGTCCGGCAGCTCGGCGGCGCTCAGCTCGGTGGGCAGCGCGCCGATGGCGGGAGCATCCGTCGCCCCCCGTCGGCGCAGTTCGGCCGCGAGGGCCTCAGTCGCCGTCGACTGCTCGGCGACGTTGACGGTGCCGCCCATCGACGCGATCTGCGTCTCGACGCCGTCGACGATCGCGCGTCCCGGGGCGCTGCGCTCGTCGAGGACGTCCTTCGGCACGCCGAGCATGCCGTAGGCGCTGTCGTCGCTCAGACGCAGCACGATGCGCTTGCTGACGTTGGCGCTCACCGCGGTCGGGACGGCGCCGTAGCGGTCGGCGGACGCGATGACGTGGATGCCGAGCGGGCGGCCCTCGCCGAGCGCGCGCATGAGGATGCCGTAGAACGGAGCGCGCGCCGTCGTCGCCTCCCACTCCTGCTTGAAGGCTCCGAAGCCGTCGATGAGGAGGAGGATGCGCGGCTCGTCGACGCGGCCGGTGAGCTGCCGGTACTCGGTGAGGCTCGCGGCGTTGGCCTCCGAGAAGCGGCGGGAACGGTCATCCAGCATCGATCGCAGCGTGCGGAGCAGGCGCTGCACGCGCTCGGCGTCGTCGCCCGCGACGATCGAGCCCACGTGAGGGAGGGCCTCGAGCGAGCGCAGCGACCCCGTGCCGAAGTCGGCGCCGTAGACGATGCAGCGGCCGGCCTCCGGTCGAGCGCCCGCGGCGATCGCGAGAGAGCGCAGCGCGGTCGACTTGCCTGAGCCCGACGTGCCGTAGACGAGCATGTGACCGTCGGTGTCGGGCTCGAAGAACACCGGAGCCTGCAGCTGGCGCTCGGGGATGTCGGCGAGGCCGATCGGGATGCGCGCGTCGCCGTCGAGCGGGAGCGCGCGCAGGTCGACCGTCGCGGGGAGGTCGTCGAGCCACGGCCGACGCGGGGCGGGGATGCCCGCCGTCGTCGCCGCCGCGACGAGCGTCTGCACGAGCCGCTTCTGATCGTTCGGCCCGGGGTCGCCGTCCTCCTCGAGCGACTCGGGGCCGCCCTCGGCCTCCCAGACGGTCGGGGCACCGAAGCGCAGCTCGGCGACGCGCACCTGTGCCGCGGCGGGCGCGTCGCTCGTCCAGCCGCCGGCGTAGCCGGACTGGAACGGCACGAGACGGCCCGGTCCCGTCTTGGCGATGCCGCGCCCGGGGATGGACGGGTCGAAGGTGCCGGCGACGGGATCGCCGACGACGTCCTTCGAGTCGCTCTCGTCGGCCATGCGGAGCGCGACGCGGAGGTTCGTGTTCGCCCGCAGGTTGTCCTTGATGACGCCCGCCGGGCGCTGGGTGGCCATGATCAGGTGGATGCCGAGCGACCGCCCGCGCTGGGCGATGTCGACCACGCCGTCGACGAACTCCGGCACGTCGCCCGCGAGCGCCGCGAACTCGTCGATGACGAGCACGAGAGCGGGAGGAGTATCCGGGTCCTGACGCTTCTCCAGCTCGAGGAGGTCCTTCGCCTTCTTGCGATTGAAGAGGTGCTCGCGGTGGTGCAGCTCGGCCCGGAGGCTCGTGAGGGCGCGACGGACGAGGTGCGGGCTCAGGTCGGTGACGAGACCGACGCAGTGCGGCAGCTCGACGCAGTCGGCGAAGGCGGATCCGCCCTTGTAGTCGACGAAGAGGAACGTCACGCGATCGGGGCTGTACTCGGCGGCCATGCCGAGCACCCAGGCCTGCAGGAACTCGCTCTTGCCCGAGCCCGTGGTGCCGCCGACGAGAGCGTGAGGGCCCTGCGTCCGGAGGTCGAGCGTCATGGCGTCGGGGCTTCCCTGGCCGACGAAGGCGGCGAGCGTGCCCGCCCGTTTGAGGCGAGGCCGCGTGGCTCCGCGGCGTCGATCGAGCACCGAGCCGTTCTGGTGCCACCGCTCGATCGCGGCCGCGGGCTGGGCGGCGAGGTCGCTCCCGAGCAGGCTCAGCATCGACACGCTGCGGGGCAGATCGCTCGTGTCGTCGGTGATGCTGCTCGCGTCGACGACCGGCGCCATGCGCTGGGCGAAGACCTGGGCGTGCGCCTGCGAGACGCCCTCAACGGCGACGGGCTCGTACACCTCCCCCGCGCGCACGTAGCCGACCCGGGCGGAGTCGAGGCCGTCGGTGACGTCGACGAAGGTGCGGCACGCGGCGGGCAGGGCCTCGACCGCGGGCGCGAGGAAGATCGTGTAGACGCCCACGTCGGCGCCGCGCTCGATGACCTGCGTCAGTCGGGCGCGGTCGACGGGCGCGTCGCCCGTGACGACGAGGACGATCGCGAGATCGCTCGGCACGGCGAGCTCGCGCGGCAGGCCCTCGCCGACGCGCGAGCCGAGCGCGAGCGAGGAGTCGTCCTCCCGCAGCGGGCCCCGGCGGCTCGGCGTGCCGCTCGAGCGCTGGAGCACGATCTCCTCGAGCGCGCTCAGCAGTGCTGTGCCCGCGGAGGGGCTGTCCGCGAGAGCGAGTTCGGCGAACGGCGACCGCGGCGTCGAGGTGTGCGGCAGCCACTTGAGCCACTCGAGCTCGCGCGTCCACGCGGGGTTGACGATGGCCGCGGTGACGACCTCGTTCGGGGCGTGGAGGCCGAAGAGCTGCACGCCCAGCCCGCGGAGCGCGTCCGCCGCGAGCGCGCTCGGCCCGGCGATGCCGAGGGCGCCGGAGCTCGGCAGCAGCTCGACGAGCGGCACGTCGTCGATGAACTCGTGGCGATCGCGCAGCACCTGCACCTGGCGCGAGTACTGGGCGATGCCCTTGGAATCTGTGCTCGCCGCGATCGAGTTGCGGCTCCGGGCCCGACCGGCGCCGAGACGCAGGGCGAGGAAGCTCCAGTGCTCCGGGCGCCGCGTCCACAGCAGCGGGCCGAGACGCATGGCCTCCTCGTAGACGGAGGCGGTCGGGGGCGCCTCCGCGTGCCGTCGCTCGCGCTCGATGAGCTCCTGCTCGGCGAGGTCATCCTCGAGCTGCTCGATCTGCTCCTCGAAGGTCTGGATCTCCTGCCGCAGCTTGATGCCCTGCTGGCGGCGCTGGCCGAGGAAGTTGCCGAGCAGCATGATCGGCGCCATCGCGACCATGAGCAGCGCGAGCGCGCGGCCGGTCGCGAAGTAGATGCCGAGCCCGAGCAGGATCGGGGCGATGATCATCGGCCAGGGGAAGAGACGCGGGTCCGACTCCGACGGCACGGCCGGGTGGGGGAACTCGGTGCCCGGGTACCTCACTTCGACGCGCGGGGAGCGGTTGAACAGGAGGGATCCGCCGCGCTCGAGCACGGCATCCCGCCGCTCATCGTCGCCCGCGTCGAGAAGGGTGAAGGCGACGTCGGTGTCGCCGAGCGTGATCACCTGACCGGGCTGCACCGCGAGACGCGGCACGCGGCCGCCATCGATCACGAGGCCGTTGGCGGAGTTCAGGTCGACGAGCTCGATGCGCGAGTCGACCTCCACCCGCGCGTGCCGCTTCGACACGAGAGGGTCCGAGAGCGTCACCGTCGTCGAGGCGTCGCGGCCGATGACGCTGTGGCCGCGCGCGAGCGGGAACTCACGACCGGCGTCGGGGCCGGAGAGCACGCGCATCACGGCGGCCGCGGAGCGCGAGCGCGCGGTGGGCGCGTGGGGGGCGATCGCGGCGTGGAACCCGCTGCCGATGGGCGCGTCGGCCAGGAGGAGGGCGGGGTCGAGCGCGACGAGCTCGCTTCCGACCGGGGGCGCGATGGCGAGCGTCAGGGGTCCGTCCAGGAGGTGGCGGACGTGGGCTCCGCCCGGGTCGGTCGCCGCGATCGTGCGCGCCAGATCGGCGACGGTCGCGGTCGCGTCGGCCGTGATCACGACGTCCGTCGCCCGGTCGCCGGAGCGTCGCAGGGCCAGCTTGAGCTTCATCCGTGGTCTCTCGTCCGGTCGTGCGGGTGGGCATGAGGAGATCGATGCGCCGAGCGCACGAGGTTGGGGGTCATCCCGCGGTCACCCGGAAGCTGCGGCCGCCGATCTCGACGGTGCTCTCGAGGGGGATGCTCGTGCGCTCGCCGGGCGGCAGTGCGAGCTCGCCCGCCGGGGTCACCGCGACGGTGCCGTTGGAGGAGCCGCGGTCGAGCATCCAGAAGCCCCCCTCCTCGTCGACGCCGAACTCGGCGTGCGTCTTCGACAGCTGCATCGTCGGGTCGGCGAGCGGCAGGAGGAGCGCGACGCGCTCGCCGGGGCGCGGCTCGGGGTCGCGACCGAGGAGCGCGGATGCGGGGACGGGGACCATCGTCCCGTCGTCGAAGCGCAGGCGCACGACGCGGGGCCCCGGTGCCGCCGCCGATCCGACGGAGGCGGGCACGAGCGGCGGTGCGGACACGGGGAGGGGCACGGCCGCCGTCGACGGCTCGGGCGCGCGCGGGTCGATCAGCTCGGGCGGAGTCCACGACCCCGACCCCGGCAGCCCGGAGACGACGCCGGCGCTCGATCGCTCGGCCGGGACGAAGGCGCGCGACGGGCCGGCGCTGCCGAGGGAGGGCAGCGGTGCGCGGACCTCTCGCGACGACGGCAGGATCGCCTTGCGCGCGTGACGAAGGGCCCGCGCGTCGAAGGGATCGAGCCCCCGCCGGACGTCCAGGACCCAGGCCCGCGCGACGCGGTCGAGCCAGCTGCGGCCGCGTCGCTCGGGATCGAGGCCCGCGCTGAGGAACAGCAGACCCGGGCCGACGACGACGAGCACCGCGGTCGAGGCCTGGAGGACGAGGGCGCGCAGGACGACGCGCCAGAAGCCGGGACGCGCGAAGGTCGCAACGTTGACGGATCGGAGCCCGAGCGCCGCCTTACCGATGGTGACCCCCCGGAGACCGTGGAGGACCAGCTGGACCAGCCCGAAGACGCTCGTGACCGCGAGCCCGACGAGGACGAGCACGATCGCGATCGGGTCGACCGCGTCGAGCGGGGCCCCCGCGAGCAGCGGCGTCGCGGCGATCAGCACGCCGACGACCGTCGGCGTCGCGAGGATCAGCCAGATGACCGCGTCGATCGCGAACGCGGCGGAACGACGGCCCGCTCCAGCGGGTCGGAGGCCGAGGGAGGCGGCGTACTCGGGATCGGGCGAGCCGTCGTCGCGGATCCCCGGCGTCGGTTCATCGTCGGTCTGCAGCGTGATCGGGGGTCGAGCGAGAGGGCTCTCCCCGCCGCCCCGGTCGAATCGATCATCACGCACGGGCCTCATCGTAGAGTCCGGCTCGACTCCCCCGCGATGGGGAGCCCTCACCATGGCCCGGGAGACGCCGAACGGCCCCCGTCTCGCGACGAGGGCCGTTCGGGTCGAGCGATGCGACCTAGTTGTAGGTGCCCGGGGTGAAGTCGTCGCTCGAGAACGAGTCGAAGTCGACGAACGACAGGTCGGCCTCGCTGAACGACGAGTCGTCGGCGAAGATGCGGTTGGGGTACCGCTCGGCCTTCGCCTCCTCCGTCGCCTCGACCGAGACGTTCCGGTACGCGGGCAGGCCCGTGCCGGCCGGGATCAGCTTTCCGATGATCACGTTCTCCTTGAGGCCCAGCAGCGGGTCGCGCTTGCCCTCCATGGCGGCCTGCGTGAGCACGCGGGTCGTCTCCTGGAAGGACGCGGCCGACAGCCACGACTCGGTCGCGAGCGAGGCCTTGGTGATTCCCATGACCTCCTGGCGGGCCGAGGCGGTCTTCTTGCCCTCGGACAGCGCGGCGCGGTTGATGTCGTTGTACTTCGAGCGGTCGACGAGCTCGCCGGGGAGCAGGTCGGTCTCGCCGTGGTCGACGACGGTCACCTTGCGGAGCATCTGACGGACGATGACCTCGATGTGCTTGTCGTGGATCGGCACGCCCTGCGAGCGGTAGACGCCCTGGACGCCCTCGACGAGGTGCTGCTGCACGGCGCGGACGCCCTTGACCCGCAGGACCTCCTTCGGGTCCACGGGACCCTCGAAGATCTGCTGGCCGAGCTCGACGTGCTGACCGTCCTCGACGAGCAGCTGCGAGCGCTTCGAGACGACGTACACGACCTCCTCGTCCCCGTTGTCGGGGGTGAGGATGACGCGGCGCTGCTTCTCCGCGTCCTCCACGACGATGCGACCGGCGCTCTCGGCGATGGGGCTCGCGCTCTTCGGGGTGCGGGCCTCGAAGAGCTCGGTCACGCGGGGAAGACCCTGCGTGATGTCGTCGGCCGAGGCCGAGCCACCGGTGTGGAAGGTGCGCATCGTGAGCTGCGTGCCGGGCTCGCCGATCGACTGGGCCGCGATGATGCCGACGGCCTCACCGAGGTCGACGCGCGTTCCGGTCGCGAGCGAGCGGCCGTAGCAGGCGGCGCAGACGCCGACCGCCGACTCGCACGTCAGGACCGAGCGGACCTTGATCGTGCTGACGCCGGCCGCGACGAGCTCGTTGATGAGCACGTCGCCGACGTCGGAGCCGGCCGCCGCGACGACCTCGCCCGAGGCGCTGACGGCGTCGGCCGCGAGAGTGCGCGCGAACACGAGGTTCTCGACGTTCTCGTCGCGGACCCACGTGCCGTCGACCTCGTGGGCGATCGGGAACTCGAGACCCTTGGTCGTGCCGCAGTCGTCCTCGCGGATGATGACGTCCTGAGCGACGTCGACCAGTCGACGCGTCAGGTAGCCCGAGTCGGCCGTGCGGAGCGCGGTGTCGGCGAGACCCTTGCGGGCACCGTGGGTGGCGATGAAGTACTCGGCCACCGACAGGCCCTCGCGGTACGAGTTGATGATCGGGCGGGCGATGATCTCACCGCGCGGGTTCGAGACGAGGCCTCGCATACCCGCGATGTTTCCGACCTGCAGCCAGTTGCCTCGGGCGCCCGACGTGACCATGCGGTTGATCGTGTTGTCGGTCGGGAAGTTCGCGCGCATCTCGGCGTTGACCTCCTTGGTGCCCTCGCTCCAGAGCGCGACGAGCTCGCGACGACGCTCGTCGTCGGTGATGAGACCCTTCTCGAACTGGACCTGGATCTTCGCCGCCTGCTTCTCGTAGCCGGCGACGATCTCCTTCTTGCGCGGCGGGGTGAGGACGTCGCTCAGCGCGACGGTCACTCCCGAGCGGGTCGCCCAGTAGAAGCCGGCGTCCTTCACCTTGTCGAGGGTCGCCGCGACGACGACCTTCGGGTAGCGCTCGGCGAGGTCGTTCACGAGCTGCGAGATGGCGCCCTTGTCGGCGACCTTCTCCATGAACGGGTAGTCCTCGGGCAGGAGCTCGTTGAAGAGCGCACGACCGAGCGTGGTCTCCTTGAGCTCGCGGCCACCCTCGAACTTGTCGCCGAAGAGGCGGATGCGCACGGTCGCGTTGAGGTGCAGCGAGTGCTGGTCCATGGCCATGATCGCCTCGGAGACCGAGGAGAACGCGCGGCCTTCGCCCTCGGCGCCCTCGCGGACGGTCGTGAGGTGGTGGAGGCCGATGATCATGTCCTGCGTGGGAACGGTCACCGGGCGGCCGTCGGACGGCTTGAGGATGTTGTTCGACGCGAGCATGAGGATGCGGGCCTCGGCCTGCGCCTCGACCGACAGCGGCAGGTGGACGGCCATCTGGTCGCCGTCGAAGTCCGCGTTGAACGCGGCGCAGACGAGCGGGTGCAGCTGGATCGCCTTGCCCTCGACGAGCTGGGGCTCGAAGGCCTGGATGCCGAGACGGTGCAGGGTGGGCGCGCGGTTCAGCAGGACGGGGCGCTCGCGGATGATCTCCTCGAGGACATCCCACACCTGCGGGCGCGAGCGCTCGACCATGCGCTTGGCGCTCTTGATGTTCTGGGCGTGGCCCAGGTCGATCAGGCGCTTGATGACGAACGGCTTGAACAGCTCGAGCGCCATGAGCTTCGGCAGACCGCACTGGTGCAGCTTGAGCTGCGGGCCGACGACGATGACCGAGCGGCCCGAGTAGTCGACGCGCTTGCCGAGCAGGTTCTGGCGGAAGCGACCCTGCTTGCCCTTGAGCATGTCGCTCAGGGACTTCAGGGCGCGGTTGCCGGTGCCCGTGACGGGACGACCGCGGCGACCATTGTCGAACAGCGCGTCGACGGCCTCCTGGAGCATGCGCTTCTCGTTGTTGACGATGATCTCGGGCGCCCCGAGGTCGAGAAGGCGGCGGAGGCGGTTGTTGCGGTTGATCACGCGGCGGTACAGGTCGTTCAGGTCGCTCGTGGCGAAGCGGCCGCCGTCGAGCTGGACCATCGGGCGCAGCTCCGGCGGGATCACCGGGACGACGTCGAGGACCATCGCGGCGGGCGAGTTGCCCGTCTGCAGGAACGAGTTGACGACCTTGAGGCGCTTGATCGCACGGATCTTCTTCTGACCCTTGCCGGTCGCGATCTGCTCGAGGAGCAGCTCGCTCTCGGCGGCGAGGTCGAAGGCCTCGAGGCGCTTCTTGATCGCCTCGGCGCCCATGTGCGCCTCGAAGTACAGGCCGTAGCGGTCCTGGAGCTCCTGGAAGACGGAGTCCTCCGGCTTGAGGTCGCCGACCTTGAGGGTGCGGAAGTCCTCCCACACGCGCTCGAGCTGCGCGATCTGCTCGTCGAACGACTTGCGGACCTGCGACATCTCCTTCTCGCCGGCATCCTTGACCTTGCGCTTCTGGTCGGCCTTGGCGCCCTCGGCCTCGAGCTCGGCGAGCTCGCCCTCGAGGCGCTGCAGGCGGTCGGCGATCATCGAGTCGCGCTGGCCCTCGAGGGTCTTGACCTCGAGGCGCAGCTCGTTCTCGAGACCGGGGAGGTCGGCGTGGCGACCCTCCTCGTCGACCGAGATGACCATGTACGCGGCGAAGTAGATGACCTTCTCGAGGTCCTTCGGCGCCATGTCGAGCAGGTAGCCAAGACGGCTGGGCACGCCCTTGAAGTACCAGATGTGCGTGACCGGGGCGGCGAGCTCGATGTGGCCCATGCGCTCACGGCGCACAGACGACTTCGTGACCTCGACACCGCAGCGCTCGCAGACGATGCCCTTGAAGCGGACCCGCTTGTACTTGCCGCAGGAGCACTCCCAGTCGCGCGAGGGGCCGAAGATCTGCTCACCGAACAGACCGTCCTTCTCGGGCTTGAGGGTGCGGTAGTTGATCGTCTCGGGCTTCTTGACCTCGCCGTGGGACCAGCGACGGATGTCGTCAGCGGTCGCGAGGCCGATCCGGAGCTCATCGAAAGTGGTTGCGTCGAGCAATTGATTCTTCTCTTTCGTAAACAGTCGTCAGTGTCTCTGGAGAGACCCGGATCAGATCTCGTCGATCGACGAGGACTCGAAGCGGGAGGAGATGTTGATGCCGAGCTCCTCCGCGGCGCGGAAGACCTCGTCATCCGTGTCCTTGAGGCTCACCGCGGTGCCGTCGGCCGAGAGGACCTCGACGTTCAGGCACAGCGACTGCATCTCCTTGATGAGGACCTTGAAGCTCTCGGGGATCCCCGGCTCCTGGATGTTCTCGCCCTTGACGATCGCCTCGTAGACCTTCACGCGGCCCAGGATGTCGTCGGACTTGATCGTCAGGAGCTCCTGCAGCGCGTAGGCCGCGCCGTAGGCCTCGAGCGCCCACACCTCCATCTCACCGAAGCGCTGGCCGCCGAACTGGGCCTTACCGCCGAGCGGCTGCTGGGTGATCATCGAGTAGGGGCCCGTCGAGCGCGCGTGGATCTTGTCGTCGACGAGGTGGTGGAGCTTCAGGATGTACATGTAGCCGACCGAGATGGGGTCGGGGAAGGGCTCGCCCGATCGGCCGTCGAAGAGACGGGCCTTTCCGGTCGAGTCGATCATCCGGACGCCGTCGCGGTTCGGGATCGTCGAGTCGAGCAGACCCGCGATCTCGTCCTCGCGCGCACCGTCGAACACCGGGGTCGCGATCTTGGTGCCGGGAACGGCCTCGCGAGCGTTGGCGGGGATGCCCTCGGCCCACGCGGGGCTGCCGTCGATCTTCCAGCCGCGCGACGCCGCCCACCCCATGTGGATCTCGAGGACCTGGCCGAAGTTCATGCGGCCGGGGACGCCGAGCGGGTTGAGCACGATGTCGACGGGCGTGCCGTCCTCGAGGAACGGCATGTCCTCGACGGGCAGGATCTTCGAGATGACGCCCTTGTTGCCGTGGCGGCCGGCGAGCTTGTCGCCCTCGGAGATCTTGCGCTTCTGGGCGATGTAGACGACCACGCGCTGGTTGACGCCCGAGCCGAGCTCGTCGTCGCCGTCCTGCGCGTCGAAGACCTTGACGCCGATGATGGTGCCCTGCTCGCCGTGGGGGACCTTGAGCGAGGTGTCGCGCACCTCGCGCGACTTCTCGTTGAAGATCGCGCGCAGCAGGCGCTCCTCGGCCGAGAGCTCGGTCTCGCCCTTGGGCGTGACCTTGCCGACGAGGATGTCGCCGGGGCGGACCTCGGCGCCGATGCGGATGATGCCGCGCTCGTCGAGGTCGGCGAGCAGCTCGGGGCTGACGTTGGGGAGGTCGCGGGTGATCTCCTCCTTGCCGAGCTTCGTGTCGCGGGCGTCGACCTCGTACTCCTCGATGTGGATCGACGAGAGCGTGTCGTCCTTCACGAGGTTCTGGCTGAGGATGATCGCGTCCTCGAAGTTGTGGCCCTCCCACGACATGAACGCCACGAGGAGGTTCTTGCCGAGCGCGAGCTCGCCGTTCTCCGTCGCGGGGCCGTCGGCGATGACCTCGCCGGCCTCGACGCGGTCGCCCGCGTTGACGATGACGCGGTGGTTGTAGTTCGTGCCCTGGTTCGAGCGGTCGAACTTCCGCAGGAAGTACTGCTGGGTCCCGCCCTCGTCGAGCTGGACGGTCACAGCGTCGGCCGAGACCTCCGCGACGACGCCCGGCTTCTCGGCCGTGATGACGTCGCCCGCGTCGATCGCGGCGAAGCCCTCCATGCCGGTGCCGACGAGCGGCGACTCCGAGCGGAGAAGCGGCACCGCCTGACGCTGCATGTTGGCGCCCATGAGCGCGCGGTTCGCGTCGTCGTGCTCGAGGAACGGGATGAGCGAGGTCGCGACCGACACCATCTGGCGCGGTGAGACGTCCATGTAGTCCACCTGGGCGGAGGGCACGAGCTCGACCTCGCCGCCCTTCTTGCGGATGAGCACGCGCTCCTCGGCGAACGAGCCGTCCTTCTTGAGGGGCGCTCCCGCCTGGGCGACGACGAACTCGTCCTCCTCGCTCGCGGTCAGGTAGTCGATGTGCTCGGTGACCTTGCCCTTGACCACGCGGCGGTACGGCGTCTCGATGAAGCCGAACGCGTTGATGCGCGCGAACGACGCGAGCGAGCCGATGAGGCCGATGTTCGGGCCTTCCGGGGTCTCGATGGGGCACATGCGGCCGTAGTGCGAGGGGTGCACGTCGCGCACCTCGACGCCGGCGCGCTCGCGGCTCAGGCCGCCGGGGCCGAGGGCCGAGAGCCGGCGCTTGTGGGTCAGGCCCGCGAGCGGGTTGTTCTGGTCCATGAACTGCGACAGCTGCGAGGTTCCGAAGAACTCCTTGATTGCGGCGACGACGGGGCGCACGTTGATCAGGGTCTGCGGCGTGATCGCCTCGATGTCCTGAGTGGTCATGCGCTCGCGGACGACGCGCTCCATGCGCGACAGACCGGTGCGGACCTGGTTCTGGATGAGCTCGCCGACCGCGCGGATGCGGCGGTTGCCGAAGTGGTCGATGTCGTCCACGTCGAGGCGCAGCTCGACGGGCTTGCCGTCGCGCTGGCCGGGCATCGTAGTGCGGCCCTCGTGCATCGAGACCATGTAGCGGATGGTCGCGACGATGTCCTCGACCGTCAGCACCGAGTCCGACAGCGGGGCGTCGACGCCGAGCTTGCGGTTGACCTTGTAGCGGCCGACCTTCGCGAGGTCGTAGCGCTTGGGGTTGAAGTAGAAGTTGTCGAGGAGCGCGCGCGCGGCCTCGGCGGCGACCTGCTCGCCCGGGCGCAGCTTGCGGTAGATGTCCTTGAGCGCCTCTTCCTTCGTCAGGACGGCGTCCTTCTCGAGGGTCTGCTCGATCGAGTCGAAGCCGGCGAAGGCCTCGCGGATCTCCTCGGTCGTCATGCCGAGGGCCTTGAGGAACACGGTGACCGACTGCTTGCGCTTGCGGTCGATGCGCACGCCCACCTGGTCCCGCTTGTCGATCTCGAACTCGAGCCAGGCGCCGCGGCTGGGGATGATGCGCGCGGTGTAGATGTCCTTGTCCGAGAGCTTCTCGAGCGTGCGCTCGAAGTAGACGCCCGGGCTGCGGACGAGCTGCGACACGACGACGCGCTCGGTGCCGTTGATGATGAATGTGCCGCGCTCGGTCATGAGCGGGAAGTCGCCCATGAAGACCGTCTGCGTCTTGATCTCGCCGGTCATGTGGTTCATGAACTCGGCCTCGACGTAGAGCGGGGCGGCGTAGGTCTTGCCGCGCTCCTTGCACTCGTCGATCGAGTACTTCTGCTCTTCGAGGTACGGGTTCGTGAACGAGAGCTGCATCGTCTCGCCGAGGTCCTCGATGGGACTGATCTCCTCGAAGATCTCCTCGAGACCGCTGCGGCCCGGGACGTCGGTGCGACCGGCGGCCTCGGCCTCGGTCACGCGCGCCTTCCAGGCGTCGTTGCCGACGAGCCAGTCGAAGCTCTCGGTCTGCAGAGCCAGCAGGTCGGGGACGGTGAGCGTGTCGCTGATCTTGGCGAACGAGAGCCGGGATGCGTTCCGGCCGTTCTGGGGGGACTGGGAATTCTTAGCGGTGCGCGAAGCAGCCAACGAACTAACCTCCGTGGGCGTCGAAGCCCTAATACCGTCGCCGGAGCGACAGATGAACACGGTCGAGTGATCACGCCAGAAACCCATTGAGGGCCCGTGCTCGGGCCCACCCCGCCGCTATACTCGGGGCACGTCAGCCGACCGCCATTTGACGGCTGAAGTTGTCGGGGAGCGCAAACCTCAATACTAGGCGCGCCCGCGCCGTCGTGTCCAGTCGGAATCTTGACCGATCTGGGCTCCTGCGCTATAACCGCGGCGACGCCCCCTCGCGGGCTGTGGCACGCTAGCGGTCATGCCCTCCCCCGTCGCCGTCTCGCGGCAGCTCTCGAACGGCATGCGCGCGGTCATCGAGCCCGACAAATGGTCGCCCGGCAGCTGGACCCTCGTGGTCGACGGCACGCCGCAGTCGCACGTCGACCTCGACGACCCGAGCCGCTTGTTCTTCGAGTACGTGCAGCGCATCGGCCACGTGATCGACGAGTGGGGCGACCCCGGCCAGCCGATGACGGCCCTGCATCTCGGCGCCGGCGCACTCACCCTCCCCCGCTACATCGAGGTGACGCGGCCGGGCTCCCGGCAGCAGGTCGTCGAGCTCGAGGAGGAGCTCATCGCCTTCGTCCGCGAGCACCTCCCGCTGCCGCGTCGCGCGAGTATCCGGGTCCGGTACGGGGATGCTCGAGCGACGCTCGCACGCCTCCCCGCCGCGCTCCACGGCGCGGTCGACATGATCGTGGTCGACGTCTTCAGCGGCGCGCGCATCCCCGCCCACGTCACGAGCCTCGAGTTCTACGAGGAGGTGCGGCGCTTCCTCGCTCCGGGCGGCATCGTCGCGGTCAACGTGGCCGACGGGCCTGGGCTCGCCTTCGCCCGAGCCCAGGCGGCGACGCTGCGCATGGCGTACCGCGACGTCGCCGCGCTCGCGGAGACGGGCATCCTGAAGGGGCGCCGCTTCGGGAACGTCGTGCTCATCGCCTCGACGAGCGAGCTGCAGCTCGACTGGATGCCGCGGCTCATGGCGCGCGGTCCGCATCCGGCGACGGTCACGAGCGGTCGCGATCTCGTCAACTGGATCGCGGGCGCCCCGGTCGCGACGGACGCGACGGCCGTGCGCTCGCCCGAGCCGACGTCGGGGCTCTTCGCGCGACGCGACTAAGCGGCGCTGCGGAGTCGGTCAGTCGCGCGCCTCGGGGCCGCCGAAGATCGGGGCGCCGGGAGCGACCGAGACTCCGCGGCTCACGACGTCGTTGCGGAGGCGGGAGAGCCGCCGGACGATGGACTGCCGGTCGAGGAGGGCGACGTCAGCGGCTTCGAGCGTCTCGCGCATGACGCGCAGGAAGGCGTCGAACTCGCGGTCGCCGAGTCGGAACGGGCCATGAGCGTCGGCGAGCGTCTTGCCGGTGTAGGAGTGCGCGCCCCCGAGCAGTGCGGAGAGGAACATCGTGCGGTGGCGGTTGAGGGCCTCCTCGTCGACGTCGCGGAAGTACGGGCCCATGATCGGGTCGGTCCTGACGCGCACGGAGAGCTGGTCGACGAGCGCGGCGACGCCCTCGTCACCACCGAGTCGGCGGATCAGCGACATGTGACACCTCCTCACGCTCAGCGCGACTGTATCCGAGCACTGTTCATGCCGCACCCCTGGAACGGTCGGTCGCACCGTGAACAGTGTTCGCTAAACGAACATCGCGCGAGGCGCGGCGCGCCGGGCCGTCGCCCGCGGGTGTCGGCGCGGCGGTGTCGGCGGCGGCTCTTAGCCTGGAGGGGTGAGCGAGCTGGAGCGGGTGCGCGTGTGGGCCGAGGCCCTGCTGCGCCTGCACCTCGACCCGTCGTGGAGCTTCGGGTTCGACAACGCGACGCGGCGCGCGGGCCTGTGCAACTATACCGATCGCCGCATCACGGTCTCGCGCCACCTGGCGGCGCGCTTCGAGGACGACGAGATCCACCAGATCCTGCTGCACGAGGTCGCGCACGCGCTCGCGGGCCCCGGCACCGGGCACGGCCCCGTGTGGCGCGCGCTCGCCCGCGGGCTCGGCTACGAGGGCGGCCGCACGCACGACGGCCCGATCGCCGACGAGCGCGCGCGCTGGCGCGGCCGGTGCCCCAACGGGCACGAGTTCGTGCGGTTCCGGAAGCCCGCGAAGCCGCTCTCGTGCGGTCAGTGCGCGCGCGGCTTCAGCCCGCGGCACCTGATCGACTGGGTCGACCAGCGCGCGGCCTGAAGGCCACGGTGCGGCGCGGCGGCGAGGTGGTCCGCTACGCGGAGACCTGCACCTCTTTCCAGAAGGCGACGTAGTTCGAGTAGTCGGTGCCGACGCGGTCGAAGGAGGCCGGGTACGGGTTCGGGTAGCTCCATGCGCGGTCCTGCAGCTTCTCGCCGTCGACGACGACGCTGAAGTACTGGCACTCGCCCTTCCACGGGCAGGTGTACGGCGTCGGGCTCTTCTCGAGGAACTCGCTCTTCACGCTCGACGGCGGGAAGTACCAGTTGCCCTCGATCTTGACGAGCTGCTCCTCCGGAGCCTCGGCGATGACGGTGCCGTTGACGTGCGCCTTCATGGGGGGTCCTCCCGGTTCGATGCCAGACGTGGATCTCTGACCAGGAGGAACGCTATGCCGAGTGGCTGAATTCCCGCAGGACGACGAGCTCGGCCTGCTCGAGCCGCGCGCGGGCGGCGGGAAGGGCATCCGCGCCCGAGGTCTCGGCGAGCGCACGACCGGCGACCGACGCGGTCAGCATGTGGCCGACCGCGCCGCGGAGTCCCTGGAAGGCGGCGGCCGCAGCGGCGGCCTCGGGGCTCGTCGCGTCGATGCCGACCGCTCCGAGCGCGTCGACGATCGCTCCGGCCAGCAGGACGTCCTCCACGGGGAAGCCGTCGGGGCTCTCGAGCGGGGCGCCCGCGGCGACGACGGCGACCATCGTGCGCTCGCCGCGCGCGGCCTGCAGCTCCAGGAGGCGCTGGGCGATCGCGGAGGCCGCACCGAGACGGGCGTCGACGACCTCGAGGCGGTGGGGCAGGGCATCCACCGGCACGGGCTCGGTCGCGATCGCGTCGCACCAGACGAGGAGGTGGGCCGATCCGCCGATGCGGCGAGCGCCGTCGAGCCCCATGTCGAAGCGGACCTGGTAGCGCTCCTGGGCGGCGGGGTCGGCGGGTTCGGTGCTCGGGCGGTCGGTCACAGGTCGATGGTAGCCACGAGGTGGAGACTGGGCGCATGCCTGTGACGCTCGATCTCGTTCTCGACTGCCCGCCCGACGCGGCGTGGGAGGCCGTGCACGCGCCGAGCGTGTTCCGGGCGGTGTCCGGGCCCTGGACGACGGTCGAGTCGCTCGAGCCCGGCGGCTTCCCCGAGCGGTGGCCGGGGGGCGAGCACCGCGTGCGCCTGAAGCTGCTGGGCGTCGTCCCGATGGGCGTGCAGGTCATCAGGCTGAGCGATGAGTCGCGGATGCTCTCCGACGGCTCGACCGAGCGCATCGTGCACGACGCGGGCGGGCCGGTCTCCGGGCCGATGCGCGTCGTGCGATCGTGGCACCACCGCATGGCGATCTCGGTCGCCCCGGGCGGGAGGACGCTCTTCCGCGACCGGCTCGACGTCGGCGCGGGCTTCCTCACCCCCGTCGTCATGATCGGCTTCTGGGCCTTCTGGCAGCTGCGCGCCCGGAAGATCAAGCGCCTCGCCCCCGGCTGGCGCACGCAGTTCGCGAGCCGCCCGTGAGCGCCGGCACGCTCTCGGCCGCGGACGTAGCGCTCGACACAGTGAGCTGGCGCCGCGCGGTGTTCCGCCTGTACGAGAAGGTGCGGCGCGCGACCGACCTCGAGGCCGCCCACGACCTGTGGCGTCGCGAGCGCGACCGGCTCTTCCTCGAGCACCCCGCCTCGCCCCTCCTGCCCGCCGATCGCGAGCGCTTCACGGGGCTGCGCGTGAGGCCCTACGACCGCGCGTGGCGGTTCGAGTGCGTGATCGCGGATGCTCCTCCCGCCTCGCTCGACGTGCCGACCGGCACCGACGGGGTCGTGCCGTTCGAGCGCATCGGGCTCGTCGACGTGCCCGGAGTCGGCCCTCTCGATGTCTGGCGGCTGAGGTCGTACGGGGGCGGGCTCTTCGTGCCCGTGAAGGACGCGCTGTCGCGCGCCGAGGGCGGCACCTACGGCGGCGGACGCTACCTCCTCGACACCGTCAAGGGCGCCGACCTCGGGCCGGGGCGCGAGCCCGGGTCTCTCGTGATCGACTTCAACTTCGCCTACAACCCGTCGTGCGCGTACGACCCCGCGTGGGCGTGCCCGCTCGCGCCGCCCGGCAACACGGTCGACGTCGAGATCCCGGTCGGCGAGCGCTACGGGGACGGGCGGGCGGTGCTGCAGTGACGGGAGCCGCGCGCGATGCGGACGAGCTCGCCGAGATCTGGGACGCGCGCTACGGCGCGAGCGAGCGTCTCTGGAGCGGGCGGGTGAACCCCGTGCTCGAAGCGGAGGCCGCGCATCTGGTCACCGGTCGCGCGATCGATGCGGGCTGCGGCGAGGGCGGCGACAGCCTGTGGCTCGCGCGCCGTGGGTGGACGGTCCTCGGATACGACCTCTCCGCCGTGGCGGTCAACCGAGCGCGAGCCGAGTCGGAGCGCCTCAGGCTCGCCGACGTCTCGTCGTTCGAGCAGCGGGATCTCGCCTCGAAGCCTCCAGAGGAGGTCCACGATCTCGTATCGGGGCAGTACCTGCATGTGATTCCCGCGCAGCGCGACCCTCTCTACCGAGGTCTGGCCGCGGCCGTGCGGCCCGGCGGGGTCCTTCTGCTCGTCCTTCACGATGCGCGCGACCTCGAACTGGGCATCGCGCGCCCGCCCGCTGAGACCATGCTCGATGCGGATGCCCTGCGCGCGCATGCCGACGGTTTCGCGTCCGTGCACGTCGAGCTGCGCTCGCGGGCCGAGCTCGATCGCGCCGGTCGGACGGCGACCGCGCATGACCTCGTGCTGCGGGCGGTTCGCTAGCATCGGCGGCGTCCTTCCAGAACTACGGATCGCCTGAATCCGGTTCACCCGTTCCGTAGTTCTGGAAGGCCAGTCGCGCGGGCCCCATCGGGCGTCGCAGAGCGCCCCCGCGGCGGGTCAGGAACCCGACCTGCTACGGTTGTTGCATAGGCACGGCCACTGATGGTCAGCCTGCGTCGTAGAACGCTTACTCATCCCGCACCTCGCGCACCGACTCGCGCACCGCGGTTCGATACTTTCTCACGGCGAACGATGTCGGCCACTGCCGCCGTCGCCACTTCGATTCCCGACTGCGTGCGCCCACGGCGCGCGCCCCGCATCCTGACCGCTCGGTCGCGGATGCCGGAAATCGCGCATGCTCGAAAGGCACCACCCCATGACCGAAACCACCTTCAGCGCGCTCGGCGTGCCGTACCCCCTCGTCGAGGTTCTGACCGCTCAGGGCAAGACCGAGGCGTTCCCCATCCAGGTCGACACCCTGCCCGACACCCTCGGCGGGCGCGACGTGCTCGGCCGCGGCAAGACCGGCTCGGGCAAGACCCTGGCGTTCTCGATCCCGATGATCGCGCGCCTCGGCACGCGCCTCGCCGGCGGACCCCGACGCCCGGGCCGCCCGCTCGGCATGGTCCTCGCCCCGACGCGCGAGCTCGCGACGCAGATCAACGCCGTCCTCGAGCCGCTCGCGAAGGCCTACGGCCTCACGACGACCACGATCTTCGGCGGCGTCTCGCAGAGCCGTCAGGTCAGCGCGCTGCGCGCCGGCGTCGACATCATCGTCGCGTGCCCCGGCCGCCTCGAGGACCTCATGCAGCAGAAGTTCGTCTCCCTCGACGCCGTCGAGATCACCGTGCTCGACGAGGCCGACCACATGGCCGACCTCGGCTTCCTGCCGGGCGTCACGCGCATCATGAAGGCGACGCCGGCCGACGGCCAGCGCCTCCTGTTCAGCGCGACGCTCGACAACGGCGTGGACAAGCTCGTCAAGCAGTTCCTGCACAACCCGGCCACGCACTCGGTCGACGAGGCGAACTCGCCCGTCGCCGCGATGACCCACCACGTCTTCGAGGTCTCGGGCGTGGACGAGAAGAAGCGCCTCGTGTCGGCGCTCGCCTCGGGCAGCGGCCGCCGCATCCTCTTCATGCGCACCAAGCACCAGGCCAAGAAGCTCGCGAAGGCGCTCACGGCCGAGGGCATCCCCGCCGTCGACCTGCACGGCAACCTGTCGCAGCCGGCCCGCGACCGCAACCTCGCCGCGTTCGGCGACGGCAGCGTGCGCGTGCTCGTCGCGACCGACGTCGCCGCCCGCGGTGTGCACGTCGACGACATCGAGCTCGTCATCCACGTCGACCCGCCCATGGAGCACAAGGCGTACCTCCACCGCTCGGGCCGCACCGCCCGTGCCGGCGCCGAGGGCGACGTCGTCACCCTCGTTCTTCCCGAGCAGCGTCGCGACACCGCCGCGCTTCTCAAGAAGGCCGCGATCTCGGTCCAGCCGCAGCAGGTGACCTCGGGCTCGGATGCCGTGACGCGCCTCATCGGCGACGTCGCGCCCCGCGTCGCTTCCGACGCGCTCCCGGCCGTGCTGCGTCCGCCCGTCCAGGGCGGGGGCCGCTCGCAGGGCGCCAACGCGCAGCGCAAGCGCTCGACCCGCGAGGGCTCGGGAGCGGGCCGCTCCGAGTCGGGCCGCTCGGGCTCGGGTTCGGGCTCCAGCCGTCGCGGCGGTCGCTCCGGCGCCGCCGGCTCGACGGCGTCGAGCGCCGCGCCGACCGGTGGAGGCACTCGCGTCCGCACCGATCGCCCGCGCACCGACGCCGCCCCGCACCGCTCCGATGCCATCCGTCACACCGACGCTCCGGCCGCGCCTCGCACCCGCCAGGGCTCGCGCCGCGCCTCGGCTCCGAGCAGCGGCGGCGCCGCCGGCGGCATCCGCGTCGGCCAGGTCGTCCGCTCGAACAGCTCGGGCGGGCAGCGCCGCGGCCGATAACCCCGCAGCACCACGCGTCGCACGCGCCCGTCCCCCCCACCGGGGGGCGGGCGCGTTCGCGTTGCCGGCGGCGGCCGGGTGCTGACGAATCCTCTACCGTGGTCGGATGACGACTCTGCTGCGCCCCGCGACCGTGCAGGACGCCGACGCGCTCGGCAGCCTGCACATGGCGTGCTGGCGCGAGGCGTACGGAGACCTGCTGAGCGCCGAATTCTTCGAGCGCGCGACGCCCGAGTCGAGCGCCGAGCGCTGGGCGATCACGATTCCGCGCCTCGCGAGCGATGGCGGCACGCTGCTGCTCGCGGAGGAGGACGGAGAGCTCGTCGGGTTCGCGAGCTCGGGGCCGGGTCGCGGTGAGGCTCCGCCGCGCGAGCTCGAGCTCTACGCGATCTACGTCCGAGCATCCGCCTACGGATCGGGACTCGGTCAGCGCCTGCTCGATGCGGCGCTCGGCGACCGGCCGGCGTCACTGTGGGTGCTCGAGCGCAACCCGCGGGCGCGCGCGTTCTACGAGCGCAACGGATTCGCCCCCGACGGCACGACCGAGCTGCTGCCGCGCTTCGAGAACCTCGTCGAGATCCGCCTGGTGCGCTGAGCCCGCGCGCCAAACACCTCCCCGGCGTGCGCACTCAGGATGTGGAGGAGTGACGTAATCGCGTTTCGACACTCCTCCACATCGTGAGCGCTGCGAAAGTCGGGTCATGCGGCTGGCGACCATCGCCGTCGATCGCCGCCCTACCGTTGTCGAGGAGTGTCGAAATCGAATTACGTCACTCCTCAACAACGGTAGGGCGGAGGCGGCGGGCAGCATTCCCGCAGAGCTCACGGCCCTGAGCGGGCGCGGGGCGCGCAGGTTCTAGGCTCTCGGGGTGCTCGAGTTCCGCATCCGCCCCGCGACGCTCGCCGACGCCCCCGCGCTCGGCCGCCTGCACCGGGCGTGCTGGCTCGAGACCTACGCCGGGGTCCTGAGCGACCGATTCCTCGCCGCGGCGAGCGCCGAATCGCTCGCCGACGAATGGGCCGGGATGCTCGCCGCGGGCTCGGCCGACGCCACCGTTCCGGGCTCGATCGTGCTCGTCGCCGAGCGGCACGACCCGAGCTCGGCCGCGTCGCGCAGCGAGCCGCCCGAGCCCGTCGGCTTCGCGCGGAGCGCCCCGAGCGACGACCCCGAGGCTCCGCGCCCGACGAAGCTCGACTCGCTCTACACGCTCGTGAGCACGCACGGCTCGGGGCTCGGCGCGCGCCTGCTCGACGGCGTGCTCGACGGCCGACCCGCCTACGCGTGGATCGTCACCGCGAACGAGCGGGCGCGCCGCTTCTACGAGAAGCACGGATTCGCGCTCGACGGCCTCGGGCATCCGTACTCGCCCTGGGACGACGCCCACTGCTCGCGCATGGTGCGCTGAGAGCGCACCGCGCGACGCGGCGGGACGGGACCTACGGCAGCACGCCCACCGACGCGAGCGCGGCCCGCAGCAGCACACCGCGCCCGCCCTCCATCTCGGCCGAGACGCGCTCCGACGCGGCCTCCTCGGGCGTGAGCCACGTGAGCTCGAGGGCGTCCTGCCGCGGGTCGCAGGTTCCCGTGACGGGGACGACGTAGGCGAGCGCGACCGCGTGCTGACGGTCGTCGCTGAAGCGCGAGACGCCGGGCAGCGGGAAGTACTCGGCGACGTGGAACGGGTTCGGCGACGCCGGCAGCTGCGGGAAGGCCATCGGCCCGAGATCCTTCTCGAGGTGGCGGAAGAGCGCGTCGCGCAGCGTCTCGCCGTACATCACGCGGCCCGACACGAGCGTGCGGGTCATCGATCCCGACGTGTTGACGCGCAGCAGCACGCCCACCTCGGTCACCTGCCCCATGCCGTCGACGCGCACCGGCACGGCCTCGACGTACAGCAGCGGCAGTCGGCGACGGATCTGCTCGAGCTCGTCGTCCGACAGCCAGCCGGGGTTGGGGTCGGGCGTGCGCGTGTTGGCCATGCCTCATTCTTACCCCAGGCGGGCGAAGAGGCCGGTGGTGTTGACTCGAGGCATGACCGGGATGCAGCTCATCGACGACTCCGCGATCATGTGGTCGGCCCCCGAGCACGAGCGCGCCGAGCGCCCCCTGCTCGTCCTCATGCACGGCTACGGCTCGCACGAGGGCGACCTCTTCGGCCTCTCGCAGTACCTGCCGCTGCAGCCCGTCATCGCGAGCCTGCGCGGCCCGCTGCGCTCCGGACTCGGGTACGCCTGGTACGACATCACCGACGACCGCGGCCCGCAGGCCGACGCCGCCGCGCGCGGCATCCTGCACTGGCTCGACCGGCAGCCCGCCGCGAGCGTAGGCCTGCTCGGCTTCAGCCAGGGCGGGTCGATGGCGATCCAGCTGCTGCGCCACGCGCCCGAGCGCTTCGACTTCGCCGTCAGCCTCGCCGGATTCGTCGTCCCCGGCCCCGCCCCCGCCGACGACCGGATGCTCGACCAGAAGCCTCCCGTCTTCTGGGGCCGCGGAACCCTCGACCAGGTCATCGCGCCCGCCCTCATCGAGCACACCCACGACTGGCTGCCGCGTCACGCGGCCGTCACCGACCGCATCTACGAGGGCCTCGGCCACGCCGTGAGCGAGGCCGAGCTCAGCGACGTCCTCGGCTTCCTGCGCCCGTTCTACGCCGCGCCCTCCGACCCGACCGCGCGCTGAGAACCGGCAAGGGGTGCTGTCGGCCGTCGCGTGCATGATGAACGGATGACCTCCCCCGACCTCGATCGCGTGCTCGGCCGGTTCGCCCCGGCGACGCGCACGTGGTTCGAGGGGGCGTTCCCGGCGCCGACGCCCGCGCAGCTCGGGGCGTGGGAGGCCATCTCGAGCGGATCGAACGCCCTCGTCGTCGCGCCGACGGGCTCGGGCAAGACGCTCGCGGCGTTCCTCTGGTCGATCGACCGACTCATCGCCGAGCCGGCGGCGACTCCAGCGAGCGCCGACGAGCCGCGGCGCACGCGCGTCCTCTACATCTCCCCCCTCAAGGCCCTCGGCGTCGACGTGGAGCGCAACCTGCGCTCGCCGCTCATCGGCGTGACGCAGACCGCGGCGCGGCTGGGCCACCCGGCTCCGACGATCACGGTGGGCGTGCGATCGGGCGACACGCCCTCGGCGGAGCGGCGGGCGCTGCAGAGGACGCCCCCGGACGTCCTCATCACGACCCCCGAGAGCCTGTATCTCATGCTCACGTCGAGCGCGCGCGAGACGCTCGACGCGGTGACGACCGTGATCGTCGACGAGGTGCACGCCGTCGCCGGCACGAAGCGCGGCGCGCACCTCGCGCTGAGCCTCGAGCGGCTCGACGCGCGACTCGCGCGCCCCGTGCAGCGCATCGGGCTCTCGGCGACGGTGCGGCCGGTCGAGGAGGTCGCGCGGTTCCTCGGCGGGCAGGCGCCCGTCACGGTCGTGCAGCCGCCCGCGGCGAAGACCTTCGACCTGCGCGTCGTCGTGCCCGTCGACGACATGACGCAGCCGCCGCCCGTCGGCCCCGTCGACGACGAGGGCTCGGCCGCGGGCGGGGCGGCGAACCCGTCGATCTGGCCGCACGTCGAGGAGGACATCGTCGACCGCGTGCTCGCCAACCGGTCGACGATCGTGTTCGCGAACTCGCGGCGGCTCGCCGAGCGGCTGACGGCGCGGCTCAACGAGATCTACGCCGAAAGGCTCGGCGATGGCGCCGAGCTGCTCGCCCGCGCGCACCACGGCTCGGTCTCGAAGGATCAGCGCGCCGAGATCGAGGACGCCCTGAAGTCAGGCCGCCTGCGGTGCGTCGTCGCGACGAGCAGCCTCGAGCTCGGCATCGACATGGGCGCGGTCGACCTCGTGATCCAGGTGGAGTCGCCGCCGAGCGTCGCGAGCGGCCTGCAGCGCCTCGGCCGCGCCGGGCACCAGGTGGGCGAGATCAGCCGCGGCGTCATCGTGCCCAAGCACCGCGCCGACGTGCTGCACGCGACGGTCGCGAGCGAGCGCATGCTCGCCGGGCAGATCGAGCAGCTGAGCGTCCCGGCGAACCCGCTCGACGTGCTCGCCCAGCAGACCGTCGCGCACGTCGCCCTCGAGCCCGCCGACATCGACGAATGGTTCGACGCCGTGCGCCGCAGCGCCCCCTTCGCGACCCTGCCGCGCTCGGCCTACGAGGCGGTGCTCGACCTGCTGAGCGGCCGCTACCCGAGCGATCGCTTCGCCGAGCTGCGCCCGCGCATCGTGTGGGATCGCGTGAGCGGTCAGCTCTCCGGCCGCCCCGGCGCGCAGCGGCTCGCCGTCACGAGCGGCGGCACCATCCCGGACCGCGGGCTGTTCGGCGTCTTCCTCGTGGGCGAGCGAAAGTCACGCGTCGGCGAGCTCGACGAGGAGATGGTCTACGAGTCCCGCGTCGGCGACGTCTTCGCCCTCGGCGCGACGAGCTGGCGGATCGAGGAGATCACGCATGACCGCGTCGTCGTCACCCCCGCGTTCGGCCAGCCCGGCAAGGTTCCGTTCTGGAAGGGCGACGGCCTCGGGCGCCCGGCCGAGCTGGGCCGCGCGCTCGGAGCGACGACCCGCGAGCTCGCCGCCGCCTCGCCGGATGCCCGGCGAGACCGCCTGCGCGCCGCCGGTCTCGACGATCGCGCCATCATGAATCTCGACGCGCTGCTCACCGAGCAGGTCGCGGCGACCGGCCAGCTGCCGACCGATTCGACTCTCGTGATCGAGCGGTTCCGCGACGAGCTCGGCGACTGGCGGGTCATCCTGCACTCCCCCTTCGGGCTCGGCGTGCACGCGCCGTGGGCGCTCGCGATCTCGGCGCGGCTGCGCGAGCGGCACGGCTTCGACGGCGCGGCGATCGCGGCCGACGACGGCATCGTCGTGCGGCTGCCCGACACGGAGGCGGAGGCGCCCGGGGCCGAGCTGTTCCTCTTCGACCCGGCCGAGCTCGACGCGCTCGTGACGAGCGAGGTCGGCGGCTCGGCCGTCTTCGCCGCGCGCTTCCGCGAGTGCGCGCAGCGCGCCCTCCTGCTGCCGCGCCGCAACCCCTCGCAGCGCTCGCCGCTGTGGCAGCAGCGCCAGCGCGCGAGCCAGCTGCTCGAGGTCGCGCGCGAGTTCCCGAGCTTCCCGATCGTGCTCGAGACGATCCGCGAGGTGCTGAGCGACGTCTACGACCTGCCAGGACTCACGGCGATCGCGACGGCGATCGACCAGCGCGAGCTGCGCATCATCGAGGTCGAGACCCCGAGCCCCTCGCCCTTCGCGCGGTCGCTGCTGTTCGGCTACGTCGCGGCCTTCCTCTACGAGGGCGACAGCCCGCTCGCCGAGCGCCGCGCGGCCGCCCTCAGCATCGACTCGACCCTCCTCGCCGAGCTGCTGGGCCGCGCCGAGCTGCGCGAGATCCTCGACCCCGAGGTCATCGCGCAGACCGAGGCCGAGCTGCAGCGCCTCGCCCCCGACCGCCGCGCGAAGGACGACGAGGGCGTCGTCGACCTGCTGCGCATCCTCGGCCCGCACTCCGTCGACGAGCTCGCCGCGCGCGCGGTCGACGGCGCGAGAGTCGAGGAGTGGCTCGTCGCCCTCGCGCGCACCAACCGCGTCTTCCGCTTCGCCGTGCGCGACGCGGCCGGCGCGAGCGTCGAGCGCTGGGCCGTGGTCGAGGACGCCGCGCGCCTCCGCGACGCCCTCGGCACGCCCACCCCCCACGGCGTGCCAAGTGCCTTTCTCGATCCGGTGCCCGACCCGCTCGGCGACCTCGTCGCCCGCTTCGCCCGCACGCACGGGCCGTTCACGGCGCACGACGTCGCCGACCGGCTGGGGCTGGGCATCGCGGTCGTGACGGATGCCCTGCGCCGGCTCGCGAGCGACCGCCGCGTCATCGAGGGCGAGTTCCGGCCCGGGGCGAGCGGCACCGAGTGGGTCGACGCCGAGGTGCTCCGCCGCCTCCGGAGCCGCAGCCTCGCCGCCCTCCGCGCCGAGATCGAGCCCGTGAGCGCGGGCGCCCTCGGCCGCTTCCTGCCCGCGTGGCAGCACGTCGGCCGCGGGGCCGGCTCGGGCGGCGCCAGCGCGGGCGGCGGCGCGCTGCGGGGCATCGACGGCGTTCTGCAGGCCGCCGAGCAGCTGCAGGGCGTCGCGCTTCCGGCCTCGGCGTGGGAGACCCTGGTGCTGCCGAGCCGCGTGCGCGACTACTCGCCGGCGTGGCTCGACGAGCTCATGGCGAGCGGCGAGCTCGTCTGGTCCGGCGGCGGGTCGCTGCCGGGCAGCGACGGCTGGCTGAGCATCCACCTGCCGCACCTCGCGCCTCTGAGCCTCGCCGAGCCGGCCGCCCTCGAGGCCGACGCCGGCGCGGCCGAACGGCAGGAGGGCATCCTCTCGGTGCTCGCAGGCGGCGGCGGGTTCTTCTTCCGCCAGCTCGCCGACGCGACCGGCGCGACCGACGACGCGCGCCTCGCCGACGACCTGTGGCAGCTCGTCTGGGCGGGGCTCATCACGAACGACACGTTCGCGCCCGTGCGCGCGATGCTCGGCGGCTCGAAGCGATCGAGCGCCGCTCGGGCACCGCGGCCGCGCGCGTACCGCGGCTACGCCCGCCCGACGATGCCCGCCCGCTCGGGCCCGCCGTCGACCGCCGGGCGCTGGTCGCTCCTGCCCGAGCGCGACCTCGACCCGACGCGCCGCGGCGCGCACCTCGCCGACAGCCTGCTCGAGCGGTACGGCGTCGTCACGCGCGGAGCCGTGCAGGCCGAGAACGTGCGCGGCGGCTTCGCGCTCATGTACAAGGTGCTCGCGCGCATGGAGGAGGCCGGGCGCGTGCGCCGCGGCTACTTCGTCGAGCACCTCGGCGCCGCGCAGTTCGGCACCCCCGCGACGGTCGACCGGCTGCGCACCTTCGTTCGCGATCAGGATGCGGCCCCCGCCCTGGCGCCGCTCGTCCTCGCCGCGACCGACCCCGCGAACCCCTACGGCGCGGCCCTGCCGTGGCCGGGCGCCGCGGACGACCCCGTCGTCGGCACGCCCGCGCACCGGCCGGGGCGCAAGGCCGGAGCCCTCGTCGCCCTCGTCGACGGGCACCTCGTCGCGTACCTCGAGCGCGGCGGCAAGAGCGCGCTCACCTTCACCGACGACTCCGCCGAGCTCGCCGCGGCCGCGACCGAGCTCGCCACCGTCGTGCGCGCCCGCCTGCGCTCGCTCCGCATCGAGCGCGTCAACGGCGCGAGCGTCTTCGGCACCGCGTTCGCCGAGGCGCTGCAGGAGGCCGGCTTCGTCGCGACGCCGCAGGGCCTGCGGCTGCGGATCTAGGCCGAGGCGGGGGAGGAGGCGCGATGCCCGAGGGCGATACCGTCCACCGCGCCGCGCGGCGCCTGAACGAGGTGCTCGCGGGGCGCGAGGTGACGCGGTGCGACATCCGCGTGCCGGCGTTCGCGACGGTCGACCTCAGCGGGCAGACCGTGCACGAGGTCGTCGCCATCGGCAAGCACCTGCTCATGCGCATCGACGAGACGACCGTGCACTCGCACCTCAAGATGGAGGGCTCGTGGCACGTCTACCGGCCCGGCAGCAAGTGGCGACGACCGGCGTTCGAGGCGCGCATGGTGCTCGAGGTCGGCGCCGCGCCCGACGGCGGCGACACCGGCACGGATGATGGCCGCGACGAGACCGGCTGGCAGGCCGTCGGCTTCGCCCTCGGCGAGCTCGAGCTCGTGCCCACTCGCGACGAGGAGTCGATCATCGGCTACCTCGGCCCCGATCCGCTCGGGCCGACGTTCGACCGCGACGAGGCGCTGCGCCGCCTGACCGCCGACCCCGAGCGGCCGATCGGTCTCGCCCTCCTCGACCAGCGGAACGTCGCGGGCCTCGGCAACGACTACCGCAACGAGGTGCTGTTCCTCCGCGGAATCCTGCCCGAGACCCCGATCGGGCAGACGGATGCGGCGGCCGTCCTCGACCTCGCCGTGCGTCTCATCCGCGCCAACCGCGATCGCGTCGAGCGCGTCACGACGGGCGACACCCGGCGCGGCAAGCGGGTGTGGGTCGCGCACCGCGAGCACGAGCCCTGCCGACGGTGCGGCACGCGCATCCGCATGGGGATGCTCGGCGACGACGCCCTGACCGAGCGGCAGACCTTCGTCTGCCCGACCTGTCAGCGCTGAGCTGCTGCTGGGCTGCTACTGGCCGTCGGGCTCGAGGGTGCGGTACCCCTTCGGCCGCCACGCGGCGATGCGCAGGCACGTCGCGGCGACGAGAGCGAGCACGCCGCCGGTCACGAGCGGGCCGGAGAGCTCGCTCGCGATCGTCGGCAGCACGAGCGCGGCGCGGTCGAAGCCCGAGGTGCTCGCGTCGAGGAACGCGTTCTGCGCGTAGAGGATCGCGCCGATGCCGAGCAGCAGCGTGGCACCGCCGACGACCCACAGCGCGCGTAGCCACGGGTTGCCGACGACGACGAGCTCGAGCGAGCGCTCCGGCTTCTCGGCGCGCGCCGCGACGCTCGGCGCCGCCGGCCCACGCGGGCCGGGAGCGGCGCTCGGCGCCGCCATCCCCTCATCGATCACGGGGCGGGGGTCGGAGGGTCGGGCCGGCGCGCGGCGGACCGGGGCGGTCATCGGCGCGTCGGCTCCGGCGCGCTGGTAGACCTCGGGGAATCGCGGGTCGATTCCGGGTGAGCGGTCGTCGGTCACGGCGGGTCCTTCCGTCGGCGTCAGCATACGACCGGCAGCCTCGGATGCTCCCGGGTAGCCTCGCAGCGTGCCCCGCTCCCCCGCCCTCGCGCTCGCCGCGCTGCTCGTGCTCGGCGCGGCCGCCGGCTGCTCGCTCCTCCCGGTCGAGCTGCGCGAGCCGGACCGCGGAGTGCCGGGCGAACCGGACACGGGGTCGGGCGGCGGCTCGGGCGGCGGCTCGGGATCAGGATCGGGATCGGGCTCGGACAGCGGCTCTCTCGGCGAGCCGACCGGCACGGGCACGATCGCGTCGATCACGGACGGCGACACCGTGCGCCTGCGCATCGGCGGCGACGAGCTGCGCGTGCGGCTCATCGGGCTCGACACTCCGGAGGTGCGGGACCCGCTCGAGTGCTTCGGGCCTGAGGCGTCCGCAGCGCTCGAGGCCCTCGCACCCGTCGGCAGCGAGGTCGGATACGCCTACGACCGCGACCCGCAGGACCGCTACGAGCGCGAGCTCATGTACCTCTACGCCGCCGACGGCACCCTCATCAACCTCGAGCTCGTCGCGCAGGGCTACGCCGAGGCCATCCGGGTCGAGCCCAACGACCGCTACTGGCCCGAGCTGCAGGCGGCCGAGCGCGCGGCCCGCGATGCCGGCCGCGGCCTGTGGGGCAGCTGCCCCGCCCCCTAGTCGGGCCGGCCCGCCAGGTGCCGCGGCCCCAAGGCAGTGACGACCACGAGCGCGGCGTTGTCCAGCGCATATTTGCTGACGCGCAGGCACCGGTCCGCGTCTATCGGGCACTCGTTGCGGGCGGGTGTCTCGTGACGCGCAACGACTGACCGATAGACGCGAAACGTGGTCGAGCCTGCTGACCTCGGAGCCGGGGACGGCGGCGGCCGCGGCGGCGGCGCCCGCGCTACAGCGGGTTGAGCGGCGCGATCAGCTCGGGCCCGTCGCCGCGCAGCGGCGCGACCTCGTGCACGGCGAGCCGCTCGATCACCGTCTGCGACGCCGCGACGGCGTGCTGCACGAGCGCGTGGTCGCCGGCGATCGTCGGGTCGAGCCACGTGTCCCACTCCGCGCGGGGCAGCATCACGGGGATCCGATCGTGGATGCGCGCCGCCGGCCCCGCGGCCGCCCGCGTCAGGATCGTCGCGGTCAGCACCCACGGCTCCGGCTCGATGCCCTCAGCCCCGTCCGACCCGGCCGCCACCGGCGGCCGCCACCACGAGTACAGCCCGGCGAACGCGAGCTCGCCCTCCTCCGGGTCGGTGACGAAGTAGGGCGTCTTGATCTTTCCGACCGTGAGCCACTCGTAGTACCCGTCGGCCGGGACGAGCGCGCGGCTGCGCACGACCGACGAGCGGAAGGTCGGCTTCTCGGCCGCGGTCTCGCTGCGCGCGTTGAACGTCGGGTACTTCGAGGCGAGCTCCTTCTGGAACCGCGGCACGAGCGACCAGCGCGCCGTCGTCACGCGGCGGGTGACGGGAGCATCGGCGCCCGAACCGGCGAGATCCTTCGGCACCGTGTCGACGACGACGTGGATCCGCTGCGTCGGCGCGATGTTCCAGCTCGGCGACAGCCGCACCTCGTCGACCTCGTCGGCCACGAAGTAGCGGCCGAGCTCCTCACCGCTCTTGGTGTTGGCGTACCGACCGCACATCGCGAACCCCCGTCAGCAGAGCGTCAGAGCTCGTAGTCGACGCACGACTTGTCGACGACGACGCTGCGCACGAACGGCGCCACGGCGACGTGGTCGGGGTGCACCTGGTAGGCGGCGAGCGCCTCGGCGCTCTCGTGCTCCGAGACGAGCACGACATCCCAGTTCGCCTCGACCTGGCCGATGTCGCCGCGCACGACGAGCGACATCAGCCCCGGGATCACCCCGACGAGCGGCTCGAGCCGTTCGCGCATTCCCTCGATCGCGGCGGCCTTGCCCTCCGCGTCGGGAGCCTGCAGGGTCCACGAGACGATGTGCCTGATCACTGATCCTCCAGAAGTGCGGAACGGAGACGGGCCTCGTCGACCCGCCAGATGGTGTGCACGGCGCCGTCGATGAGCACGACCGGGATCTCGTCGCGGTAGCGCTCGAGCAGCGATGCGTCGTCGAGGATGCTGCGCTCCTCGAACGCGACGCCGCCGACCTCGCCGACGACCCGCGTCGCGATCGCGCGCGCGTCGTCGCACAGGTGGCAGCCGGGTCGGCTGAGCAGCGTCACGGTCGTCGCGGGCACGGGGTCAGCCTACGACCGCACGTATGCTGTCGGTGATGTCCACCACGCACGGCAGCGCCGCCGACACCCCGTCGACGACGCCGATCCTCGCCTTCTTCGACATCGACAACACGCTCATGCGCGGCGCGAGCATCTTCCACATCGGCACCGCCGCGTGGCGCGAGGGCTTCATCCGCCTCCGCGACGTCCTCGGCTTCGCGTGGGCGCAGGCGCGGTTCATCGCCGTCGGCGAGAACACCCAGCACCAGCTGTCGGTCCGCGAGAGGGCGCTCGCTCTCGTCGCGGGCCGAACCGAGGGCGAGCTCTCGCGACTCGCGGTCGACAGCTACGAGCGCTCCATCCACCAGCGGCTCATCCCCGAGACGGTCGCGCTCGCGCGCGAGCACCGCGCGAAGGGCCACGAGGTGTGGCTGCTCAGTGCGACTCCGGATGCGATGGCGAGCGTCATGGCGCAGCGGCTGGGCCTGACCGGGGCGGTCGGCACGCGCATCCGCAGCCGGGGCGGGGTCTTCACCGGGGAGCTCGACGGAGCGATCATGCACGGCGAGCGCAAGGCCGAGGTCGCGGAGGCGCTCGCGGCCGAGCGCGGCGCGAAGCTCTCCGACTGCTGGGCGTACAGCGACAGCCGCAACGACATCCCGCTGCTCGCGCTCGTCGGCAACCGCGTCGTCGTGAACCCCGACCACGCGCTCTCGCGGCACGCGCGGGCGCACGCCTGGCCGATCCTCACGGCCGGTGCGGCGAGCGTGCGCGCGGCGCGCAAGCGGATCCGCCGCGAGGCGAGGGCCGTTCTCCGCTCGGGCCGCCGCGATCAGCAGCGCTGACGACGCGGCCGATCTCGTGGCCGGCAACGCGAAAGCGCCCGACCCGAGGGCCGAGCGCTTGCGGTGAGCGGATGCTCTACTTCTTGTTGCGACGCTGGTGACGCGTCTTGCGCAGCAGCTTGCGGTGCTTCTTCTTCGCCATCCGCTTGCGGCGCTTCTTGATGACAGAACCCATGAAAAACCTCTGATCTTCAGCCTGAACGAACCGGTGGCCCGTTCAGACCCGGTCATGTACCGCAGAAGTCTAGCGCAGGCGCCAGGCGCGCCGTGCGAGAGGTGCCGCTGCGGGCGGGACGGGGCGGCGTTCAGCCGACGTCGGCGACGGGCGGGCGGACGGCCTCGGCGACGGCGGACTCGGGGATGCGGAACGAGCGCCCGAAGCGGATCGCCGGAAGCTCGCCGGCGTGCACGAGGCGGTAGACCGTCATGGTCGAGACGCGCATCATGTCGGCCACCTCGGCCACGGTGAGGAAGCGCACCTCTGAGAGATCCCGGGTCATCCGCTGAGTCCTTCGTCCGCGCGCCGACCGTCGGGATGACGGGGCCGCGCGTTGAAACTGTAGGGGCTGGTGTGACGGGTGTAAAGCCGCCCGAACGGGGGCTGTCTCAGGGCTCGTCGCGGCGCCACGGGAAGCGGCGCGAGACCTTCTCCTGCACCTCGTGCAGCTGCTCCTGCACGTCGGCGAAGCGACCCTGGGCGCCCTGGATCGCCGAGCGCGCGCGGTAGGAGGCGTCGGCGGCGGCGCGACCCATCGTGCTGCCCGCGTGCTCGACGTCGGCGCCCGCCCACGCGGCGAAGATCGGGATGCTCGCCCCCGACTGGGCGTCGTCGAGCGCGAGGAACGGGAGCAGGAAGTCCTCGACCTCCTCGAGCGGCTCGACGTCGATGCGGTAGTAGCGGTGCTGACCCTCGTCGCGCACGTGGACGAGGCCGTGGTCGCGCAGCACCTTGAGGTGCTTTGACACGGTCGGCTGCGTCGCATCCATGCGCTCGACGAGCTCCCCCACGCTCAGCTCGCCGCTCGTCGAGGCGAGCGCCGCCTCGCGAAGGTGCTCCAGCAGCTCACGACGCGTGGCGTCGGCGATCACGTCGAAGATGTCGGCCATGGGTCAAACCTAGTTCAGCCGCGGGCGGGAGTACCATGACAGCGGCCCGCGGGCCGAGGGGAGACCACTGCATGTCCACTGCCACCCGGCCCGGCGTGCGCCGCGATGACGGAATCGGCCCGCTGCGCCGCGCGCGCAATGCGGTCGCCAACGTGACCACGACATCCCCCGCGCGCTTCGCGATCGTCGTCTTCTCGGGCCTCATCCTCATCACGACGCTCCTGCTCACCCTCCCGATCGCCCGCGCGGGCGAGCGGGAGTGGACTCCGCTCGTCGACGCGCTCTTCACCGCCGTCTCGGCCATCTGCGTGACGGGCCTCACGGTGGTCGACATGTCGTCGCACTGGTCGGTCTTCGGCAATGTCGTCATCATCCTGGCGATGCAGATCGGCGGCATCGGCGTGCTGACGATGGCGAGCATCCTCGGTCTCGTCGTCGCCAAGCGCATGGGGCTGCGCGCGAAGCTCGTCGCGGCCTCCGACACGAACCCCTCGCGCGTGCACGCCGGGCCCGTCTCCGAGTCGCAGGCCGTGCGCCTCGGCGAGATCGGCACCCTGCTCGCCACCGTCGCGCTGAGCGCGATCATCATCGAGCTCGCCATCACCGCACTGGTCGTGCCGCGACTGCTCCTTGAGGGCTTCGACGTGTGGTCGGCCATCTGGATGGGCTTCTACCTGTCGCTCTCGGCCTTCACGAACACGGGCTTCGTCCCGTTCCCGCAGGGCATGGAGCTGTTCGCGAGCGACATCTGGATGCTCACGGTGCTGTCGATCGCCGTCTTCCTCGGCGCCATCGGCTTCCCCGTGATCTTCGCGCTCGCCCGCTGGGTCAAGAGCCGCGCGCGCCTCTCGGTGCATGCGCGCCTGACTCTCTTCACGACGCTCGTGCTGCTCGCGATCGGCTGGATCGCGATCGGCCTGCTCGAGTGGAGCAACACGCGCACGCTCGGCGCGCAGGATCCGTGGAACCGCCCGCTCACCGCCGGGTTCATGTCGATGATGACGCGCTCGGGCGGTCTCGCGACGGTCGACGTGGGCGAGATGCACGGTTCGACGCTGCTCGTCATGGACATGCTGATGTTCGTCGGCGGAGGCTCGGCCTCGACCGCGGGCGGCATCAAGGTCACGACGCTCGCGGTGCTCTTCCTCGCCGCCTTCGCCGAGGCCCGTGGTGTGAAAGACATGGAGGCGTTCGAGCGCCGGATCCCTGTCGACGTCCTCCGCCTCGCCGTCAGCGTCGTGCTGTGGGGCGCGACGATCGTCTCGACGGCGACCGTCATCGTGCTGCACATCACCAAGGCACCGCTCGATCAGGTGCTGTTCGACGTCATCTCGGCCTTCGCGACGTGCGGCCTGTCGACGGGTCTCACCGGGCCCGAGCTCGAGGAGTCGGCGAAGTACGTCCTCGCGGCCACGATGTGGGCGGGGCGCGTTGGTACAGTGACCCTCGCGGCGGCCCTCGCCGCGAGCCAGCGGCGTCAGCTGTTCCGTCGCCCCGAAGAGAGGCCCATCGTTGGTTGAGCGCATCCGCCACGACGCCCCCGTCCTCGTGATCGGGCTCGGCCGCTTCGGCGCCGCGACCGCGGGGCAGCTGCAGCGGCTCGGTCGCGAGGTGCTCGCGGTCGACGAGGATCCGAACCTCGTGCAGAAGTGGGCCGACCGCATCACCCACGCCGTGCAGGCCGACGCCCGATCGATCGACGCCCTCCGGCAGATCGGCGCGCAGGACTTCTCGATCGCGGTCGTCGCGACCGGCTCGTCGATCGAGTCGAGCGTGCTCATCACCGCGAACCTCGTCGACCTCAAGATCCCGCAGATCTGGGCGAAGGCCATCAGCCAGTCGCACGGCAAGATCCTCGCCCGCATCGGCGCGAACCACGTCATCTACCCCGAGGCCGAGGCCGGCGAGCGCGTCGCGCACCTCGTCTCGGGTCGCATGATCGACTTCATCGAGTTCGACGACGACTTCGTGCTCGTGAAGATGTACCCGCCGAAGCCCATTCGCGGCCTCTCGCTCACCGAGTCGCAGGTGCGCTCGAAGTACCGCATCACCGTCGTGGGCGTGAAGAGCCCGGGCAAGCCCTTCACCTACGCGACCGAGCAGACGGTCGTCTCGAACCACGACCTCATCATCGTGTCGGGCACCGAGGCCGACATCGACCGCTTCGCCTCGCTCGACAACTAGGGCCGGTCTGGAGCGCCTCCCACCGAGGCGGTCCGCTGCGTGGCCGGCGACGGAGGGCTTTCTGCGGTGCGCGGAGACGTTCAGCGGTGCGCGGAGACGTTCAGCGGTGCGCGGAGACGTTCAGCGGTGCGCGGCGGGAGCCAGCCGGTGCGCGGAGACGTTCAGCGGTGCGCGGCGGGAGCCAGCCGGTGCGCGGCGGTCTCGTCGCGGCGCCCGCGGACACGCCTGTCGGTCACTCGTTACCGCTCGCACCTGAAGCCGTCGCAACAACTGACCGATAGACGGGCGCGAGTCCCTATTCGCCGGCTACCCGGCCGCCATGGCCGCTCTGGCCACGGCGCGCACGGCGCGGCGGCGCGGGCTCGCCGGCTACGCGCCGGCGGCGAGCTCGCGGGCCCGAGCGAGCGCCGCGGCGGTCGCCCGCTCGAACATCTCGCCGAGGTCGGCCTCCTGCATGACCGCGATCGCGCGCTCGGTCGTGCCCTTGGGGCTCGTGCCGCGGCGGCGCAGCTCCTCGGGGTCGGCGCCCGTCGACTCGAGGAGGAGCGTCGCCCCGAGGAAGGTCTCCTGCACCATGAGCCGCGCCACGTCGTCGTCGAAGCCGAGCGACTGCGCCGCCCGCGTGAGCTCCTCCATGAGCAGGAAGACGTAGGCGGGGCCCGACCCCGAGACCGTCGAGAGCGCGTCGATCTGGGACTCGGGCAGCTCGATGACGGTCCCGACGGTGCGGAAGAGCGCGGTCGCGAGGGCGAGCTCCGAGCGATCGGCGCGCGAGCCCGCGCTGATCCCCGTCACTCCGCGGCCGATGAGCGAGGGGGTGTTCGGCATGGCCCGCACGACGGGGTTGTCGACGACGTCCTCCATCGAGGCGGTCGTCACGCCCGCGGCCACGCTCACGACGAGCGCCTCGGGGTCGAGAGCCGGCCCGACCTCGGCGAGCAGGTCGGTGATCTGCACGGGCTTCACGCCCAGGACGACGACGCGGGCGCCCTCGACCGCCCACGCGTTCGCCGCGCTGTCGTGCTCGATGGCACGGGCCTCGACGCCCTGTGCGCGGAGCGCGGCGGCGGAGGCCTCGGTGCGCGTCGTGACGCGCACGCCCTCGACCGCGACCTCGGGCCGGCGGAGACCGGCGAGGATCGCGCCTCCCATCGAGCCGGTTCCCAGAATAGCGGTGGACGGCAGTGGCGAGCTCATGCCACGAGTGTAGGTTGGAGGGTCAACGGCAAGCGGCGGATCGACCGATGGAGGGCGAAGGCATGAGCGCGACCGGAGACACCACGAGCACGACGCCGGGAGCGCCGGCGGCGGGATCGGCGGGCGTCGATCCGCGCGAGGCCGCCGCGATCCGCGAGGTGCTCGTGCTCACGCCGGGCGTGCAGAGCGTCGGCGAGGTCGTCATCCACCGGCACGGCGCCGAGTCGCTCGTCACGGCCGTGCTCGGGTTCGGCCCCTCGACGCCCGTCACCGATGTCGTGGCCGTCCTGCGCGAGGTGAAGGCGGGCATCCGCGCCGCCATGCCCAGCATCTCGGCGATCGTGCTCGAGCCCGACATCGCGGGCCCGCGCGACGACATGGACACGCCGACCGACGTCATCGTCATCAGAGGCGCCGACTAGCACTTCTCTGCCAGGATGCGGCCATGGACATTGCGTTTTCGATCCTCCTCGTAGGCCACTTCATCGGCCTCGCCGCGATCGTCGGTCCGTTCCTCCTGCAGATGCGGGCGAACGAGAACTTCGCGATCACATCCATGTTCTACGGCGCGATCACGCAGCTCGTCACGGGGATCGGCATGATGGGCCTTGCCGAACCCCTCGACAGAGACATCGACTACGTGAAGATCGCCGTCAAGCTCGTCATCGCGATCGGCGTCTTCGCTGCGGCGCTTCTGGGGTGGATGCGTGCCCGGAAGGGCGCGAACGACCGGGACATCAAGCCGTTCTTCCACGCCGCGGGCGGGCTCGCGCTCGTCAACGTCATCCTCGCCGTCTTCTGGTGACCGACGGGCGCTGAACGGCGCGAGCCGGCTCAGCGCCTCGCCCGGAAGAACTCGCCGAGCAGCTCGGCGCTCTCGTCGGCGAGGACTCCCCCGACGACCTCGTCGACGCGGATCGGCAGGCTGCGGTCGCGCAACACGTCGAGCACGCTCCCGGCCGCACCGGCTTTGTCGTCCCACGCGCCGAACACGACGCGCGGGATGCGCGCCGACAGGATGGCCCCGGCGCACATCACGCAGGGCTCGAGACTGACCACGAGCGTGCATCCGCTCAATTGCCAGTCGCCGGATGCCGTGGCCGCCTCCCGCAGGGCGACGATCTCCGCATGGGCGGTCGGGTCGGCGAGTCGCTCGCGCTCGTTCCGCCCCCGACCAATGATGCGGCCCTGCGCGTCGAGCACGACGGCGCCGACGGGCACGTCCGCGGAGTCGAGAGCCGCGCGGGCCTCGGCGAGCGCCTCGCGCATCGCCTCGCGGTCGCGCTCGGGCACTGCGGTCATCGCCACCTCCGTTAGATTGAGCCTATGCGAGTGCACGTAGCCGACCACCCTCTGATCACCCACAAGCTCACGGTGCTCCGCGACGAGCGCACGCCCTCGCCGACCTTCCGCGCGCTGACGGAGGAGCTCGTCACGCTCCTCGCCTACGAGGCCACGCGCGACGTGCGCGTCGAGGAGGTCACGATCACGACGCCGGTGACGCAGACAGTCGGCCTCGCGATCGCCGAGCCGCGCCCGCTCATCGTGCCGATCCTGCGCGCGGGTCTCGGCATGCTCGACGGCATGGTCAAGCTCGTGCCGAGCGCCGAGGTCGGCTTCCTCGGCATGGTGCGCAACGAGGAGACCCTTGAGCCGAGCGTCTACGCCGAGCGCCTGCCCGACGACCTGTCGAACCGTCAGTGCTTCGTGCTCGACCCGATGCTCGCCACGGGCGGCTCGCTGCTCTCGGCGATCGAGTACCTCTTCGACCGCGGCGCGCAGGACGTCACCGCGATCTGCCTGCTCGCCGCCCCCGAGGGCCTCGCCGCGATCGAGAAGGCCGTCGAGGGCCGCGACGTGACGATCGTGCTCGGCGCTCTCGACGAGCGGCTGAACGAGCACGGCTACATCGTTCCCGGGCTCGGGGATGCCGGCGACCGCCTCTACGGAACGGTCGGCTGAGCGCCTTCCGCCCCCTCGATCGCGAACCAGGTTCGCGTGTGTCGGCGTGTGTCGCGCGGCGGCGGGGCGCCTTGACCGCGCGCGAGCGCGGCGAGGATACTGGCGGGCATGACCGTCCACGCGCTGCCCCTGACCTCCCTCGAGGCCCTCGGGAACGCCGGCATGATGCCGCCGCGCACGGACGATCCGCGTCGACCGCGCGCGTGACCGCCGACCACCGTCCGCTGATCGACTCCCGCATCGGAATCCGATGACCGACACGCACGAGCCCTTCGACTCCGCCGAGACCGCCCGGCCCGCAACCGGTGAGGGTGCGCGGCCGCGCGCGATGCCCTCAGGCAGCGAGGCCCGCGGCTTCGTGCTCTACGTGGGCCTCGACGAGCGCAAGGCCGCCGCCGCCGGCATCGAGCTCGGGCGTCTCGTCAGCGAGCTCAAGCGCGTGACGGCCGAGCTCGCCCCGGGCTCCGAGACCCACGCGGCCGTCGCCCTCGCTCCGACCGGTGCGGGCGGTCGCGACGTCGACGTCGTGCGACTGGCCCTTCAGGACCCTGCGGCACTCGCGCGCTACCGCCGCAGCGACGCGCCAGCCGAGCGCGTCGTCCCCGGCGTCGTCATCGACATCTCGCGCAAGCGCGTCGTCCTCGACGGCGAGACCGCTCCGCTCACGTACAAGGAGTTCGAGCTCCTGCAGTACCTCGTGCTGCGCGAGGGCCGCACGATCGACCGCAGCGAGCTCATCTCGTCGCTGTGGGCGGAGGGCGCCGATGACGACGGCGACGTGCCGAACGAGCGCACGATCGACGTGCACGTCCGCCGCCTGCGCTCGAAGCTCGGCGGCTACGAGGACATCGTGCGGACGGTCCGCGGTGCCGGCTACCGCTTCGACCGCCACGCCGACGTGTCGATCACCTACTCCTCGACGCCCTCGCCCGATTTCTTCTAGCGCCGCGCGTCGTCGTCGGACGGTGCCGGGCGACGACGTGCGGCGACTCGGGCGCCGAGGTGCAGCAGTGCGCCGATGGCGAGCAGGATGCCCGCCGTGAGCCAGACTCGCGGCGCCTGCTGCGTCATGAGCAGCACGCACGACAGGATGCCGAGGACGGGCACGGGGGTCCAGACGCGGAAGTGCTCGTGCTCGACGCGCTCACGGCGGAGGACCAGCACGGAGACGTTCGTCGAGATGAACACCACGAGCAGGAGGAGCACCACCGTCTCGGCGAGCAGTGCGAGGTCGCCGATGAGCGTGAGCACGATCGCGACCGCCGTCGTCGCGATGATGGCGACCCAGGGGGTGCGCCGCTGCGGGAGCACTCGCGAGAGCGAGCCCGGAAGCAGACGCTGCTCGGACATCCCGTAGGCCAGCCGGCTCGTCATGATCATCGTGAGGAGCGCGCCGTTCGCCACCGCGACGAGGGCGATCGCGCTGAAGAGCCAGGAGGGGATCCCGAATCCCGTCGCCTCGACGACGTCGAGGAGCGGGGCGGTGGAGCCCGCGAGCTCGCTCGGCGGGGTGGCGACCCCCGCGGCGACGGCGACGAGGACGTAGACGACGCCGGCCGTGGCGAGGGCTCCGAAGAGGGCGCGGGGATAGTCGCGGCGCGGGTTCCGCATCTCCTCGGCGACGTTGGCGGACACTTCGAAGCCGACGAAGGAGTAGAACGCGATGATCGCGCCGCCGAGCAGGGCGAGCCCGGGGATCGTGCCGTCGGGGAACTCGGTGAGTCGCGCGGGGTCGCCCCCGCCGCCGCCGAGGAGGACGGCGCCCGCGACGATCACGATGAGGAGACCCGTGAGCTCGATCACGGTCATGACGGCGTTCGAGCGGAGGGACTCGCGGATGCCGCGCGCGTTGAGGAGCGCGACCAGGATGAGGAAGAGCGGGGCCGTGATCCACGCAGGAACCGGCACGAACTCCTGCAGGTACTCGCCGGCGAAGGCGAGGGACAGCCCGGCCGCGCTCGTCACGCCGGCCGCGAGCATGCAGAAGCCGATGAGGAACGACACCACGGGGCGACCGAAGGCGCGCTCGGCGAAGACCGCTGCGCCACCGGCGCGCGGATACTTCGTCACGAGCTCGGCGTACGAGCCGGCGGTCAGGAGCGCGAGAGCGAGGGCGATGAGCAGCGAGGCCCACATGACGCCGCCGACCTCGCTCGCGAGGACCCCCGTGAGCGCGTAGATGCCGGCGCCGAGCACGTCGCCGAGGATGAAGAGGAAGAGCAGCGGACCGGTGATCGCCCGGCGCAGTCGTGTGGCTGGGAGGCCGCTCTGGTCGTCGATCTCGAATGAGGCAGGGGTGGTGGGCATTCGAGCACGGTAAAAGGGCGCGAGGCGCCACGGCATGGGCTTGACCCGACCGCGAGCGTGGGTTAGCCGTCTCGCTCAGCCGCACTCTCCGGGAAGCAGCAGCCGCGGCGCGCGCGCAATAGTGAGCCACTCCGAGCCGGAGCGCAAGCCCCTGACCGCACCCCCGGCCGAGGGGCACTCTCGATGAGCACAGCACTCATCGAAAGGCTTCCTCCATGAACGACGTCAACGTCATCGTCAGAGACGGGCTCGCGAATGTCATCGACTTCCTGCCCAAGCTCCTCCTCTTCATCATCATCCTCGTCGTCGGCCTCATCGTCGCGAAGCTCATCGCGAAGGGCCTCGAGAAGCTGCTCGAGCGGGTCGGGTTCGATCGCCTCGTCGAGCGCGGGGGCGTGAAGAAGGCGCTCGACCGATCCAAGTTCGACGCGAGCGACATCATCGCGAAGATCGTCTACTACACGCTCGTCCTCTTCGTCCTGCAGTTCGCCTTCGGCGTCTTCGGGCCGAACCCGGTGAGCGACCTGCTCGAGGGCATCATCGCCTTCCTGCCGCGCGTGATCGTCGCGATCATCATCATCATCGTCGCGGCCGCCATCGCGGCCGGCGCGAAGACCCTGATCCAGGGGATGCTCGGCGGGCTCTCGTACGGGAAGGTCATCGCGAACATCGCGAGCATCTTCATCCTCTTCCTCGGCATCACGGCCGCGCTCAACCAGGTCGAGATCGCCACGACGGTCACGACGCCCGTGCTCATCACGGTGCTCGCGATCATCGGCGGCGTCATCATCGTCGGCGCCGGCGGCGGCCTCATCAAGCCGATGCAGGCGCGCTGGGAGGGCTGGCTGTCGAAGGCCGAGGCCGAGGCGCCCCGCATCAAGGAGGAGGCGAGCTCGAGCCCGAGCGCCAAGGAGCAGCTGCGCGCGAAGGCCGACGAGGTCCGCTCCGGCTCGTCGAGCAGCTCGACTCCGCCGCGCTCGGCCACCGGTACGACGGCCACGCGCCCGACGACGACCGGCGCCGCCGAGCCGACGCAGAAGCTCCCCCCGGTCGACCCGACCACCCCGACGCAGCGCCCCTGAGCCGCTCTGGGTAATCTCGCAGAAAAATAACGAACAGATAACTAGACACCGTTACCTCACCGTTATACATTGATCGAGCGTTAGTTGTTTGCTGTGGCAGCTACCGCGGAATGTGATTGCAGGACACTCTTGGTGCAAGGGAAAGGCCCGGTCGCTCGCCTCGGCGGCCGGGCCTTTGTCATGTCGTCGACCCGCACGAGCATGCGTGTGCATAGAGTTGAGCCATGACCGACAAGTCGCTCGCCATCGACGCCTGGGAGGCGCTCTTCCGCGCCCAGGTCTCGGTGCTGCGGCAGCTCACCGCGGAGTTCCCGACCACCGAGATCTCGTTCACCGAGTACGACGTGCTGCTCAATCTCAGCCGCGCCCCCGAGCGCCGGATGCGCATCCGCGACCTCATCCCCCACCTCCTGCTGAGCCAGCCGAGCGTCTCGCGGCTCATCGACCGGCTCGCCGTGCGCGGGCTCGTCCAGAAGCTGCCCGACGAGTCGGACGCGCGCGGCACGATCGTCGCGCTCACCGACGAGGGGTGGGAGCTCTTCAAGCGCGTCGCCGTCGTCCACGCCGACTCGATCGCGCGCCGCGTGGGCGCATCGCTCGCTCCCGGCGAGCTCGCGCAGCTCGCCGACCTCTGCCGCCGACTGCGGGGCTAGCCCGCGACGAGGCGCGAGCGCAGGAGGCGGCGTCGCGCGCGTCGCGCCCGAGCGATGAACACCGCGGCGCCCGCGATCTCGCTCGGCAGCCGCAGCAGCGCCCATCGCCGCGCCATCCAGACGTCGCGCGTCACGAGGCCCGGGTACCCCGGGCTCGACTCGATCGCGCGCAGCAGGAGGCGGGAAAGCACTCCCGCGCCCGGGATCCCGTACCGGGCGCGCGCGTAGTTCCGCGACGGCAGTCGCGTCGCCGCGGGCGGGAGGCCGAGCCCGTCGAAGAGCCGGCGCATGACGCCCTCCGCCCCGACGCCGCGGACGAGGCGCGGCAGTCGCTCGAGTTCGTCGTTCGTGATGAGCGCGGCGAACCGATCGATGAGCGGGCCGGTCTCCGACTCCGGTCTCGGCGCCGCGGCGCGCGGGCCGAGGTTGTCGTGCACCGAGAGCACCATCGTCAGCAGGCGGTCGGTGATCGGCACGCGGCGATCGAAGACGATCATCTCGCAGCGGTACCCCCACGCGTGCTCGAAGACCGTCTGCGGGTCGGTGAAGAACCCCGGGATGAGGGGGAAGAGGTTCAGGAGCGTGCCCGAGCGCGGCTCCTGCAGGGCGATGACGGCAGGCGGCAGGATGCCGAACCAGCGGACGCGCGCGGCCACCCATCCGCGGGCGAGGAGCGCCTCCGCGAGCTCGAGGCACGTCGCGGGATCGACGACGAGATTGAAGGCCGCCCGCAGCACCGGGGCGCCGAAGCCGTTCGGCGGGAAGACGATGTTCCCGGCGAGCAGGGCGCGGATGCCCAGCTCGTCGATGAGGTCGACCACCTCGGTCATGCACGCATGCCGCGCCGCGAGCTCCGCGGTGTCGGGCTCCGGATACCGGTAGACGTCGGGGCCGCGGGCGCCGCGCCCCGGCTCCGCCTGCTCCGCGGCGCCGGGATGCGGCTCGCTCGGCGGCCGCTCGTCGGCGGAAGCGCCCGGGGAGGGCGGTGTCTGTGAAACCATCGGTGACCTCTCAGTGAGGCTATCCTGCATCCCCCTAGCCTGATCACCATGTCAGGCGCACCGAGCATCGTGTGGCTGCGCGACGACCTCCGCATCGCCGACAACCCGGCGCTCACGGCGGCCGTCGAGCGCGACCGGCCCGTCATCGTGCTCTACCTCCTCGACGAGGAGTCGCCCGGCGTGCGCCCGCTCGGCGGCGCGAGCCGGTGGTGGCTGCACCATTCGCTCGAGCGGCTCGGCGAGGAGCTCGCCGACCTCGGTGGCGCGCTGACCCTGCGCCGCGGGGCGGCCGAGCCGAGCATCCGCTCGCTGATCGAGGAGACCGGCGCCGACGCCGTCTACTGGAACCGCCGCTACGGGGCGGCGAAGCAGACGGATGCCGCTCTCAAGTCGCGCCTGACCGACGACGGTCTCGAGGCGACGAGCTTCCTGGCCTCGCTGCTGTTCGAGCCGTGGACCATCACGACCGGCGCCGGCGGCCCCTACGGCGTCTTCACCCCCTACTGGAAGGCGTGCCTCAGCCGCCCCGAGCCGCGCGAGCCCCTGCCGGCACCGACGCGCATCGACGGCCTCGCGCCCGGCGGCGACGACCTCGAGACGTGGAGTCTGCTGCCCACCCGCCCCGACTGGGCCGAGGGGCTGCGCGAGACCTGGACCCCCGGGTCGGCGGGCGGGCACGCGCGGCTCGAGGAGTTCGCCGAGGACGTGCTCGCCGATTACCACCGCCGCGACGAGCCGGGCCTGCGGGCGACGAGCATGCTCAGCCCGCACCTGCGCTTCGGCGAGATCAGCCCCTTCGAGGTGTGCCATCGGATGCGGGGCGGTCTCGACGCGGCGGCGCGGAAGAACCGCGACAAGTTCCTGAGCGAGATCGGCTGGCGGGAGTTCAGCTACCACATCCTCTTCCACCACCCCGACCTCGCGACGCGCAACTACCGGGCGGACTTCGACGCGTTCCCGTGGACGACGCCCGGGGACGACGAGCTCGACCGGTGGCGGCACGGGCGGACGGGCATCCCGATCGTCGACGCGGGGATGCGGCAGCTGTGGCGCACGGGCTGGATGCACAACCGGGTGCGGATGATCACCGCGAGCTTCCTCACGAAGAACCTGCAGGTCGACTGGCGCACGGGCGAGGAGTGGTTCTGGGACACGCTCGTCGACGCCGATGAGGCGAGCAACGCCGCGTCGTGGCAATGGGTCGCGGGGTCGGGGGCCGATGCGGCGCCGTACTTCCGCGTGTTCAACCCCGAACTGCAGGCGAAGAAGTTCGATCCGCGCGGCGAGTACGTGCACCGGTGGGTTCCGGAGGCCGGCACGGAGGACTACGCCGAGCCGATGGTCGACCTGCGCGAGTCGCGGCAGGCGGCGCTCGACGCGTACGAGTCCGTCAAGGCCGCCAAGCAGGCGCGGGACGCCCTGCGCTGACGGCGCGCGACGCCCTGCGCTGACGGCGCGCGACGGTCGGCGACCGCGTCCCGTGGATGAGAACCCTCTCACCCGCGTCTCCTTCGCGTCTCATTCGCGGCCCCGAGTCTTGAGTCATCGGGAGGCCAGCCCCCTCCCCCCACAGACCCGAACCGAATGAAGGAGAGCATCATGCAGAAGAAGACCTGGATCGCCGTCAGCGCCGCTTCGGCCCTCGGCCTCGGCGTCATCGCCGGTGGAGCCGTCGCGACCGCCAGCGAGATGGGCCTCACGAGCGACGACACGTCCGTCCCCGGACTCACGAGCCCCGGCTCGTCGGCCGCGACGCCCGGTGCCGACGTCACCTTCGACATCTCGAGCGACAGCATCGTCACCCCCTCGCCCGCGACGACCGCGAGCCCCGTCTCGCCGATCTCGCCCGCGACCCCCGTGTCGCCCGCCTCGGTCGCCTCGCCGGTGAGCGTGCCGTCGCCCGTGTCGCCCGCCTCGCCCGTGAGCCCGGCCTCGCCGGTCTCGGTCGCGTCGCCGGTGTCGCCCGCCTCGCCCGCGTCGGTCGCCTCGGCCGCCTCGGTCGCCTCCCCGGGCAGCTCCGACTAGTCGCCGCCTGACCCGCGTCGGCGCGATTCGGGCGTCGCCGACGCACCCCGGAACCGCCCCGCTCCCTCACGGAGCGGGGCGGTTCTGCGCGCGGGCGGCATACTCGACGAGTGACCCCCGACGCCGCCGCGACCGCTCCGGGCGCGACCGCCCCGCACGCGCGACGCCCGCGCATCGGCCCGCTGCCGCTCGCCATCGCCGCGATCGTCTCGGTGCAGTTCGGCAACGCCGTCGCCGGCACGACGTTCGCCGAGGTCGGCGCCCTCGGCGCCGCATCCCTTCGCCTGCTCTTCGCGGCGGGGATCCTCCTCGTCGTCCTGCGACCCTCGGTGCGCGGCTGGACCCGCCGCGTGTGGATCGGCGTCGTCGCCCTCGGCATCGGTCTCGCGGGCATGAACAGCCTCATCTACCTCGCGATCGAGCGCGTGCCGATCGGCGTGGCCGTCGCGGTCGAGCTGCTCGGCCCGCTCGCCGTCGCCGTCGCCGGCACGCGCCGACCGCGCGACCTGCTGTGGGTCGTGCTCGCGGGCATCGGGGTCGGGATGCTCGCCCTCGACTCGCAGGGTGCCGTCGCGATCGCGGGCATCGTCCTCGCCGCGGGGGCCGCCGCCTTCTGGGCCCTCTACATCCTCGCCTCAGCCAGGCTCGGGGCCACGAGCGTGCGCGGAGTCGACGGGCTCGCCGTCGCGATGGTCGTGGCGGCCGTGATCGTCGTGCCGTTCGGGGCGGGATCGGCGACGGCGGCCGTCGTGGCGGAACCGGTGCTGCTCGCGGTCTTCGCCGGCATCGCGCTCATGACGTCGGCGCTGCCGTACGCGCTCGAGTTCATCGCGCTCAAGACCATGCCGACGCGAGTGTTCGGCGTGCTCTCGAGCCTCGGGCCCGTCGTCGCCGCCCTCGCGGGGCTCATCGTGCTCGGGCAGCTGCTGTCGTTCATGCAGCTCGCCGCGATCGCTCTCGTCATCGCGGCGAGCGCGGGCGCGGTCGCGTCGGCGCAGCGACGGTAGGCGACCCCTCGGCCCGAGCCGGCCGCGGCTGAGGCGGAAAGTCG